>NZ_JBHMIS010000013.1:0-126959 GCF_048060415.1 Micromonospora sp. LOL_024
GGGGAACCGTCCGGGTGCAGCTCGACCCGATCGGCTACCAGGCCGTTCAGGCCCAGCAGCCGGGTCGTATCGTTGACCATGCTCGCAGCTCTTTACTTGTGACCATCCGATCTAGACACTCAGATGATCACCGAAGGGCTGCGAGCCCTGGTCTTCGGGGCGGGCCGATCAACGCACCCCGCTTAAGTTCGAAGAGCCGTCATCTCCCCCGCCACACTCCCCCTCGAATAGAAAATTGCGTCCCGGGACCACCCTAAACACTCGGCGCGCTCGAAAGTAGTGGTAGACCCAGAGGTCGAGCACTACTGAACGGAAGGTGGAAGAAGGTGTACGACGAAAGTAGCAGGCAGATCTCCCGTTATTGTCGGAGCCAAATGCCACCTGCGACACCCAGAATAGACTCAACGAATTCGCGCCACCATCTGGGGGTCGGAGATGTCGAGTCCATCAATTACGCAACCCGTACCGATCGGATCCTTCTCGCGCATCGTCGGTCTCTCGTTCTCGGAAAGCCGGCCGGTGGTGCAGGTCGTCTTCCAGCTCCGCTTCCTGACCGGCGGGCTGCTGGCCGCCCCGCCGTCACAGGCCACCGCGGTGCGGGACCTGACCCTCGGTGCGCTGGCCTGGCTCTGCGCCACCTGGCAGGTCTACCTACTCAACGGCCTCTGCGACCGCACCGAGGACCGGCGCAACGGCTCCGGCCGGCCGGTCGCCACGGGCGCATTGCCGGCCTCCGCCGCCCGTACGATCGCGACGGCCCTGAGCGTGGCGGCGGTGGCCCTCGGCGCGCTGGTCTCCGCCGGCTTCGCGATGCTGGTGGTCGTCATGCTGGCACTCGGTTGGCTGTACTCGGCGGCCCCCCGCCCGCAGAAGGCCAGCCTGTCGGGGTTCGTCGGCGTGGTGGTGGCCGGCGGTTTGGTCACCTATCTGGCCGGCTGGCACGCGGCGGGGGGTGGCGTGCCGGATCCGCGGATGCTGGCGGTGGCCGTGGCGCTGTCGTTCTGGATGGGCCTGGTCGGGATGACCAAGGATCTGCCGGACGTGGCGGGCGACCGGCTGGCCGGCCGGCACACCCTGCCGATCGTGCTGCCCGAGCGCACCGCGCGAATCCTGCTGGCTCTGGGCGCGCTGATCGTCGCGGGCGGATTGGCCGTGGTCAGCGCGGCCGAACCGACCCTGCTGCCACTGGCCGGACTGCTACTCACCGGCGCGGTCCTGCTGAGCTGCTGCGTGCTGACCCGGATCAGCGACGGGAACCGCAGCCGCCGACGCCGGCCCTACCGAGCTTTCATGCTGACCCAGTACGCCGTGCACCTGACCGCGATCGCCCAGTGCCTCGCGATCTGAGTCAGCGGGAGAGCCGGCGACCGTCGGGGATGATCCGGCGGGCCACGGCCTTGCGGATGGCGTCCACCCGGGAGACGGCGTTGAGTTTCGCGTACGCGTTGGTGAGATGCCGTTTCACGGTGGCCTCGGTAATGTGCAGGCGGGACGCGATTTGCTGGTTGCTCAACGCGTCCGACGCGAGGATCATGACTTCCTGTTCCCGCTGTGTCAGCGCCTCGACCGGTCCACCCGAGCCGAGTGGCCGCCGATCGAGCTGCTCGACGGTGCTCCGCGAGACCGCCAGCAGGATGTTCGCCGACGAGCGGACCGACCGGACCGCCGCCAGCAGTTCGTCCCGCAGGATCGTCTTCAGCAGGTACGCGCTGGCCCCCGCCTCGAGCACCTCGCGCACCAGCTCGGCGTCGTCGTGCATGGTGAGCACGATGATCTGGATGTCCGACCGCTGCCCGAGGACCTGCCGAATCGTCGCCGTCACCCCCGCTCCGGGCATCTCCACGTCGAGCAGCAGCACGTCCGGCTCGTACTCGGCGGCCAGTTCGACCGCCTCCGGGCCGCTGCCGCCCGCACCGACGATCTCGATGTCCGAGGCGGTGCCGAGGACCTCCTTGAGGCCCTCCCGGAACAGGGTGTGGTCGTCGACCAGCACCACCCGGATGGGGCCGGGGCGCTTCATCCTTCCGTGCCGTACAACGGCACCTCGACCGCGACGATCGTGCCGCTGCCGGGTGCGGAGTTGATGGTGAGCCGGCCGTTGAGCAGGTCGGCGCGCTCCGCCATGGATCGCAGTCCGAAACCCGCGTTCTGGGCGGTGATCAGGTCGAACCCACGGCCGTCGTCGACCACCTCGGCGTTGATCGCCTCCTCAGTGGCGACGATCGTGACGCGCAGGTCGGTGGCCTCGCCGTGCCGCACCGCGTTGCGGGCGGCCTCCCGCAGGATGAGGTAAAGCTCCTCGCCCACCTCGCGGGGAATGACCTTGACGTCTCCGGTGACGGTGAGCCCGGTCCGGATGGTGACCGGCACGCTGGACGAAAGGTAGCCGCGCAGGGCCGGCTCGATGCCGTCCGCGCCGAACGAGCGGCGCAGCTCCGCGGTCAACTCCTGCACGGTCCGCATCGCCTCGCGCATGTCGTCCATCGCCGCGTCGACCTTGACGGCGGCCCGCTGCGGTTCCTGCGTGCCGTAGTGCCGGGAGAGGTCGAGGTTCTGCAGGGCGAGGCCGATCGAGTGGCCCAGCCGGTCGTGCAGGTCGCGGGCGATCCGGCGGCGCTCCTCGCGGCGCGAAGCCTGCAACTTCTCGATGAGGTAGTTGACGTAGGCCAGCGAGGAGAGCGACACCCGCCGGGCGATGGCATCGTGCAGGGAGAGGCTGACGGCGGCAACCCGCGCCGGATCGGTGATGGCGTGCCGGCGCAGGATGATCGGGAGCGCGACCTCGAAGAGCAGCGCGGCGGCGCGGAGCGACTCGATCGGATGGATGTTGCGCAGCGCCCGGTCCACGCCGATCTCGGTGGACAGCAGTGCGTCGTCGACCACCTCGTCGATGTCGCCGACGGGCTGGGCGGACGACGCCGGCAGATCGAGCTGTTCCGTCACGTCGGTGACGATCGCGTGGACGTTGCGCCGCAATTGGCTGAGCACCGGAGCATTGCCGGTCAACGCGACCGAGGCGGACTCCAGCCGCCGGTAGTGCTCACGGAAGATCTCCTCGGCCAGCTCGACATTCGTGTGCGAGTGATGACCCACGCCGTCCCCGGATTCGTATTCGTTTCCACTGATAGGGATTAGATATTTCGAACCACGTTCTCATGTGAACGGATTCGATTACGGCAATGTTTCATGGGAGCGCTCCCGAAGCGCCACTCTAGCAGGGGGGATGCGTTGCAGCAAGCGATCAAACCGGTCACCGCGTCGACGTACGACCCTAGTCGTGTCGATGCGCCGGCACTTCGACTGATTCGGGAGTATTAGGTCGAGGAATTCCCTGATCGGTGCACCCTGGCGGCGAATCGGCCGGTTTCACCCCGCCGGCAGGGCGAAATACTGGAAAGCGATCTGAATGCCACACGGTCGCCAACAACAACGCGGGACTGTCGAGGTCCGAACGGCGAATCATGGCGGTCCGAACGGCCGATCTCAGCCCTGGATCTCCCGCACAGGCCGGCCCGCCGACAGCTCGAACCGTAGATGGACGACGTGCGACGGCTCAAGCACCAGGGTCCGTTCGAGCTCGACGTGGTCGGTGCCGAGGTGGGCGAAGAGTCTGGTGCCGGCCCCGAGCAGCACCGGGACGAGTTGGAGCCGGATCTCGTCCACCAGCCCGGCCCGCAGGTACTGCTGCGCGATCGTCGGGCCGCCCATCACCAGGACGTTGCGGTCACCTGCCGCGCGACGCGCCTGCCGGAGCGCCTCCCCGATGCCGCCGGTGACGAAGGTGAAGGCGGCACTGTGCATGGCCAGCGGCTCGCGGGGGTTGTGGGTGACCACAAAGGTCGGCGCCGGGTAGGGCGTGTCCTGCCACAGATCTACGCCGATGTCGAACATCCGCTTGCCGATCACCGCGGCACCCGTGCTCACATGCAGTTCCCGTGCCTGCTCGGCGTCGACGCCGGCCGGATGCCATCGGCAGCGACCGCCCGGTCGGCGTCGTCCGGGAACAGCCACTCGTGCAGCCGTTCACCGCCTCGGCCCATCGGGTGTTCGGCGCTGATGTCAGGCCCGGCCGCGAAGCCATCGAGGGAGACGCTCATGTTCAGCAGGACCCGCCCCATGCCGCTCCTCCGTCTTCTCGACCGCTCAACCGTCTGCGTCTCACAAGCAGTAGCCAAGACCGTAGGCATCTTGGTTGCAATATGCAAGCAGTATCGTCACTCCCGTGCGCGTTCGAGGCCGTCGAAGAGCAGGTCGAGGGTGAACTCGAACTCGACCTGGCCGTCGCACCAGCCCAGCGTCGGGTCCTCGGCGTCGTGCATCTCGGCAGCCACCATCGAGGCCAGATGGGGCAGCCGCTCGGCCACTGCGGCCAACTGCGCCTCGGCCGCCTCGACGTCGTCCTCCCCGCCCGCCGACGCCGGCCGGAAGACCTCCTGGGCGAAGCCGAGCGCCAGGCTGCCGAACGCGTGCAGGGCTTGGTGCGCGATCCGGTACGAGAATCCGCCGTCGATCAGGGCGGCGAGGATGCCCTCGTAGTACCCGTACACGTCGGCGGGGATGGTCTGGCGGGAGCTGAGCAGCGCGGGTGCCCACGGGTGCCGCAGCATGACCGCACGAGCGGCGAGGAAACGCAGCCGCAGACGGCTACGCCAGTCTCCGCCGGCCACGCCCGCCTCGGCCAGGTCGCCGGCCGCCGCGACCTCGGCGACGACGGCGTCGACGAGGCCGTCGAGCAGGCCTTCCTTGCCGGGCAGGTGGTGGTAGAGCGACATCGCCTCGACGCCAAGCTCGGCGGCGAGCCGGCGCATCGTCAGCGCCGACATCCCCTCCGCGTCCACCAGGCCGATCGCGGCGGCCAGCGCCCGATCACGACTGAGCGGCTCCCGCGGCTTCTTCGCGCCCATTCGACTCACCATCCCCTTGACCTTACAACGTATGGTTGGCCTTACGACGTAAGGCGACACTATGCCCATCGATGGGTGGAGCGTCGGCCAAGACTGACGTGACCGAAGGAGCGAAAATGCATCCCCTGATCCGCACCGCCCGAACGACCGGGCTGTTCTACCTCGGGCTCGGCATCGCCGGCGCACTGGGCTTCCTCACCATCCGTTCGATGCTCTTCGTAGCCGGTGACGCCGGCGCGACCACCGCCAACCTGGTGGCCCACGAGACGCTCGCGCGCGTCGGGGTCGCCCTCGAACTGCTCGTGGTGCTGGCCCAGACGCTCACCGCCGTGTGGTTCTACCGTCTGTTCCGCACCATCGACAGCATCGCCGCCGGCAGCATCGCCGCCTTCGGCATCGTCAACGCCGTCGCGATCCTGGGCAGCGCCGCCATGCTCGGGACCGCCGTCGAGGTGGCGACCGGCCGGCACGGCGACCCGGCCGACACCGTCCAGCTCCTCTACCTCGTCAGCGAGAATCTGTGGCAGGTGGGCGGGCTGTTCTTCGGCCTCTGGCTCGTACCGATGGGCTGGTGCGTGCTCCGGTCGGGCTGGCTGCCCCGCGCCCTCGGCTGGATCCTCCTCGTCGGCGGCCCCGGCTACGTGCTCAGCGCCTTCCTCGGGTACCTCGCCCCGAGCGCCGGCGTGGTCGTCGACCTGCTGGTGGTCCCCGCCACCGTGGGCGAGTTGTGGATCCTCGGCTACCTGATCATCTTTGGGGTACGCAGCCCGGCGCTCGCCGGGACCCCGCAGGCCACGCCGACCGCTGTCCCGTCACCCTCGTGACGTCCCCGCCGGCCCCGGCCAGGACGCGCGCCACGCCGGAGTTACGCCTGACCCGGGGCCGGCGGCCCTGCCATGTCGTTGATCCGGTTGTGCCCGCAACCCGCCGGTGACCACGGTGGGGGCACCGAGAAGCCGGGAAGGACGCCGATGACCAGCGAACGCGAGACCGTCGAGGTCGACTCCACCCTGTTCCAAGCCGTCTACGACTCACCCGCCTCGCTACCCGGCCGGCACCGCTGGACGACACCGGCGCCCGACGTACGGCGGATCGAGAAGCTGCTGGGCATGCCGTCGCGCACCATCGGCGCACCCCTGTGGGTCAGCGGCGACCAGCCGGACTGCCCGAAGTGCGGTCGCCGGATCACCTGGTACGACATCGTCGCCTCGGCGCTGAAGGGCGTACACGACCCGATGACGATCGCCACGGTGATCCTCGGCGACCGCCGGTACGTCAACACCGGCCTGCCCGACGCGATCCCCGGAGTGCGCTGCGCCGACTGCCGCTCGCCGATCGAGGGACTACGCAGCTTCAAATGCCACAACTGGGCGTACGCCTTCGAGGAGCTGGAGTCCGTGCGGCAGCGGATGTCCGGCGGCTCAGTCCTCGGCGACCAGCGTGAGCGCGTACCGCGGCCCGGGTCGGCCGTCGAGTGACACCTCACCGACCGGTGTGAACCCGGTGCGCCGCAGCACCGCCGACGAGGCGGCGTGATCTTTGTTAAAAGGGGGCCCCTGCTCTACCCCAGGCGTTAACAAGGGGCCCCTCCTTCCCCTCAGCGACGGGTGGGGCGGCGGCCGGGCGGCGAGGGCGGCTCGTCGCCTAAGGCGGGCAGGGTGGGCATCGGCCGTCCCACCGGGCCACCGGCGGTCACCCGCACCCGCTCGCCGTGGTGCCACAGCTCCATGGCGGCGCCGGGTGCGGCGTCCGGTAGCTCGTAGCGGACCTCGTCGGCGGTCAGCATGACCAGCAGCCGATGGCCGTGCCAGCGCAGACTGAACGCCAGCCGGTCGATCCGGCGGGGCAGCCGGGGGTCGAAGGACAGCAGCTCCCGATCGTCGCGCAGGCCGCCGAAGCCCTGCACCAGGGCCAGCCACTCCCCGCCCAGGGAGGCGAGGTGCAACCCGTAGGTCAGCTCGCGCCGTTCGTGCAACCCGTTGAGGTAGCTGCCGGGCATCTCGCACGGCGCGCCCTCGTCGAGGGTGCCGCGCCAGCCCAGCCAGCCGTTGCTCAACGCGAAGATCGACTCGGTCTCGCCGAGCCGGTCCAGGTCGTCCCGGGTCCGCCGGATCCGCCAGCGCTCGTCGGGCTGCCGGGCCGGCCGATCGGGGGTGGGATGCACAGCGCCTCCAGAAGACTAAGACGTCCCTGCGGGCTGACATTTCCCCGCCGACCGGCTCACCACACCAGCAGCAACGCGCCGATGGCGCCGAGGACCAGGTAGGGCCCGAACGGCAGGTGGCTCGACCAGCGGGCTCGACCGCTGAGCAGCAGGCCCAGGGCGACCACTCCGGACAGCGTCAGCGCGAGCACCAATCCGAGCACGGACACGCTCCAGCCGTACCAGCCGAGCAGGGTACCGGCGCTCAGCGCGAGCTTGGCGTCGCCGATGCCGAAGCCCCGCGCGCCGAGCAGCAGCGTGCTCGCGGCGAAGAAGAGCGCCAGCCCGACACCGGCCGCCGTGGCGCGCAGCCACGGTGCCGGTCCGGCGCCGGCGAGCGCGGCGCCACCGAGCAGCAGCCAGGTGCCGGCGGCGGCGGGCCAGGTGAGCCGGTCGGGCAGCCGGTGCACGGCGAAATCGACGAAGATCAGCGGCACCGCGAAGACCAACCACCAGGCGGCGACGACCAGTTCGACGCCGGGCGGACGGGCCAGCAGCAGCGCGGCCAGGGCCGCCATGGCGACCAGTTCGACGGAGGCCGGCGGTGCGCCGACCCGGGCGCCGCATCCGGCGCAGCGTGCGGTCGGGCCCAACGCCGGCCACGGCCGGTCGGGGCCGATCGGTGCGCCGCAGGCGTCGCAGCCGGTCCGGCGGTCGGTTCCCGGGGGTACGGCGTGCCGGGCGACGGCGTACCGCAGCAGCGGGGTGAGCGTCAGCAGGGTCACGGCACGGTGCCACGGTCGACGGGTCGGCGGGGCGATCTCCGGTGACGGGTGGCCGGCCTCGGCGAGGTCCCGCACCGAATGCGGGAGGTCGGGTCGGCTCACGCCGGCTGCCCCTCGCCTGTCGCCAACACGGACGGTAGTCTGTCCGGTCGTTTCGGGTGGTGGACCGAATGTTGCCCGGAAGCCGCCGTCCTGTCCAGACGGCACCAGCCGGGATGGACCGAACAGGTAGACGCAATTCCCATAGAATGCAATTGACGCCCGATTGGCACCCTTTTCCGGGGGGACGGATCGGACCGATTGCCATTTCCCACCTCATCACGGCCGCCCGCTCCAATGCCCAACCGGCGCCGACCCTGGCCGCTAGGCCACCGGCACCCCACCGGCCGCCACCCCCTGCCGATCGACCCCCGCAACCCTCCGGTAACCATCCGGCGCCACCACCGTTCATAACTCAGAGTATTCGGTTGGATTGCCTCTGTTGCATTTGCCGTCGTCAGCCTATGCTCGCCCCTTGGATGTGACGCAACCCACGTCCACGGCCCACGACCAACCAGGGCAGTGCATTTGTAGATGATCCATCGAGGTAAATGCGGCCGCGTGTTGGAGAGGACCGGAGATCGTCTTCCGGTCGTGCTGCCGCACGCCCGGAAACGCCGGTGACGGCGGTCGCCGGGTCGGCACCGAGGAGGGCACGAGGGTGCGAGCACGGCAGCTGAGCCGCTGGACGGCCGGTCTGGTCGCGGTGGCCACGGTCGGCACGACCACCGCCTGCGGCGGTACGCAGGAGGCGTCCACCCCTGTCGGGACCGAACGGAGCAGACCCGTCGGCGCCCATCGGGCCGCCGACGAGGCGGCGGAGAAGGCGGCCCTGGCGGCCTACGCCGGTTACCTCACGGCGTCCCGCTCGGCGAGCCGGCGCAGCGACCCGCAGGAGCCCGAGCTGACCCGGTTCCTCGCCGACCCACTGCTGACCCGGGTCCGGCTGAACCTTCGTCAGGCCCGCGAGCACGGCGCGGTCAGTACTGGCACCCTGCGATCCGAGGACCCCACCGTGGTCTCGGTGGACCTGGACGCCGAGCCGCCCACGGTGGAGATTCAGGACTGCGTCGACGCCAGCGGCTACCGGCTGGTCTATCTCGACGACGAGAAGGTGGTGCCTGGCACCCGCGGCTCCCGCCACCTCGCCACCGCCACCGCCACCCGCTATCCCGACGGCCGCTGGCTGATCAGCACGGGCGCGGCCCACCAGGACCAGCCGTGCTGACCCGGGCCGCGACGCGGCACCGCCCGGACGGCCGGCGGGGTGCCCGTACCGCGCGGCGGGCACTGCTCGGCGGCACCCTGGCGGTGCTGCTGGCGACCACCGGAGCGGTGCCGGCGACGGCCGCCGACCCCGGCGCCGAATGCCCACCGGCTCAGCCGAACTGCAACGTGTGGGACGACGACCCGGGCACCCCCGGTGGTGGCGACAACGGCGGCGGGGACAACGGTGGCGGCGACAACGGTGGGGGCGGCGGCGGTGGCTGCCAGTGGAACGGCCGCACTCTGCCCTGCTACGACGACGTACTCGGCTGGTTCAACAACGACAACGGCTGCTACTACAAGCTCGCCGAGCCCCAGCCGGAGGCGCCCGAGGGCCAACAGTGGTACGTACGCAGTTGCGTCGACGGCGCCCTCGGCGACAGCCGGACCATGCTGCTGGACGCGCCGCCGCCCGGCTTCGGCGCCCCGCCCGACCCCGAGGAGTTGGCCCGCCGGGCATTCGCCTCGATCACCCTGTTGGCGCCCCGCGCCGCGGTCGCGCCCCGCAAATCCGTCGGCCCCGGGCTGGTCGGCCTGCCGGTCTGGATGTGGGCCAGTCAGGGCGAGAACTACTTCGGCCCACTGAGCGCCTCCGCCTCGGATCGAGGCCTGACCGTCACGATCCGGGCCGAGGTCGACCGGGCGGTCTGGGACATGGGCAACGGCGACATGGTCACCTGCACCGGGCCCGGCACCCCGTACAACCCCGGAGGGCGGCACGCCGGCCGGCCCTCGCCGGACTGCGGCTACCCCAACGGCTACCCGCAGGCCGGGACGTACCGGGTGCAGGCGACCACGCACTGGTCCGTCACCTGGACCGGCACCGGTGGCCAGAGCGGCGACATCCCGGGGGTCACCCGCACCACCGGCACCGTCGAAATCCAGATCGACGAACTTCAGGTGGTGACCCGATGAGCGCGAGGAGTGAGTCGCTCCGGCGAGTCCCGCAGTCGGGAACGAAAGGTGAGAACCGATGAGTGTGGCGACCCGTGACGCAAACCCTTCGGTGGACGCACCGGTCGCCCCGCCCCGGGTGGTGCGGCAGCGCCGGGTACGTCCCGGACTGCTCGGCCTCGCCGTCCTGCTGATCGCCCTGGGTGGGCTCGGTTCCGCGTTCGCGGTCACCTCGGTCCGGGCGACCGGCAGCTACCTGGCGGTCGCCCACGCGGTCGAGGTCGGCAGCGTGGTACGCGCCGACGACCTGGTGTCGGTACAGGTGGCCGGTGGTCAGGGGCTCGCCCCGGTGCCGGCCGGCCGACTGGCCGACGTGGTCGGCATGCGGGCCGCCGTCGCGCTCGCCCCCGGAACACTGCTGACCATGGCCCAGCTCACCAACGACCCGCTGCTCGGCCCCGGGCAGCAGCAGCTCGCCCTCGGGCTGCGCGCGGCTCAGGTGCCGGCGCCGAAGCTGCGTCCCGGCGACGAGGTGCTGCTGGTCAGCACCCCGAGCAACGACGACAGCGGGCCCGCCTCCGGCGCCACCCGGTTCACCGCGACCGTCACCGACGCCGTCTCCACCGACGGCCGGGACGAGGTCGTGGTCTACCTGGCGCTGGCCGTCCGCGACGTACCGGCCGTGGTGGCGCTGGCCGCCCAGGACCGGATCGCGGTCGTGCTGACCAGGGCGGCCTGAGTATGGCGATCGTCGCCCTGGTTTCGGCCAAGGGCTCGCCCGGCGTCACCACCACCGCGCTGGCCTGCGCGATGAGCTGGCACCGGCGCCTGATCCTCGCCGAGTGCGACCCGGCGGGCGGCTCGGTCCTCGCCGGCTACCTCGGCGGCGCGCTGGACGGCCCGCGGGGCATCGGCGAACTGGCCGTCGGCGAGCTGCGCGACGGCAACCTGGAAAGCGCCTTCTGGTCGCAGCTGGTCGACCTGGACGCACCCAGACGCGAGCGGCTGCTGCTGCCCGGCGTGATCGACCCGGCCCAGGCTGGCAGCGTCACCCCACTCTGGCAGCGGTTCGCCGACTTCTTCACCGGCCTGGAACGCGGCGACCCGCCGTACGACGTGATCGTCGACTGTGGCCGTCTCCAGGTCCTCGGCCCACCCTGGCCGCTGCTGCGCGCCGCCTCGGTGGTGCTGGTGGTGACCCGGGCACAACTGCCCGACCTCTCCGGCACCCGGGCCATGCTCCGGAGCATCGAACGCGACTTCGCCGAGCATCGGGTGCCGCCGGGCACGCTACGACTGCTGCTGGTCGGCGACGGCCACGGCAAGAGCGAGATCAGCAAGGCGCTCCGGACACCGGTGATCGGCCGGCTGCCGCATGACTCGCGTACCGCCGGGGTGCTCAGCCTCGGCGGCACCGTGCGGGCCGGACGGCCGTTGCTGCGCGCGGCCCGTGGGCTGGAGGTGCCGGTCGGAACGCTGCTGGAGCGCCGCCGGGCACGGCTGGCGTGGCCGGTCGCGCCGGAGGTGTCGGATGCGATTTGAAGCAGTCTCGTCCGACCCCCGTCGGCAACCGAACGGAGCCACCTCCACGGCACCACCGTTGCCGCCCACCAACGGCCGGCACCATCCCGCGCCGGCACCCGTACCCGAGGTGGCGACGCCACCGGCACCGGCACCACCGCCACGGCCCCGGGTGGACTTCCAGGTGGTCCGCGAGCTTCGCCGGCAGCTCAGCGAGCGGCTGACCCGCTGGCAGCGTGGCCGGGAGTTCAGCGTCGACGAGGAGGACATCGAGCGGGCCCGGCTCGCGGTGGAGATGGTCGCGGAGTACGCCGACTCGGTACGCCGGGCCGGCACGCCGATGGCCGCCGGCGAGGAACGCGTGCTGCTCGACCAGGTCACCGCCGAGTTGGCCGGCCTCGGGCGGCTCCAGACGCTGCTCGTCGACGGCACCATCGAGGAGGTGCACATCCTCGGCTGCGACCAGGTACGCATCACCCGGCACGGCGGCGGCGTCGACTGGGCCGAACCGATCGCCGACAGCGACGACGAGCTGGTGGAGATTCTCCAGGCGGCGGCCCGCCGGGCCGGCGCGACGGAACGCTCCCTGTCCACCTCGAAACCCACCCTCGACCTGCAACTGCCCGACGGTAGCCGGCTGGCCGCGGTGTTCCTGGTCAGCCACCGCCCGTACGCGGTGATCCGCAAGCACAACACGCTTGAGGTGACCCTGGACGACCTGGCCGGCGCCCGAGGCGACCTCGACGAGATGGTCGACCCCCTGCTGCGCGACTTCCTCCGGGCGTCCATGCGGGCCGGGCTGAACATCATGGTCGCCGGACTGGCCGGTGCCGGTAAGACCACCGTGATCCGGGCACTGATGAGCGAGATCCCGCCCGACGAGCCGTACGTGCTGCTGGAGGAGAGCCGCGAGCTGCTGCCGGCCCGCCGGAGCGACCGGCACCGGGCCGTGATGAGCTTCGAGTCCCGGGAGGGGCACGGCGAACGTGGGCCGGACGGCCGCCCGGCCGGCGAGGTGAGCATCGCCGACCTGATCCCGGTCTCGCTGCGGATGGGCGTACTGCGGATCATCGTCGGTGAGGTCCGCTCCCGGGAGATCGTGCCGATGCTCCAGGCGATGACCACCAGCCGCGGATCGATGTGCACGATCCACGCGCGTACGCCGGCCGGGGTGAACGAGCGGATCATCGAGTTGGCGCTGGCGCACGGCCGGGAGATGACGGTCGACCAGGCCCGCCGGATGGCCGGCAACGCACTCGACCTCATCGTCTACGTCACCGTCGACGACGAGACCGGCATCGGTGGGCGCAAGCACCGCTTCGTCTCGCACGTCGAGGAGGTGCTGGGCATCGGCGAGAGCAGCCGGATCACCACCACGCAGGTGTTCGGCCCCGGGCCGGACGGCCGGGCGGTGCCCCGGCACCTGCCCGAACGGGTCCGGGACCAGCTGTTGCGGGTGGGCTACGACGCCCGGCTGCTGAGCCGGTGGATCGAAGCCGGCCAGGGTGCCTGGCGTCGACCCCGGCAGACCCGCCTCGGTCGGCGGTGAGGAGGCGATGGGTACGAACATCGAGCTGATCGCCGTGGTCTCCGGGGCGGCCTGCGCGGCCGGTGTGGTACTGGCGATCGTCGCGCTGCTCGGCACCCGCCGCCCGCCCGGCCCGGCACCCGGTGCCGGCCCCGGGATCGGGCGGCTCTGGCACGGCTCCGGCAGCACCGAGCGCGAGCGGCGGGCACACCAGGCGCTGCTACTCGGCGCGGTGGTCGCCGGCGCGCTGGCGTTCCTGCTGACCGGTCTGCCCGTGGTCGGGCTACTGGTGGCGGTGGCGGTGCCCGGCACCCCGTGGCTGTTCTCGGTGGGCCGGGCCGAGCAGCGGGCGATCGCCCGAATCGAGGCGGTCGGCGAGTGGACCCGCCGACTCAAGGACGTCTCCGCCACCGGCCAGGGGCTTCAGCAGGCGATCATCGGCACGGTCGTCACCGCGCCGGAGGAGATCCAGGAGGAGGTACGCCTGCTCGCCGCCCGGCTCCAGGCCGGCTGGTTGGCCCGCCCCGCCCTGCTGGCCTTTGCCGACGAGATCGGCGACCCGGTCTGCGACCAGGTGGTCGCGGCACTCATCCTCCACCTCAGCGACCGGGGTGAACGGCTCGGCGACGTACTGGGCTCCATCGCTTCGGCCGCCGCGGCCGAGGTGGCCACCCGGCGGGAGATCGAGGCCAAGCGCACCCAACCCAGGTTCGCGGTCCGCTTCCTCACCGGGATGACGCTGGCGACGATCGCGTACGGGCTACTCAACCGCGAGTACGTCCAGCCGTACGCCACGCCGTTCGGTCAGCTGGTGATGGCGGTGCTCGGCGCCGCCTTCGTGGGCCTGCTGGCCTGGGTGCGCTCGATGAGCCAGCCGCCCCGGCCGGCCCGGTTCCTGCCCGCACCCGATCACGGTGAGGTGGTGGCGTGAACCTGCATCTGACTCTCGCCGTCGTCGCCGGAGCCGCGGTCGGGCTGGGCGTGTTCCTGGTGGTCCGCGAGCTGGTACCGGCGACGCCGGCGCTCGGCCCGGCGTTGCGCCGGCTGCACCAGCCGCCCGGAGCCGCCCAGACCGGTCCAGCGAACAGGGGCCTGGAGTGGCTCACCGAGCTGGCCCGCTGGCTACGCCCACCGCATCGGCAACTGGCCCTACTCGACCGCACGCCCGAGCAGTACGCGCTCTCCCTGCTGCTGTCGGCCCTGATCGGGCTGTCCGCACCGGCCCTGCTCAGCGTCACGCTCCTCGCCGTCGGCATCTCGATGCCGCTGGCCGTGCCGGTCCTCGGCAGCGTCGGCCTGGCGCTGCTCTGCGCGCTGGTTGCCCACCGGGCGGTGCTGACCAGGGCCGACTCCGCGCGGGACGAGTTCCGCCAGGCGGTCTGCACCTACCTGGACCTCGTCGCGCTCCAGCTGTCCGCGGCGCACGGCCCGGTGCAGTCGCTGGAGCGGGCGGCGGCCGTCTGCGAGGGCTGGGTCTTTGACCGGATCTCGGAGGCGCTGCGGATGGCCCAGATGCAGATGCACTCCCCGTGGGACGAGTTGCGCGATCTCGCCGACCGGATCGGCATCCCGGAGCTGGGTGACGTGGGCGCGATCATGCGCTCCTCTGGAAGCGAGGGCGCGCAGGTACACGAGACGCTGCGCAGCCGGGCCGACTCGCTGCGCGACCAGATCCGCACCGACAACCTGGCCCGCGCCGAGGGAGTGACCAGCCGGCTGGACATCCCCGGGGCGCTGCTGGTCTTCGTCCTGCTCGGCTTCGCCATCTATCCGTTCCTGGCCCGCCTCTAGGCCGACCCCGAGTGAAGGAGCACCCCCGATGTCCGTCCTGACCCACCTGCACGGCGCGCCGATGGCGCGACTGACCAGAGTGCACGTTGCGCTGCGCGTGCGGTTTGCCGAGCTGCGCGGCGATCGCGGCGACAGCCCCGTACCGACCGCTGTGATCATCTTCGGCCTGGTGGCGGTGGCGATGGCGGTGACCGCCGCCGCGCTCGGCGCGGCCAACGACTGGATGGACAACATCCCGACCCACCAGGACCCCGTGGCCGACTGACCGATGCTGCCCACACTCTCCACCGGCTGGTGCCGGATGGCCGCCGCCATCCGGCACCTGCGGCTGGCCGGTAGCGGGGAGCGGGGCGGCAATCCGGTCGAGCTGGCGGTGACACTACCGACGATCCTGGTGATGCTCTTCGCCTCGATCCAGGTCGCCGTCGTGTTCGTCGCCCGGTCCACCGCGCTGAACGCTGCGCAGAGCGGAGTCAACGCCCAGCGGCTGCACCAGGCCCCGACGGGTGCCGGCGAGGACCGCGCCGCCGAGTTCCTCCAGGCCGCCGGTGACTGGCTGGTCGACTGGGACGAGCCGGGCCCGAGCTGCGTCGCCACGGCCACCGACGTGACCTGTACGGTGACCGGCCGGTCCCTCTCGGTCGTGCCGGGTGTCAGCTTCTCCGTCCGACAGACGGCACACGGAACGGTGGAACGGTGGACCGCACCATGAGCCGAGGCTCGGTCTCGATCGAGGTCGCGGTGCTGGCGCCGGCCTTCGTGGCGATGATGGTGCTGGCCGGCGTCGCCGGGCGTACCGCGGTCGCCACCGAGGCGTTGGAGGCCGCCGCGCACGACGCGGCCCGGGCCGCCTCGATCTCCCGGGACGCCCCCACCGCCCGCCGAGAGGCCCGTCAAGCGGCCCGCGAACAGCTCGACTGGCGGGGCGTGTCCTGCTCCGGCACCCCGGCGGTGACCTTCCGTGGCTCGGTCGACGGCCGGTCCACCACCTTGAACCGGGCCTTCAGCAGCCAGGTCGGGCAGGACGCCACAGTCACCGTCGAGATCGCCTGCGTCGTCTCCTACGCCGACATCAAACTGCCCGCGCTGACGATGAAGGACGGAAACCGGATCTCCGCGTCGTTCACCTCGCCGCTGGACCGCTACCGGAGTCGGGGATGAAGGCCGGGGGCGGCGACGCCGGGCGGGTGAGCATCTTCCTCGCCGTCGCCATGGTCGGCGTACTCGCCGTCATCGGCATGGCTTTCGACGGCGCTGGGCAGCTCCGGACGCTGCAACGCGCCGAGAACCTGGCCGCCGAGGCGGCCCGCGCGGGCGGCCAGGCCATCGACCGGGCGACCGCGATCGAGGGCGGCCCCAAGCGGATCGACCAGCGCCAGGCCCGCCGCGCCGTCCGGGACTACCTCGCGGCCGCCGGGGCCAGCGGCCATACGGTCAACTTCCCGGTGGTCGACGGCGAAACCCTCATCCGGGTACGGGTCTCGGTCACCTACGACCGGGCCATGCTCGGCCTCTTCGGCTTCTCCAACACCGTCACCGTTTCCGGCGAGGCGACCGCACGGGCGCTGACCGGGGTCTCCTAGGGAAAGGAAGGTAGCCATGGCCGCATCGGGTGGTACCGCCGTACGACGGGCCGGTCGGATGCTGACCGGGTTCGGTGCGCTGGTCGTACTGATCGGGCTGCTGGCCGGCGGACCGATCGCGCTACTGGCCTTCGCCGGCAACCCGCTCCCCGACCACGTACCGACGCTGGCGGAGATCGGCACGACGCTGACCAGCCGCGACGACGGGCAGCTCTTCCTGCGGGCACTGGCGATCGTCGGCTGGTTCGGCTGGGCCACCTTCGCCCTCTCCGTCCTGGTGGAGTTCGGTGCCCAGTCGGTACGCCGGCCGGTTCCCCGGCTGCCCGGCATGGGCCGGCAGCAACGGGTCGCCGCCGCGCTGGTCGGGGCGGTCACGCTGATCCTCGCCGCCAGTCCGGCCGCCACCGCCGCCAGCACGGCATACGCCGGCCCGACGTATGCGTCTCCGGCCACTGCGGACGTCGCGCTCGCACCGGCTACGGCACCCGTGGCTGCGGCGCGGGCGGACCGGGCCCCGACACCGACCGACGCGCCGGTGTACCAGGTCGCCAAGGGCGACTACCTCGGTGGGGTCGCCGACCGGTACCTCGACGACTTCGACGACTACCGGAAGCTGGCCGCGCTCAACAAGCTCCGCGACCCGGATCAGATCCACCCCGGACAACTGATCAGCCTGCCGGCCCAGGCACAGGACCAGGGCTCCCGGCGACACGCCACCGGCCGTCTGGTCGCACCGAAGGTTCGGCCCGCACCCGGACCGGGCACACCGGAGCGGGCCGGCGACACCCGTCCGACACCGGGCGGCACGACGGAACAGCCGGGCACGGTCACGCCCGCACCCGAGCAGGCCACGCCCGACGGACCACAGTCGGCACCGCCACGAGGAGGAACGCCGGACGACCATCCACCGGTGGTGACAGTGGGTGCGGCCCGGGCCGGCGATCCCGACCGGGTGAACCGTCCGCTCGCCGTCTCTGCCGTACTGGCCGTGGCCAGCATCGTCGGCGCACAGATCGGCGCGGTCCTCGGCCTGCGCCGTCGGCCGACGGTGGCACGCGCCGGGACGGGCCAGCACCCGCAGGTCAACCTGCCTCGCGGGTTGCCGACGGGCCGACACCGCAAGGACTGACGAACGTTCGGGGGTGCAGCAGCACGGCCGCCGGGAAGGGCGAACACGTCTCCCGACACGAGTCAGGGCAGCCGGGTCTCCAGCACGCCGTCGACGATCCGGGTGGGCAGGATCTGCTGGTCGTTCGCAGACGGTCCGTGCACCACCTCGCCGCCGTTGAGCCGGAAAGTGCTGCCGTGCCAGGGGCACACCACGCACGCGTGGCCGTCGATCTCACGTACCTCGCCCGCGCCCAGCGGGCCGCTCTGGTGCGGGCAGCGCTCCAGCATCACGGTGACCTCGTCGCCGTGCCGGTAGAGGATCAGCGAGACCTGGTCCACCTCGCGGGTGACCAGCTCCCGTTGTGGCAGCGTGGCCAACTCGGCCAGCGAGTGCCAACCGTCGCTGATCAGGTGCAGGTCGGAGACGCTCACGTTGACCTGAGCGCCCTCCTTGTATGCCAGGTGTCCGCCGAGGTACGCCCCGGCGCTGACGGCGCTGAGCCCGAGCCAGCCCAAGGCACGGCCGACGCCGTGCCGGCCGGACAGCCGGGCGGCCAGTGAGCCGCCGTACAACGCCAAGCCGACCGTGTTGGACGCGGCGTGCACCAGGCCGACCCGGCGCTGGTCACGGGCGAGCGCCGCCCAGTCGTTGAGCCCGGCGACCGCCGCCGGCACCGCGCTCAGCGTGCCGAGTGCGGTGAGCGTGGTGGCGGCCCTCCGCTGACCGGGCATCAGGTCCAGCACGGCCGCGCTCATCCAGGCACCGACCGGCACCTGCACCATCGCCGGGTGCAGCGGGTGGCCCAACCAGACACCGTGCAGCAGGTCCCGGACCCGCTGCCCACTGAGGGTGCCCTGCACGGCACGCTGCAACCGGTCACCGAACCCGTCCAGGCCGGAGGCTTGCTCGATCTTCGTCAAGAACGCTCGCACGGACACCGACTTCCCGCCGTACGTCGACCCAAACCGGTCGTCGGTGACGAATGGCCGGCCGGGCTCGCTGACGTGTGCGGGTCGCGGAGTCAGACGCGGTGCTCGGGGTGTTCTGCCGACGCTGGGGAGTGCCGCTGATCGACGGCGGCACGGTCCGGCTGCCCCGACTGATCGGCGAGAGCCGGGCGATGGACGTGATCCTCACCGGGCGGGCCGTACCGGCGCAGGAGGCGGACGCCATCTAACCCCTGCCGCTCCGGTCCGACCACCTCGGGTAGGCGACCAGGTGCCCGAACCTCAGTGCAGCGCCCGCAGCGCTTCGGAGATCGCCCGGTGGAACGTGGGATACGCGTAGATCATGTGGCGGAGTTGGGCCAGCGGCACCGCCGCGTGCACGGCCACCACCAGACCGGACAGCACCTCACCGCCGGCCGGGCCGGCAGACGTGGCGCCGATCAGCACCCCCTGGTCGGCGTCGGCGACGAGTTTGATGAACCCCACCTCGTCGGTCTTGTTGATCCAGCCCCGGGTGGACGAGGCGAGCCGGGTGAAGCCGACCTGCACGTTGATGCCGCGCACTCTGGCCTGCTGCTCGGTCAGGCCCACCGCGCCGATCTCCGGATCGGTGAAGGTGACCCGGGGCAGCGCCCGGTAGTCGGCGCGGGGCACCGAACCCGCCGAACCGCTCGACCCGGTGACCGCCAGCGAGCTGGCCACGCCAACCGCGCCGCCGACCACGCTGGCGGTGCCGCTCGGATCCGCGCCGCCCTGGGCCCGCCGCACGTGGTCGAGCACGTCGGCGACGACGATGGACGCCTGGTACATGGCGATGTGGGTGAACGCACCCTCGCCGGTCACGTCACCGACCGCCCAGATCCCGTCGGTCACGTGCAACCGGTCGTCGACCGCGAGGTACCGCTGTCCGGCATCCACACCTGCCGTGTCCAGCCCCAGCTCGTCGAGGTGCGCGCGACGGCCGGTCACCACCAGCAGCCGCTCGGCGGTGAACGCCTCGCCCTCGGCGTCCGACAGGGTGAAGCCTTCGGTGCCGTGCTCGACCCGGGCAATCTTGACCCCGGTGCGGATCTCCACCCCGTCGGCTCGCAGCGCCGCGGCGGCGGCCTCGGAGGCCTCCGGCTCCTCGACGGCCAGCACCCGGTCGGATGCCTCGACCACGGTGACCCGTACGCCGAAACGGGCGAAGACCTGCGCCAGCTCCAGCCCGATCGCCCCGCCGCCGAGCACCAGCAGCGACCCGGGCAGCTCCTCGACCTCGATGGCCTGCCGGTTGGTCCAGTAGGGGGTGCCGGCGAGCCCGTCTACCGGCGGCACCGACGGGCTCGTGCCAGTGCCCAGCACGACGCCGTGCCGGGCCTGGAAGACCTGCTCGCCCACGCGGACCCGGCCCGGCCCGTCGAGCCGGCCACTGCCCCGGACGAGCCGCCCGCCCTTGTCGGTGAAACGCCGCACCGCGACCCGGTCGTCCCACCCGTCGGTGGCCTCCTCGCGTATCCGCTTCGCGACCGGCGTCCAGTCCGGACTGACCCGGGCGGTTCCGGCCAGAACGTCGACCCGGCGCGCCTCGGCGATCGTGTTCGCCGCCCGGATCATCATCTTGCTGGGGATGCACCCCCAGTACGGGCACTCACCGCCGACCAGGTTGCGCTCGATCCCGACCACGGTCAGGCCGGCCTCGGCGAGCCGCTCGGCCACCTCCTCGCCGCCGACCCCGAGCCCGAGCACCACCACGTCCACGCTTTCCGGCTCCACCATGCCGTCAGCATCGCGCACCGTCCGGCCGCCGGCCACTCGGCCACGCGGATGCAGATTCATCGCAGCCAGACCGGCGGCGGCCCCGGCATCTCCAGCGGCGGCGGGTAGTCGAGAGCGCCGCGTACCGCGCCGGGTAGCCGCCACGGCTGGTGCACCGCCTTGCCCGCCACCGATGCCAGCTCGGGCACCCACCGCCGCACGTAGGCCCCGTCCGGGTCGTACCGTTCGGCTTGCCGTGCCGGGTTGAACCCCCGGTACGGCTTGGTGTCGTTGCCGGTGCCGGCGACCCACTGCCAGTTGCCCGGGTTGTTGGCCACGTCGCCGTCGAGCAGCCACCGGGAGTAGACCGCCAACCCATCCCGCCAGTCCAGGCCGAGCGTCTTGGTCAGGTAGCCGGCGGTGATCAGGCGGGCCCGGTTGTGCAGCCACCCCTGTGCCCGCAGCTGGCGCATCCCGGCGTCCACCACGGGCAGCCCGGTGCGCCCCTGTGACCAGGCTGTGAGGGCGTCACCGTCGTACCGCCACTGCTCGTCGGCGCCCCGCCGGTACGCCGTACGGGAAATGTCGGGAAAGGCGGCGGTCACCTGGTAGTAGAAGTCCCGCCAGCAGACCTGACGGACGAAGGACGAATCACGGTCACCGACCTGGTTGACCACGGTCAGCGGTGACACGCAGCCGAAGCGCAGGTAGGAGCTGAGCCGGGAGGTCCCATCCCCCGCCAGGTCGTCGTGCCGGTCGGCGTAGTCCGCCACCTTGGGCAGCCACCAGGTCAGCCGCCGCCGCGCCTCGTCCTCACCGCCGGTGACGACGTCCGGCGAGTCGCCGGCCGGCAGCGCCGGCAGGCGTCCGACGGCCACCCCGACCGGCAGCACCACTCGCGCCGGCCGGACCAGTTCGTCTCGCCACCGCTGCCCGCTCCACGCCCGGTGGTACGGGCTGAACACCCGGTAGTGGTCGCCGCCACCGGGCTGCAGCGCCCCCGGCTCGACCACGGTGAGCCCGGGAAAGAACCGCAGGTGCAGGCGTTGCCGCTCGCATTCGGTACGCAACCGCCGGGCCCGGCGCCCGGCGAAGCCGGAGACGTCGGCCGAGAGGGCGACAGCCTCGGCGCCCACCTCACCGGCCAGCCGGATCGTCTCCACCACCGGGTCGCCCTGCCGCACGACCAGGTCACCGCCGAGCCCACGCAGCGCCGCACGGAGCGCGGCGAGGCTCTGGTGCAGGAAGCGGGTGCGGTTGGGCGACAGCCTGGCCAGCGCCGGATCCAGCACGTACAGCGGCACCACGCGGTCGAAGGCGGCGCAGCTGGTCGCCAGCGCGGGGTGGTCGTGCACCCGCAGGTCGCGGGTGAACAGCACGACGGCGGTACGCCCGCTCACCGCGGCGGCGGGGGGCCGGGGACGGCTACCGGGCTGCCTGCCGGAGTGAGCAGCGCACGGGCGGCTACTGCCAGGCGGCGACGCTGCGGCACCGTGGCCCGCCGGGCGAAGACGTCGTAACGCTGGGCGGCCACCTCGTCGAGGATGCCGCCGTAGAGCAGGTAGGCGGTGCGGATGCAGGCCTGCGAGGTGCCGTCGAGCAGGACGACGCCCGCTGCTGCGGCGGCGTAGTGCGCCTGTGCTCGGGTCACCTCGTACCGGATCAGGTCCCGCACCGGCTCGCTGGCCCGGCTGGCGGCACGGCAGGCCGCCAGGTCGTCGCGACTCACACCGAAGGCGGCCAGGTCCTCGTCCGGCAGGTAGGTCCGGCCTCGGTCGAGGTCCTCGGCGACGTCCCGGATGAAGTTGGTGAGTTGGAACGCGAAGCCGAGCTGGCGGGCCGGCTCGCGGGCCACCAGCGGGTCGGAGCTGCCCAGGACGGGCAGCATCATCGTGCCGATGACCGCGGCTGAGCCTTCCATGTAGTCCAGCAGGTGGGTGTAGGTGCGGTATGAGGTGACCGTCAGGTCCATCGCCATGCTCTTGAGGAACGAGGCGAAGTCCTCCCGGTCGAGGTCGAAGACGGCGATGGTGTGCAGCACCGCCGGAAGCAGCGGGTCGGGGACCCGCTCGCCGTGCAGCCCGGCGACGAACCGCCCGCCCCAGTCGTCGAGCCGCGCCGCACGCTCGGTCGGTGGCAGCGCATCGGTCTGGTCGACTATCTCATCGGCGTACCGGGTGAATCCATATAAGGCGTGCACATGCCGCCGTTTCCATGCGGGCAGCAGTCGGGTGGCGAGATAGTAGGTGCGGCCATGGCGTCTGTGCAGCTCACGACACCTCAGGTAGGCAGCGGCGAGATCCAGGTCCACCGACCCTCCTCCAGATCGACTCACCAATCGACGCAACTTGCAACCTTAGGGTACGCTCGACACCATGGCCAGCGACCGACCAACGGGTAACCTCCTTCGGGTGGCGCCTGAGCAGCCGGTCGACGGGGACGACCCGATCCGCGCCGTGCTGGCCGCCTTCACCCGGGGCCTCGTCTCGGCCGTCGACCGGACCCTCGCCGATTTCCTGGCCACCGAGGTCGCCGCACTGACCGAGATAGACACGGCGATGGGCGCTTTCGCCGCGACAGCGCGCGACTGCGTCCTGGCAGGCGGCAAGCGGGTCCGTCCGACGTTTGCCTACTGGGGATGGCATGGCGCCGTCCGCGGCAACGCGCCGGTCACCCCGGTGCTTCCCGCACTGGCCACCCTGGAGTTGCTGCACACCTTCGCGCTGGTCCAAGACGACGTGATGGACGCCTCCGACACCCGGCGCGGCCGACCCACCGCCCATGTGGCGATGGCCGCCCAGCACGCCGCGGCCGGCCGCAACGGCGACTCCGGCCGCTTCGGCGAGGCGGTCGCGGTGCTCATCGGCGACCTCTGCATGGTCTGGGCCGACCAGCTGCTGGCCCGCGCCGACCTGCCGGCGGACCGGCTGCTCGACGTCCGCCGAGGCTACGACCGGATGCGGGTGGAGACCGTCGCCGGGCAGTACCTCGACGTCCTCAGCGAAACCGACCCGGAAAGTTGGTCGGTCGACCGGGCCCTTCGGGTGGCCCGCTACAAGACCGCCAGTTACACCGTCCAGCGCCCACTGCTCTTCGGCGCCAGCCTGGCCGGCGTCGGCGACGACAGCCGGCTGGTCACCGCCTACACCCGCTACGGGCTGGCCGTGGGCGAGGCGTTCCAGCTCTGCGACGATCTGCTCGGCGTCTACGGCGACCCGACCACCACCGGCAAGCCGGCCGGTGACGACCTGCGCACCGGCAAACCGACCGCGCTGCTCATGCTGGCCCGGGAACTGGCCACCCCGGCGCAGCTACGGGTGCTCGATCGCGCCGACCGCCTGGCCGCCGTGCCGGATTTCACCCAGGTCGCCGAGGTCATGGCCGACACCGGCGCGGTCGGGCGGATCGAGCGGATGATCGACGATCGGGTCGAGGACGCGCTGACCGCGCTCGACACGGCCGGCATCGACGAGACCGCCCGCAGCGCGCTGGCCGGCCTCGCGAGCGCCGCCACTCACCGGAGGGCATGATGGGCTCCCTGCGCAGAGAGGTGGTCGTCGGTGCGGACCGTTGACGGACGTACAGATCGGGTGGTGGTCGTCGGGGCCGGACTCGGTGGGCTGGCCTGCGCGTTGCATCTGGCCGGCACCGGGCGGCAGGTGACCGTGCTGGAACGCGAGCCGGTGCCCGGTGGCCGGGCCGGCCGGCTCAGCGTGGAGGGTTACGAGTTCGACACGGGCCCGACCGTGCTCACCATGCCCGACCTCATCGCCGAGGCGCTCGCCGCGGTCGGTGAGGAGATGACCGACTGGCTCGACCTGGTACCGCTCGACCCGGCCTACCGGGCCTACTACCCGGACGGGTCCACCCTGGACGTGATCACCGACACCGCGGCGATGGCGGCGGAAATCTCCCGGGTGTGCGGACCCCGGGAGGCCGACGGCTACCTCCGGTTCGTCGACTTCGCCCGCGACCTCTGGCGGATGGAGCGGGTCGACTTCATCGAACGCAACCTCGACGCGCCCACCGATCTGCTCACCGCCAACCTGCTCAAGCTGGTCGCCACCGGTGCTTTCCGGCGCCTCCAAACCAAGATCGACCAATTCTTCCGAGATCCACGCACCCGCCGCATCTTCTCCTTCCAGGCGATGTACGCAGGCCTCGCCCCACACGATGCGCTGGCCATCTACGCGGTCATCGCGTACCTCGACTCGGTCGCCGGGGTCTTCTTCCCGCGTGGCGGCATGCACGCGGTCTCCCGGGGGCTGGCCGGCGCCGCCGAGAAGCACGGCGTGAAGATCCAGTACGGCACCACGGTGACCCGGGTGGAGACCGCGAACGGCCGCGCCACCGGGGTGGTGACCGCCGACGGCGAGTTCGTCCCGGCCGACGTGGTGGTGCTCAACCCCGATCTGCCGGTGGCCTACCGCGACCTGCTCCCGCCGACCCGTCCCCGCCGGCTCACCTACTCGCCCTCCTGCGTCGTCCTGCACGTCGGCTCGACCCAGGGATACCGCCGCATCGCCCACCACAACATCCACTTCGGGCGGGCCTGGAAGGGCACGTTCGACGAGGTCATCCGACGCGGCAACCTGATGTCCGACCCGTCACTGCTGGTAACCAACCCGAGCCGGACGGATCCGGCGGTGGCCCCCGCCGATCGGCACACCTACTACGTGCTGGCCCCGGTGCCCAACCTCGACCGGGCACCGTTCGACTGGCGCGGCGACCTCACCGCCCGCTACACCGACCAACTCGTCACCACCCTGGAAGCCCGCGGGTACGTCGGCTTCGGCGCGGGCGTCGAGGTGCTGCGCGCGGTCACCCCAGCGGAGTGGGTCGAACAGGGCATGGCGGCCGGCACACCGTTCGCCGCCGCGCACACCCTCTTCCAGACCGGACCGTTCCGCCCGTCCAACCTGCACCGGTCACTGTCCAACGTGGTGTTCGTCGGATCGGGCACCCAGCCGGGTGTCGGAGTTCCGATGGTGCTCATCTCCGGAAAGCTCGCCGCCGGCCGGATCACCGGGGAGGATCGGTGAACGCGGGTGGTGCGACGCAGCAGGAGCCTGCGGTGACGAACGAAGGACGGCGCTGATGCCGCAGTCGCGGGAAGGCCACCTGGTCGAGCTGGTCGACAACGTGGGCCGGCCGATCGGTACGGCCACGGTGGCCGCCGCCCACCAGCCCCCTGGCCAACTGCACCGGGCGTTCTCCGTGCTGCTCGTCGCACCCGACCGCCGGGTGCTGCTCCAGCGTCGCGCCGCGGTGAAGACCCGTTTTCCGCTGCGCTGGGCCAATTCCTGCTGCGGGCATCCGTTGCCCGGCGAGTCCCTGGCCGAGGCGGCCAACCGGCGGCTGTCGGAGGAGTTGGGCGCCGGCCCGGTGTCGCTGACCGAGATCGGGGTGTACGTCTACCGTGCCGAGGATCCGGCCACCGGGCGGGTCGAGGTCGAGTACGACCACATCCTGCTCGGCGAGTTCGGCACCGGTGAGCCGCTGAGCCCGGAACCCACGGAGGTCGCCGAAGTGCGCTGGGTCGACCCGGCGCAGCTGACCAATGCGCTCGACCGCGAACCCGACGCGTACGCGCCGTGGCTGAGCGGCGTGCTGGACCGGCTGCTGCACCCGTCCGAACCGGCAGGGCAGCCCGCCAGCGACGCGTCGGAGCGGCCGGGTGGTCGATGAGGCGCTGAGCGCAGGGGCCGTCGCCCGGCGGCTGGGAGTCGCGGTGACCACGCTGCGCACCTGGCATCAGCGGTACGGCCTCGGGCCCAGCCAGCACGTCCCGGGCCACCACCGACGCTACGGTCCGACGGACCTGGCCCGGCTGGAGGTCATGCGGCGGCTCACCGCCGAAGGGCTCAGCCCAGCCGACGCGGCCCGCTGGGCCCGGCAGCCGCCCGACACCCTGCCCACCGACCGCGGCTCCCGGCCCCGCCGGAGGGCCCGCGACGGTGGCGGCAACACCATCCCGGTCGGCCGGGCCGGACCGGCCGCCCGCGGCCTGGCCCGGGCCGCCATGCGGCTGGATGGTGCGGCGATCAGCGAAGCGATATCCCGGGCCATCGCCGCCGATGGGGTCGTCGGCAGTTGGGACCGGCTGCTGCGCCCGGTGCTCGCCGGTATCGGTGACCGACACGCCGCAACCGGGGCGCTGATCGAGGTGGAGCACCTGGTGTCCCGGTGTGTCTCAGCGGCGTTCACCCAGGTCGCCAGCGCCCGCACCGCCACCGGGCCACCCCGCATCCTGCTCTCCTGTGCGGACGAGGAGCAGCACAGCCTGCCGCTGGAGGCGCTGGACGCTGCTCTCGCCGAGGCCGGTGTCGGCGCCCGGATGCTCGGCGCCCGGGTGCCGGTGGCGGCGCTGCTGGCCACGGTCGAGAGGACCGGGCCGGCCGCCGTGGTGCTCTGGGCACACAGCCGGGCCACGGGCGATCCGACCCAGCTCTCCGCCCTGCTCGCCACGCCGCGGCGACCGCTGCTGGTGCTCGCCGCCGGCCCGGGTTGGCGGGTGGACACACTGCCCGCCGGGGTGACGCGCCCGGCCGACCTTTCCGAGGCGGTTTCGCTCGCCGTCGCCGCCCAGCACTCGGCAGCTCGCTCCGCCGCGTCCTGACCTCCGGCGGGCACGCACGGCGGTCGCGTCCTGACCCGCAGTCGGTGCACCCGAAGCGGGTGAGCTAGCGTCTGGGGAGTCCGGGTGCCCCGAACCCCTCTCGGGAGCGAACGATGCGTCCTCGTGCCCCGCTCGGGTACCTGCTCTGCCTGGTCGTCCTGCTCGCCGCCGGTTGCGGAGGCAGTGACGGCCCGCCGGAGGCCAACGCGCCCTCCAGTCCACCACCGTCGGCCGCCCTACCGCCGGAGGCGACACCGTCGCCGACCCGCACGGTGCCGCCGGAGCCCGCACTGCGCCCGCTGCCGGCCAAGCTTCCGGCCGGTCTGGTCCGCACGACCGGCACCGGGCGGGTGGCCCTCACCTTCGACGACGGCCCGGATGCGGCCTGGACCCCCCAGCTACTCGACCGCCTCAAGGCGGCCAAGGTGACCGCCACCTTCTGTGTGCTGGGCATCCAGGTCCGCAAGCACCCGGGGCTACTACGGCGGATCGTCCGGGAGGGGCACCAGCTCTGCAACCACAGCTGGAACCACGACCTCGATCTGGGCCGCCGGCCGGTCGCTGTGATCCGCGCAGATCTGGTACGGACCGACAAGGAGATTCGACGGGCGGTACCCGACGCGGAGGTGCCGTTCTACCGACAGCCCGGCGGCCGGTGGACTGCCCATGTGGTGACAGTCGCCAGGCAGCTCGGCATGCGGTCGCTGCACTGGTCGGTCGACCCGCAGGACTGGGCCAGGCCGACCGCCTCCGTGATCCAGAAGCGGGTGCAGCGGGCCGCCCGGCCCGGCAGCGTCGTCCTGCTGCACGACGGGGGTGGCAACCGGGCGGCCACCCTCGCGGCCTGCCCGAAGTTGATCGCCGCACTCAAGCGTGACCACGGCATCGCCAGACTCACCTGAGGCGCTGCTGAGCTGGGGTTCTTCCAGGCCAGCCAGCCGGAGCGATACCGGTTTGGTCGACCGCTGCGACATCACGTATGCTTTCGGAGCCTCCGGCGGGGCCGGATGGGAGCAAGTCCGTTTCAACGTTGCGAGTGTGCAATGATGGCGGGGCCGCCCTCATCGTCTAGTGGCCCAGGACGCCGCCCTTTCAAGGCGGTAGCACGGGTTCGAATCCCGTTGGGGGCACGGTCCGGCTCTGGCCGGGTGCAACAACAGCAAGGTCCTGTGGAGCAGTTGGAGTGCTCGCCGCCCTGTCAAGGCGGAGGTCGCGGGTTCAAGTCCCGTCAGGACCGCAAGTGCTGACGCCGCGCGATTTGCGCGGCGTTCTGCCTATCGGGGCATGGGACCCTCTCGGCGGTGATCCGGCGGGCCGGGTATCATGAGCCCGAGCACCACGGCCAGGTAGCTCAGTTGGTACGAGCGTCCGACTGAAAATCGGAAGGTCGGCGGTTCGACCCCGCCCCTGGCCACATAGCCTTTCGCCGGGCTATTGCAGCGCCGATCAGCGGAAACGCAGGTCGGCGCTTTGCTTGTTCGCGTTGTCTGCGAAGCCGGGGCGGCATCGACACTCCTTGATCGGCTACCGCCCCCCTGAACGGCGTTCATCAGGCGGGACAGGCATCGGTGGAAGCTGCGCACCCAGGCATCAGCCGGTATGGTCCGGGCCTATGGGACAGGGGATGGCCGAGCCGACCGACATCCGTCAGGACCACGAACGGTTCACGCTCCACAACACCCTGCTCGTCCCGGTGTCGGCCGAGTGGGCGTACCGGGTGTTCACCGAGCGGCTCGCCGACTGGTGGGTCACCGAGTACACCTGGTCCGGCCCGAACCTGCTGGCCGAGTTGGGCATGGAGCCCCGGGCGGGCGGGATGCTCTACGAGATCGGCCCCTACGGTTTCCGCAGCGACTGGGGACGAGTGCTGACCTGGGATCCGCCCCGCCGGCTGGTCTTCACCTGGCAGATCGGCGCGGATCGGGCGCCCGTGCCCGATCCGGCGCGAGCCAGCGAGGTCGAGGTGCTGTTCACTCCGGACGGCTCCGGCACCCTGGTCGAGGTCGCCCACCGGCATTTCGATCGGCATGGCACGGCTGCGGAGGGATACCGGCGGGCGCTGACCGCCGGCTGGCACGAGCTGCTCTCCCGCTATGCCGCGACACTGCTGCACGAACCGGCATGAGCATCGGCCCGACGGCTGCCGCGACCGGTGGGTACGGTCAGGCGGCCCGGTGCCGCAGCGTCGCCACGGTCGAACCGGCGAGGGTGAGCAGACACTCGGGCAGCAGGCCGTCGGCGACCGCCGCACCGAACAGCGCCCGGGCGGTGTCGAGGTCTGCGTTGGCGTACGCGCTGACGAAGCGGGCCACCCACCGGGCGTCGTATCCGGCCTGCTCGATGCCGGGAAAGTCGAGCGCACACGCTCCCGGCGGTACGGGATCACCGATCATGGTCGCGGCCAGACACCACGCCACGTCGTACGCCCCGGTGAGGCCGGCCCGGTCGACGACTGCATCGAAGGTCCCCGCCACCGCGTCGGAGTCTCCGTCGAGCGCCGAGCTGAGGATGGCGGCGGCGTCGTCGAACATTTGCTGTGGCGAGTCGGTCACCCACCGCACGGTAGGGGTGCCGGTCAAGGCACCACCGCTGGTTACTCTCCGCACATGGTGGAGGCGACCTGCGGATAGACCGCCCTCCACGGTCCCGCGGCCCGGCGCGGCACGCTAGTCTGCGCAGCGGACCTTCGCCCGAGGAAGGACGACCATGTACATGTCACGCGGCTCGCGGACAGCCATTCTGGCAGTCTGTGCCACGGTCCTGCTCGCCACCAGCGCGTGCGGGGATGACCAGCCCGAAGAGGCGACCACCCAACAGGTGCGCCTCTACGGCACGGACGGCAACATGCTCAACTCGTACCCGGAAGAGTTGAAGGATCGCGCCAACCTGGTCGACGGGATGAAAGGCACCACACCGCTCACGCCCCTGCCGGAAGACTTCAAGAACCGGCTACGGTCCGTGGACTCAAAGCTGACCGACTACCTCTACGCCGCCGAGGCGTACGACGCCGTGGTGATCAGCGCGCTGGCGGCACAGCTCGCCGGTAGCACCGATCCGGCGGACATCGCCAAGCAGATCGTCGGCGTCACCAACGACGGCACCCGATGCGGCACCGTGAACCAGTGCCTGCGCCTGGCCCGCGAGGGGACGGACATCGAGTACCGCAGCGTCTCGATCACCCGGGCCGGCTTCACCGACGCGGGTGAGCCGGCCACCGCCAGTTACGCCACGCTGCACTTCGACGGCCAGCAGCTCAACGACGCCAAGACGGAGTTCGTCGGTGCCGGTGACGAATCCACCGCCAGCACCAAGAAACCACCGGCGGGTAAGCGGCAGACCGGCAACTTCCCCGACCCGGCGAGCGGCGCCCCGCTCGTCCTGGGCGGTCTGCTGCCCAGGACCGGCGACCTAGCGCTGGCCTACCCGCCGATTGCCGCCGGCGCCGAGTTGGCGATCAAGGAGATCAACGCGGCCGGTGGGGTGCTTGCCGAGGACGTGGTCTGGATCGACGGCGACGACGGCACCAACCCGGCGGTGGCCAAGGCCACCGTGGCCAGCCACGTGGCCGCCGGCGTGCACGTGATCATCGGCGCTGGCGCCTCCGGGATCTCCACCGCCGTGCTGGAGGACGTGGTGGCGGCCGGCCTGATCCTCTTCTCGCCGTCGAACACGGCCGCGACCCTGACCGAGGCGAACGACGACGGGCTCTACTTCCGGACCGCACCGCCGGACAGCCTCCAGGGTCGGGCCCTGGCCGACGTGATCCTCCGGGACGGCCCACACAAGATCGCGATCGTGGCTCGTAAGGACTCCTACGGCGAGGGCCTCCAGGAGGCCGTCCGGGCCGAGCTGGAACGAGCCGGTTTCGGCGGCGACACCGTGCAGCTGCTCGGCTACGCGCCCGGTGAGGACGCCGAGGCGGCGCCGATCGACTTCACCGACGGCGCCAAGCAGATCAAGGACTTCGGGGCCGACGCCGTGCTGATCGTCGGCTTCGGCGAGTCCGCCGCGGTGATCCGGGCGCTCGCCGAGGCCGACGTACCGCTGACGGCCCTGGGCAGCTGACCGGCCGGACCAACGACGGCCGCACCAGAGTCCGGTGCGGCCGTCGTCGTTTCCGAGCCGTGTCTCCGGCTGCCCGTCCGCGAGCTCTGGTCAGCCGCCGCGCCGCCGCTGGAGGAACTCCGTCATCCGTCGGTGCTTCTCCTCGTCGGCGAAGAGCACCGCCTGGCTGACCAAATCCAGGTGCGGGTGCGCGGCGGCCGGTGCGTCGACCGCGAGCTTGGTCAACCGCAGCGCCAGCGCCGAGCCCTTAACCATCTCGTCGATCAGGCCGTGCGCGGTGGGCAGCAGCTCGTCGGCAGCCGCCACCACCCGGTTGACCAGTCCGATCCGCAGCGCCTCCGCTGAGCCCACCCGGCGGCCCGTGAACAGCAGTTCCTTGGCCCGGGCCTCCCCGACCAGCGCCGGCAGCCGGTGTGTCGCGCCGGCGCCGGCCAGGATGCCCAGCCGCACCTCGGGCTGGCCGAACACGGCCCGGCCGGTGCAGACCCGAAGGTCGCAGGCGTACGCAAGCTCGGCGCCGCCACCCAGCGCCGGGCCGTCGACAGCTGCCACGCTCGGCATCGGCAGCGCCCGGACCCGGGCGAACGCGGCCGAGTTGATCGCGGCCAGGGCTTCCAGCCGCCCCCGCTCGCGCAGCTGGGCGATGTCGGCCCCACCGGCGAAGATCCCCTCCGTGCCGCCGGTCAGCAGCAGCATCCGGGGTCGGGTCTCCAACTCGGCGCAGACCTCGTGCAGCGCGGCGATCAGGTCGGCGTCGATGGCGTTGCTCTTCTCCGGCCGGTCCAGCGTCACGACGAGCCGGTCGGGCTGCTCCTCGACACGCAGCCCGCTCATCGTGCCGCTCCCGCTGCACTCCCGGCACCATCCGACGCTCCGCCGGCCGTCCCCAGTATCTCGGTGCCTCCTGAGCGGATGCCGTCGGTCCAGTCGTAGAAACCCCGTCCAACCTTTCTGCCCAGCCGGCCCTCGGACACCAATTCCGCCAGCAGCGGCGGTGCGGCGAACCGGTCGCCGTACGCGGCCTGCAGGGTGCGCGCGATGTCGAGGCGCACGTCCAGACCCACCAGGTCGGTCAGCTCCAGCGGCCCGATCGGGTGCCGGTACCCGAGCACCATCGCCTTGTCGACGTCGGCGGGGCTGGCCACCCCGTCGGCGACCATCCGGATGGCCTCCAGCCCCAGAGTCACGCCCAGCCGGGAGGTGGCGAAACCTGGCATGTCGCGTACCACGACGGGGTCCTTGCCGAGCCGTCCGGCGAGCGCGACGGCCGCGTCCGTGGTCTCCGGCGCGGTGGCCGACCCGACCACGATCTCCAGCAGCGCCATCGCCCAGACCGGGTTGAAGAAGTGCAGCCCGCAGAAGCGCTCCGGCCGCGCCAGCGCTGCGGCGAGGTCGGCGATCGGAATGCTGGAGGTGTTACTGCCCAGCAGCCCGGGGCGCAGCGCCTCCGCCTCGGCCAGCACGGCCCGCTTGAGGTCCAGCCGTTCCGGTACCGCCTCCACGAGGACGTCCGGCGCCTCGGCCACCTCGGCGAGGCCCGCCCGCAGCGCGAGCCGCTCCCGGCTGGCCCCGGCCTGCTCGGCGCTCAGCTTGCCGCGCTGCACGGCCCGGTCCCAGAGCTGGGTCAGCTGCCGCACCGCCGCACCGCCGCGCTCCCGGTCCACCTCGACCAGTTCCACCGCGTGACCGCTGCCGGCCGCCACGTATGCGATGCCGACGCCCATCGTGCCGGCGCCCACCACCACGAATCGTTCAGTCATGACGACTCCACCGGACAGTGACGGTGGATCGCTCGCTGACGCCGCCGGCATGCGGGATCGCCGCCGCGCCGGATTCAGGCCGTACGCTCCGCTCAGTCATGCTGCGACCCTATGCAGCGCCAGCCCCGGTCCGATGCGTGGGGGCGGACGGGATCGGGTACAGATCGCCGACAACCGAGGGAAGGACGAGCAGATGAGTCAGGCACCGGAGACGGTGGACGGCACGGGCACCCAGGAAACCGTGGAGACGCGCGGTGACGAACGCGTCGAGCTGCTGCGCGCCGACACCAACAACGACGGCCGTACCGACGTGTGGGTGGTTGACACCGACGGTGACGGGAAGGCCGACCTGTTCCAGTTCGACACCGACGGGGACGGCAAGGTCGACGTCACCATGGTCGACATCGACGAGGACGGCCAGCCCGACGAGATCGTCGACGGCGACGGCGGACTTCCCCCGGAGCAGTTCCCCCCGACCGTCCAGGTCTGAGATGTGAGGAGGGCCCCTGTTAACACCTGCGGTATAGCGAGGGGGCCCTTCTTCACGCCGGCTGAGCCCGGCAGCCCAGCCGCCGGCTCAGCCGGCCAGCCGCAGGGTGGCGAGGTAGTACGGGGCGTCGTGGTCGTCCACGTCGGTCAGCTGCCACCCGGAACCACAGACCAGCTCGGCCAGCTCGGTTGGCGAGCAGACCAGGTAGTCGAACCATGGCGTACCCAGCTCGCGGTAACGCAGCCGCAGGCGCAACTGCCCGCCGAGGCGCCCCCGCTGGCGGTTTTGCTCGTGATAGCCGGTGTGCACGGGGTCACGGGTGCCATAGGGGTTGGTCCCCTGGGCGATCAACTGAGCCCCGGGACGGGCCATCGCGGCCAGTGCCGCAAGAAAGGTCGAGGCCCTTTCCCGGCCCTCGACCAGTCCCAAGTTGTTGCCGAGCAGCAGAAAGGTGTCGTAGCGGCGACCGCTCGCGGCGTGCTCGTCGACCGTGCCGTTCACAAGTTCCCGGACGCCCCGACGACGGCACACCTGCAACGCACCCGGCGAGACGTCCAGCCCGGTGACCGGCGTGCCGCGTTCCTGGAGCAGCAATGCGATCCGGCCGGCGCCGACACCGATGTCCAGCGTCGCGCCGCGTACCCGGTCCACCGCCCGATGGTCGTGCGGTTGCCAGTCCTGCGGCCCGTCGAGGTATTGGGCGGCCGGTGCGCCGTTGACGAGCCCGTCGTCCCGCTCGATGATCTCGATGACCGGGCGGGGTAACCGACCGCCGGCCAGCGGCCGAGGGCCGATTCCGGTCGCCACCGCCAGCGCGTCGCGCAGCAGTTCACCGAAGACGTCACCGATCCGTGGTTCCCCCGTCACGACCTTAACGCTAACGGGCTGCCCAGCCTGCCGCGACGCCCGTATCCTGGCGGCGTGACGACGTTGGACCGCCTCTCGGCCGAAAAGTACGTACTCCTGACGACCTTCCGTAAGGACGGCAGCGCAGTGCCGACCCCGGTCTGGGCGGTCCTCGACGGTGATGCCCTGGCGGTGTGGTCAGCGGCCGATGCCGGCAAGGTGAAGCGGATCCGGCGCAGCGGAAACGCCACGGTCGCCCCCTGCGACGTGCGCGGCCGGCCGCACGGCGAGGCCGTGCCGGCCCGGGCGAGTCTCTACGATCCCGGAGCGACCCGGCGGATCCGCAACCTGATCAAACAGAAGTACCGGGTGATCGGCCGACTGACCCTGCTCGGCAGCCGGCTGCGGCGGGGCGAGGGCGGCACGGTGGGCATACGGGTCCAGCTCATCGAGTGAACCGCTGCCCTGGGACAGCCGCCTGCGGGCGTCGGTCGCAGGCCGCACCGACCCCGGGCATGACGGAAGGCGGCGAAAAATCCGCCGCCTTCCATGTGCTTCTGCTATCTATACCGACCCAGTCAGTCCCCCTGACGCTGCTGTGGGATCTGCCCCTGCAGCAACGCCCTGACCTCGGACTCGCGGTACCGTCGGTGGCCACCGAGGGTTCGGATGGCGCTCAGTTTGCCAGCCTTCGCCCAGCGGGTCACCGTCTTCGGGTCGACACGGAACATCGACGCCACCTCGGCCGGGGTGAGTAGCGGCTCTGGTTCATGCGTTCGCGATGCCATCGGTCACTCCTCCACATGTATAGACATCGGCCGGGGTCCCGCCGGCCGACGCGTCTCCCATGGTCCGGCTAGTCCCCGATGTCCGACATGGGCCGAACGGCCGAACGTCCCTAGACGGACGGATGAACCATGCCCGATTTATACGACTTTTATACTCCAGAAACTACCTTAATCGGACTCATGATCACGGTTCGTGATGCGTCAACTACGAAGCAGCCTCGCGTTACGCCCTCAAATTAGGCTTATAACGGACTAATTGCAGCGCTCTAGGAGTTGCACCGCACGCCACCGGGCAACAAGCTTGTCGTACGCCTCCGACGCCTCCTCCGCCTCGCTGCGGGACAGCCCGGCAAGCCCTGCCGCGACCAGCTCCGGCGAGTCGTCCTCGGCCAACGTCTCGTCCGAGAGCAGATCGACCAGCCCCCCGTAGTCCAGCTCGACGACCGAACGCGGATGGAACTCCTCCAACCAGCGGGCGGCCTCCTCGACCGCCTCCGTGATCGGCGCGTCACCGACCGACTTGCGCAACACGACGAGCGCGCGCGACGACCGCCGGCGGGCCTTGGATATCTCGGTCCGGAAGCGCAGCGAGCGGCGGGCGGGCGCGGTCACATGGTGACGCTCCTGCGCCTCGAAGAGCACGAACCAGCGCAGCGGCACACCCCAGGTGGCGACCTGCTCGTGCACCCGAGGCACGCCGTGCTCCAGCACCCGCGCCCCGCTGCGCCAGTCCTCCACGACCGCCTTGGCCTGGCCCGCCAGCACCGGCGGGACGAAGGCGTCGGCCAGCACCGGCGGCACCCCGTCCCGCGCGCTCAACGCCGCCTCGGCCACCCGGATCCGCAGGTTCCACGGGCACACCAGCAGGGTCTCGTCGGTCTCCAGCACGTACGCCTCGTCCGGCAGGTCGGGCAGCCGCGTCCAGCCGGCGCCGAGCGCCTCGATGACCGATGTGCGCTGCCGGCCGGGCCCCTCCACCGGCGCCACCGCCCGCCCCTGCTCGACGTAACGCCGCCAGTACGACTGGCGGTCGCGGTCGAAGGCGGTCAGCGGCTCGTACACGCGCAGGTATGAGGCGAAGAGCGACGGCACGGCGCGATCCTCCCACGAACCGCAAGCCGAGCGTTGCTCGGCGTCACTCCGCAACAGTGCGCGGCGCGCTCCAGGGGACCGGGCGGGCCACCTCGGTCGGCTGGCGACGGGCCCTGCTGGGCCGGGAGCGACGGCGTCGCGGCCGCCCGGAGGTCGGGACGGCGGCGCCGGGGAGGGCGGTGCGAGGTCGGCCGATACTAGGCTCGCAGCACCGGCGGCATCCCGCCGGTGCTGACCAGGTCCGCGCCCCACAAGGGCGCCCGCCGACACAGGAGCCAGTCATGGGCGTATTCGCCAGCACGGACGACCCGGAGTCCACAGGTCACGAACAGGTCGTGTTCTGCCAGGACAAGCAGACCGGCCTTAAGGCGATCATCGGCATCTACTCCACCGCGCTGGGCCCCGCGCTCGGCGGCACCCGGTTCTACCCGTACGCCGACGAGGAGGCCGCCCTCGCCGACGTGCTGGACCTCTCCCGCGGCATGGCCTACAAGAACGCGCTCGCCGGCCTGGACCTGGGCGGCGGCAAGGCGGTCATCTGGGGCGACCCCGAGCAGATCAAGAGCGAGGCGCTGCTACGCGCGTACGGCCGCTTCGTGGAGTCGCTCGGCGGGCGCTACTACACCGCCTGCGATGTCGGCACCTACGTGCCCGACATGGATGTCATCTCCCGCGAGACCCGGTACGTCACCGGGCGCAGCGTCGAGCACGGCGGCGCCGGTGACTCCTCGGTCCTCACCGCCTGGGGCGTCTTCCAGGGCATGCGGGCGGCGGCCGAGCACGTGTGGGGCGTACCGACACTGCACGGCCGGCGAATCGGCGTCGCGGGCCTGGGCAAGGTCGGCCGGTACCTCGTCGGTCATCTGGTCGACGACGGTGCCGAGGTGGTCGCCGCCGACGTCGACCCGCGGGCGTTGGAGTGGGCGCGCACCAGCCACCCCGCGATCACGCTGGTCGAGGACGTGACCGGGCTGGTCGCCGCCGACATCGATGTGTACGCCCCGTGTGCCCTGGGGGGCGCTCTGAACGACGACACGGTGGCCGCACTGCGGGCGAAGGTGGTTGCCGGGGCGGCCAACAACCAGCTTGCCCACTCCGGCGTCGAGAAGCTGCTCGCCGACCGGGGCATCCTCTACGCCCCGGACTACGTGGTGAACGCAGGCGGCGTGATCCAGGTCGCGGACGAGATCGAAGGCTTCGATTTCGAGCGGGCCAAGCTGCGGGCCACCCGGATCTACGACACCACCCGGGAGATCCTCCGGCTCGCCGATGCGGACGGCGTGCCTCCGGCGGTGGCTGCGGACCGACTGGCCGAACGACGGATGGCCGAGATCGGCCGGTTGCGCGCAATCCACCTGCGCTGACGACGCGCCGTCGGGGCGCGGGTGGGCTGGTCCCGCCCCCGACGGTCATTCCCGATTAAGCTGAAGATACGACGCGTTCATGGAGATTTACCCCGTGTCACGACCGTTCCCGGCCTCGGTCCTTACCCGGTACAATGGGTGACGAGCGTACGACTGGAACGCGCGGTCCCGGTCGGTGGTAACCCGAGGTGCCGAACGGTGGCATCCCCATGTACCGTAAGAGCCACGAGAGATGCCTGACGTCATCGGGGCCCGCCTTCGGGCTGCCCCGCATTCTGTGCGAGGGGGTCGAGCCATGGGGCGCGGCCGTGCTAAGGCCAAGCAGACAAAGGTGGCCCGGGAGTTGAAGTACCACTCCCCGACCACCGACCTCGCCGCCTTGCAGCGAGAACTCGGCGGCAGCGGTAAGTCGGACCACAACTTCGACGACGACTACAAAGAGTACGTCGACGACGACGACGAGGACCACGCCGGGGACGATCCAGACACCTGGGTCCGTCCAACCCGCTGACCCCTGGTCGCATCTGAGCACGCGGTAACCCCCCGCGTGCTCACGCATGTGTTCGCCGGGCGGCGTACCACCGACGAGCCGTGGGCCCGCCATACCCGGACAATGCTCCGGCGGCCTGGCGGGCCCACGGCAGCTACACCTCAGCGGGGACGGTTGTTCCAGTTGTAGAACGTCGGGATGTTCTCGAAGTGGTTCCAGGCGCAGACAGCGCTCGCACCGTCTCCACCCGCCACCTCCGCCCGCAACTGGCGCGCGGCCTCGGCCTCGCGGAGCAGGGCGGTAAGCCCGTCGGCCGCCTCGCGCACCCGGTCGGCGACCCGATCCGGCTCGTCTCCCGCCACAGTCTCAGGCTCCCGGTGACTGGTGGTCTCGGGCATGCTCCAACACTCCCTCCAGTAGGCGGATCTTGCTGTTGCGACAGTGCTCGGTCTCCGTACCGTCAAAACGCCCCAGCTCGAAGTAGCGGTTGGCGGCATGACCTCCACCACAGAAGCCGAAGTACGGGCAGGACGCGCGACACGCCTCCACGCCGTCTACGAACTCGCCCACCCACGCCGTCCGATCAGCGCCGGCCAGGATCGTGTGCAACGGAGTGGTGAGCACGTTTCCGCTGGTGAAATCGCCGTAGCGCGGATCGGTGAAGCCCGCCAGCTCGGGAGAGAGCACGACGACCGACCCGTCGTACGCCACGGTCGGGATCGGGTCGAGCCGGCCGGGCAGCAGGGCGTCCGCAGTGCCGTCCAGCACCGCCCCGGCGTACCGCAGCGACCACTCGACCTCCCGCAGATGGATTCGGGGATCACGCCGCCAGGCCGACACCAACTCGGCCCAGAACCCGGTCACGGCCGCCGCGTCGTGGGCGTTGGCCCGGATGTTGACGCCCTCGGTCTCCTCGATGTTCACGCCGAGCACCTCGCAGCCGAGGTCGAGGAAGTAGTCGTACAGCTCGGTGGCCCGCCCCGGCGACGGGTCGTTGACCACCGCGAGCGCCGAGAACGGCAGCCCGTGCCGGCGCAGCGCCGCCACCCCACGGACAATCCGGTCGTACGCCGGCTGGCCAGCCCGGGTCACCCGCTCGCCGTTGCGCTCCCGCGGCCCGTCCACGCTGACGCTCACCCGCATCCGGTGCGCGACGAAGAACTCGCACCAGGTGTCGTCAATCAACGTCGCGTTGGTCTGGACATGGTGCTCCACCCCGGGCGCGAACGGCGCCATCAGCGCCGCCAACTGCTCCCGACCGGCGGCCAGCGGCTCGCCGCCGTGCCAGACCACCGAGAACCTCGCCGTGGAGGCCCAGTGGTTCACCGTCTCGGCCACCGCCTCAGCCACCCCGACCGGCATCCGCCGGTCGGCCGCCCGGAACGGAAGATAGCAGTATGCGCAGTCGAGGTTACACAGAGTGGTGGGCTGCATGACGACGTACGACGGGACGCTGGACAGGCCCCGCATCCCGCGCAATGACCGTCCCCGCGCAGCCATCGCCCTCCTCCGTAGCGGTTGAAGGCTGCCGGGCACCCCGGCAGCGGGCACGCCCCACAGCTCTGAGGGTGCCCTTCAGGCTAGGCGGAGATGGCTACTCGGGTGAACCCCTGATCAGGTGGCTAGCGGATCAGCGCAGTGTGATCATCATCCGCGGGTGTGCTGGCCGACCATTCGCACCTCACCGGTGCCCTCGATGATCTCGCCGACCTGCCAGGCGTCCACGCCACGTCCGGTCAGCGTGGCCAACGCGCGGTCGGCGTCCTCGGCCGAGACGATGGCGAACATGCCGACGCCCAGGTTGAAGGTCGCCTCCATTTCCGGGTCCTCGATCCGCCCCTTGGACTGGATCAGGTCGAAAACCGGCTGCGGCTTCCAGGTCGAGCGGTTGACCACGGCATCCACGTGCTCCGGCAAGATCCGGACCAGGTTGCCGGGGATGCCACCGCCGGTGACATGGGCCAAGGCCCGCACCTCGGCCTCGGTGATCAGCTTCAGGCAATCCTGAGCGTAGATCTTGGTAGGGGTGAGCAGCTCCTCACCCAGGGTGCGCTGCCGGCCGAAGTCGTCGATCACCACGTCCAACCGCATCCGGCCGGCACCGAGAAGCACGTGCCGGACCAGCGAGTAGCCGTTCGAGTGAAGTCCGGACGAGCGCATGGCGATCACCACGTCGCCAACCTCGACCCGCTCCGAACTGAGAATCTTGCTCTCCTCCACGACACCGACACCGGTGGCAGAGATGTCGTACTCGTCGGGCCGCAGCACGCCCGGGTGCTCAGCGGTCTCGCCTCCGAGCAGCGCGCAGCCGGCGTACCGGCAGCCGTCGGCGATGCCGGCGCCGATCTCGGCGACCTTGTCCGGCACGACCTCGCCGGTCGCGATGTAGTCCAGCAGGAACAGCGGCTCGGCGCCGCACGCGACCAGGTCGTCGACGACCATCGCGACCAGGTCGATACCGACGGTGTCGTGGATGTTCATCTGCTGGGCGATCACCAGCTTGGTGCCGACGCCGTCCGTGGACGACGCCAGGATCGGGTTCTTGAACTTGGTGGTGTCCAGCCGGAACAGGCCGGCGAAGCCACCGAGGTCACCCATAACCTCGGGACGACGGGTCTGCTTCACCTTGGACTTGAGCAGTTCCACGGCGCGGTCACCCGCCTCGATCGAAACGCCGGCGTCCGCGTAGGAGACCGAGCGTTTGCGAGCCGAACGGCCGGCCCCGGCCGTCCAGGGCTGACGGTCGCCGCCGGCGCCGCTCGGGCTGCTTCCTGCACCGCTGCGCTCGGACACGTGCGTCACGTTTCTCCCCTTTGTGATCCTCGTCTGCCACGTCGACGGTGACCGACACGGCAGACGGGTGGTGCTACGGGCGGTGTGTGGTCGCCGACGATTTGAAGCTGTCGCCACTCGGAGTGGCGACGAGCGGAGGGAACTGCTCGCTGTCGTCGGTGTCGTCGACCGCGCTATTCGCGACCCGACGACCGATCCCTTCGAGCACATGCTTGCCGATCAGGTTGCCGACGGGAAGCTCGATCGGGTACTCCCCGTCGAAGCAGGCCCGGCACAGCCGGGTCTTCGGCTGCTCGGTCGCGGCGATCAGGCCCGTCAACGAGACGTAGCCCAGCGTGTCCGCGCCGATCGACCGCCGGATGCCCTCGTTGTCGAGGCCGTTGGCGAGCAGCTCGGCGCGGGTGGCGAAGTCGATGCCGTAGAAGCAGGGCCAGGAGACCGGCGGCGAGGAGATACGTACATGCACCTCCACCGCGCCGGCCTCGCGCAGCATCCGCACGATGGCGCGCTGGGTGTTGCCCCGCACGATGGAGTCGTCGACCACGACCAGACGCTTACCCCGGACGTTCTGCCGCAGCGGGTTGAGCTTGAGCCGGATCCCGAGCTGACGTAGCGTCTGCGACGGCTGGATGAAGGTGCGTCCAACATAGGGATTCTTCATCAGGCCAGCGCCGTAGGTGATACCGGACTCCTCGGCGTAACCGATCGCCGCCGGGGTGCCCGACTCCGGCACCGGGATCACCATGTCGGCCTCGACCGGGTGCTCTTTGGCCAACCGGCGACCGATCTGCACCCGGGCAGCGTGCACGTTGCGGCCGGCGATGGTCGCGTCCGGTCGGGCGATGTACACGTACTCGAAGAGGCAGCCCTTGGGTTCGGGCGCGGCGAACCGGGCGGACCGCAGCCCGTCGGCGTCGATGGCGATCAGTTCGCCGGGCTCGACCTCGCGGACCACGCTCGCGCCGACGATATCCAGCGCGGCGGTCTCGCTGGCCACCACCCAGCCCCGATCCAGCCGGCCGAGCACCAGCGGGCGCACCCCGTGCGCGTCACGCGCGGCGTAGAGCGTCGACTCGTCCATGAAGACGAAGCTGAACGCACCCCGCAGTTGCGGCAGCACCTCCAGGGCGGCGGCTTCGACAGAGAGATCCGGCCGGCTGGCCAGCAGCATTGTGACCAGCGAGGTGTCGTTGGTGGAGCCGTCCGTGCCCGTACCCAGCCCACGCTCGGCAACCTCACGCTGCAACTCCGCGGTGTTGACGAGATTGCCGTTGTGAGCCAGCGCGATCGTCGTGCCGGAACTGGTCGCGCGGATGGTCGGTTGGGCATTCTCCCAGGTCGACGCGCCAGTAGTCGAATAGCGGGCGTGCCCGATCGCGACATGACCACGAAGGCTGGCCAGCGTCGGCTCGTCGAAGACCTGGGCCACCAGACCGAGATCCTTGTAGACCACCACGCCGGAGCCGTCACTGACCGCTATGCCGGCCGCCTCCTGCCCCCGGTGCTGCAACGCGTACAGCCCGAAGTAGGTCAGGTTGGCAACCTCCTCCCCCGGGGCCCAGACGCCGAAGACGCCACACGCGTCCTGGGGGCCGGGTCGCTGGGGATCAAGGTCGTGGCTCAGCCGGCCGTCGCCTCGGGGCACCTGCCGCTCCCTCTTGCTGGTCTGGACTGGCCTGGCGGAACCACGGGGGGCTGCTCCGCACTGCTCGGCCGGGACCACACTGTTGTCGGACGACAGTGTACGCGAATCCATGTCGCCACATACAGTCACAGCACCGCTGCTTTGGGTTCATCGGGCGGCAACATCATCCCAGTTCCAGCGGCAGGTACGCGGACAGGTCCGCGCGGATCCCGCTAGCCCGCACGCGACCCTCCGTAACCGCCCGCGTCCAGTCGAGTCGCCCCGCGGCCAACCCGAGCCAGGTTTCCGGATCCATCTCCACCGTGTTCGGGGGAGCACCGCGGGTGTGTCGTGGCCCCGGAACACACTGAACTGCGCCGTAAGGTGGGACACGCACCTCCACCGATCGGCCGGGGGCGCGGTCCGCGAGGATGACCAAGAGGGCCCTGACCGCCTGTCTGAGCACCGGACGTTCGGCGGCACGCCCCTCATCGAGCGCCGCCAGTGCCGTCGCCACCGCGGCGGACTTAATGTACGGAGAGGACACGACGGGACGATACGGCGTGACCGCGCTGTGCGTCACTCTGGCCCTGGGTCGCGCCGATCCGGCCCGACAAGGCATAGTTGCCGACGGCGTATTCGTACCGTGATGTTCGCTGAACCGGCACCGGTCGGTCAGGGGAGGTCAGTCCGGAAGGCGGTGGACGTGTCAACACACCGACGAGCCTGGCAAGAGCGGGCCGGTGTGGTCGTGGCGCTGATTGTCGGCGCCCTGCTCGCCGTCCCCGCCACACCAGCCTTCGCCGCTAACGTCTCCGTTTCGCCAAAATCGGTGAACGTCAACGCCGGCAGTGACGCCACGGTGACCGTGCAAGTCACACCAGGCGTCAACGATGAGAGTGGCGAGATCAGCCTGACCGGTCTGCCATCGGGCGTGACCTGCGCCAGTGGCTGCGGCAGCTTCGAGTTCACCGGTTCACCGCTGTCACCAAAGACCCAGTTGCTAACACTTCGCGCGAACAACAACGCGCGTGATGCCAGCGTGTCGGTGACCGTCCGAGTTCAGCCGGACAATTCCGATCCCGCCGTCGACACCTTTCAACTCGCGGTCAAGGCGCAGGCGCCTCCACCGCCGCCGACCACGCAGGCGCCGCAGACGGTGCGGTCGATCGCCGGCAAGGTCGTGGACCAGGGCGGTGACGCCGTGCCGGGCGCGTACGTGCTGCTGAAGGACAGCGCCGGCAAGCAGCGGGACGGCACCACCGACGGCAACGGCAACTTCCGGTTCACCGGTAGCAGCGACAACCCGATCACCCCGGGTCGGATGGATCTCGGCGCGAGCAAGGACGACAAGAACGCGGTAATCAGCTTCACCGCCAATGCGGGACAGAACGTCACCGAACGGCGGCTCACCCTGCCGATCGCGGCCTCGGCCAGCCCGAGCCCGACCCCGTCGGCGAGCGAGTCGGTGGTAGCCACGGAGGACCCGTTCGAAGACGAACTCACCGAGGAGGAGGAGACTCCGGGCGAGAGCGCCGCCGCTCAGGCTCCGGCCTCCAACGAGGACTCCGGTGGCTTCGGCAGCTGGCTGCTGATCCTGCTCGGCGGCCTCTTCGTAGCCGTCGGCGTCGGCACCATCGTGCTGCTCTGGATGAAGCGCAAGGAGAACGAGGACCCTGAGGCCGACGGTGACCTACCCGACGGCGTGCCGGCCGGCGCTGTTCCGGCTGCCCGTGGCTCCTTCGGCGGCGCGGACGACCATACCCGGGTGGTGAACCGGGTCGGCGCCGGGCCCGACCCGACCATGTTGGGCGGACCTGCGCTGAGCAACGCCCCGACGATGATGCACAAACCGGTGCTGGACGACATCCCGCCGGATCCCTACGGCGCTCCGCCCCAGCCGTACGGCGCGCCAGGTGGATCCGGCGCCTGGAACAGTGCCGGCTACGGCGACGAGCCGCCCGGCTACGGTGCCCCCGGCTACGGCAGCGCCCCTTCCTCCGGCAGCGGCTACGGCAGCGCCCCTTCCTCCGGCAGCGGCTACGGCAGCGGCCCGCCACCGGCCGCCGGCTACGGCAGCCGGGACTACGGTGCCAGCAGCGGCGGGTCGGCGGACTATCCGCCAGCGGGTGCCGGTGCCGGCTATGGCGAGCGGTACGACGAGCCGACCGGCCGCTACAGGGGTGAGGAAACCCGGTACCCAGCTCCCGCCGACCCGTATGCGACCGGCCTTTACCAGCCAGAGGCGAACCCGGGCTACGGCCAGAGCGAGCCCGGCGGCTACGGCCAGAGCGAGTCCACCCGGGGCTACGGTCAGGGTGAGCCCGCTGGTTACGGTCAGGGTGAGCCCGCTGGTTACGGTCAGGGTGAGCCCGTCGGCAGCTACGGCCGCAACGAGGCGCCCGGCGGTGGCTACGGCCAGAGTGACCCGACTCGGGGCTATGGCCAGCCTGGTGGCTACGGGCAAGGTGAGCCTGCCGGCTACGGGCAGGAGCCGGCCGGTGGTTACGGTCAGGACCCGGCCGGTGCATACGGCCAGGGGCCGGCACACCAGCGTGGCGGCTACGAAAGCGCCTACGAGCCGGGCGGCTACAGCCAGGGCGGCGGCTATGGTCAGGGTGGTGGCTATGGTCAGGAGCCGCCGCTGTCGGGCGGCTACGGTCAGGAACCACCGCCGTCGGGCGGGTACGGTCAGCCCGGTGCCGGTTACGGCCAGGAACCCCCGCGCCAGCGTGGCGGCCACGAGCAGGGCGGCTATGGCGACCCGGCGCAGGCCGGACGCGGCCTACCCGACGGCCCCGCCCAGGACCGGGGCGGTCGCCGGTTGGACTGGCTGGACGACTAGGGCCTCGCGCCGTCCAGCCTCGCGCCGACTGACCCGCCGTCTCCAGCCGGACATGCCGCCGCCTGGCTGGCTGGCGACCCACGTCTCCTGAGTAGGCGTGACTTCGACGCCACAATCCGCACCCGGCCTCACCGGCGCGGTCACGCCGCGGCGAAGACACCCTGGCGGAGTAGGGGGGACCACCTCGGAACTGGCGACACGCACCGCGATCTCGACGTCCTCAGCGAAGCCGTCCTGAATCAGTTCACGGCCGGACACACAGCCCCGGACCGCCGCCGGCATGTTCGGAGTACTGGCCAGCGCGGCGAACGCCATGGCCGCCTCCACCGACAGGCCACCGGGCACTCCGGAGAGCGCGTCCAGCACGCTGGCCGCACCGAGTTGATCTTCAACTGCTGGACCTAGCGAGCCGTCCGGCCAGCGCTCGCCAGCAGCCACCACACCGATGGGGGCGCCGTTCGAGCCGTACCCATGACGGATCAGCCAGCGACCGACGGCGCGGGAGTTGCGCAAATTGGCCGCGACCACCGGTAGCCCGGTAGCGCTGGCGACCGCGCTGATCGCCGAGCCGTTCGGCGAGGGAAGCACCAGATCGGGTACGGCCGGCGCCCGACTCAGCGCGGCCGGCGACAGCGACCACGGGTGTTCCGCGGTGACCTGCCTGCGGCCGGTCGCGGCGACCGCGCCGACCCGCCGCGCATGGTCGGCGGCCTGCTCGTTCCAGGGAAACGGGTGTACCCGCATGCCCCGGCCTACCGCCACCTCGACGGTGGTGGTGAACGACAGGACGTCCACCACCACCAGTACCGCGCATACCCGGCCGAGTTCGGCCGCTCCCGAGCACCCCCAGTCGAACCGGGCTCCCGATCCAGGTTGGGCGTAGACGGCCGCGGCCAACGCCTCAGCGCTCGTCAGGCGCGGAGGGCTGCTCGGTGGCACCGGGTTGCGGGGCCGCTGCCCCGGTGTCGTCACCGGTCGGATCGGCTGACTGGCCGGTGGCCCCGGCCGGTGGCGTGACGGCCTTGGGACGGCCGGTACGCACCGGCGGCGTCGCCCGGTCGGCCGGCCGATCGGGCACCTCGGCGGCAGGATCCGCGACCTTCCCGATTTCGGCCGGCTCAGTTTCGGCCGGCTGCCTCCCGGTCGGCTCGCTTGCCGGAGCCGGAGCAGCCGGTGCGGGGTCGACGAGTGCCGTAGCGACCGGCTCTGCCAACGGCACCTCGCCGGCACCGGATGCCTCGGCCTCGACACCAACCGCGTTCACCTCGACGGACTCGGGGGCGGTCACCTCGAACGGCTGCACGCCACCGAAGAGGCTGGGCAACGTGCCGGTGTGCGCCTCCCCCAGCTCGTCCAGGCCGATCCGGAACTGGCCGTGCACCTCCAGCGCCCCGCCGGCCTGGTCGGTGACCCCAATCAGCTCCCACGGCACGCCGTGCTCGGCGCAGAGTGCGGTGAACGCCTTCTCGTGGCCGCGCGGCACCGAGGCCAGCACGCGGCCGGCGGACTCGCTGAACATGAAGACGAACGGCATCGAGCCGCCCTCGAAGCGCTCCGGCACCGCGATCCGCGCCCCGACGCCGTGCCGCAGGCAGGACTCCGCCAGGCTCTGTGCGAGCCCACCGTCGGAGAGGTCGTGCGCGGAGCTGAGATGCCCGACCCGCGCCGCCTCGGCAAGCAGCCCGGCGAGCTGCTTCTCGCGCGCCAGGTCGACCTGCGGAGGTACGCCACCCAGGTGCTCGTGGGTCACCCAGGCCCATTCCGAGCCGGAGAGCTCCACCTTCGTCTCGCCGAGCAGGAAGAGCTGCTCGTGCTCACCACCGGGACGCGGGACGAATCCCGACGCCACCCGGTCGGCGACGTTGGTCAGGAGGCCGAGCACGCCGACGACTGGCGTCGGATGGATCGCCGCCGCCCCGGTCTGGTTGTAGAAGCTGACGTTGCCGCCGGTGACCGGAATGCCCAGCTCTGCACAGCCATCAGCCAGCCCGCGTACGGCCTCGGCGAACTGCCACATCACGCCCGGGTCCTCCGGCGAGCCGAAGTTCAGGCAGTTGGTGACGGCGATCGGCGTCGCGCCGGTGACGGCCACGTTCCGGTACGCCTCGGCCAGTGCCAGCTTCGCACCGTGATACGGGTCGAGTCGGGCAAACCGGCCGTTGCCGTCCACCGACAGCGCCACGCCCAGGCCGGTCCGCTCGTCGATCCGGATCACGCCCGAATCCTCGGGCTGGGCGAGCACGGTGTTGCCCAGCACATAGCGGTCGTACTGCTCGGTGACCCAGGTCTTGTCGGCGAGGTTGGGCGAGGCGATCATGCGCAGCACGGTCTCGCGCAGCGTGTCCGGGTCGCTCGGTCGGGGCAGCGTCTCGGCCCGGTCGGCCTGGAGCAGGATCAGGTCGGCCGGCTCGCGCATCGGCCGGGCGTAGACCGGGCCGTCGTCCACCAGCGAGCCCGGCGGCACATCCACCACCACGTGATCACGCCAGGTGATCAGTAGCCGACCCGGCTGGCCGTCCGGCTCCGGCGCGGTGACCTCGCCGATGGCGGTGGCCAGCACGCCCCACTTCTCGCAGGTCTTGAGAACCGCGTCGAGCTTGGTCGGCTCGACGATCAGGAGCATCCGCTCCTGCGACTCGCTGGCGAGGATCTCGTGCGGCCGCATTGACGGCTCCCGCAGCGGCACGCGCTCCAGCCAGACACGCATCCCGGTGCCGGCAGCTGCGGCGGTCTCGGTGAGCGCACAGGTGAGCCCGGCACCGCCGAGGTCCTGGATGCCGGCGATCAACTGCGCGTCGTACAGCTCCAGACACGCTTCGATCAGCAACTTCTCGATGAACGGGTCGCCGACCTGCACCGATGGGCGACGCTGCTCGCTGCCCTCGTCGAAGCTGGCGCTGGCCAGCACCGACACGCCGCCGATACCGTCCCGGCCGGTTTTCGCGCCCATCAGCACCACGACGTTGCCCGGGCCGACCGCCGCCTTGTTCTGCAGCCGGCTCACCGGCAGTACGCCGAGGCAGAGTGCGTTCACCAGGGGGTTGCCCTGGTAGCAGGGGTCGAAGACCACCTCGCCACCGATGTTGGGCAGACCGAGGCAGTTGCCGTACCCGCCGACACCGGCGACCACGCCGGGGAGCACCCGGGCGGTGTCGGGGTGATCGGCGGCACCGAAGCGCAGCGGGTCCATCACCGCGACCGGGCGGGCACCCATGGCGAGGATGTCCCGGACGATGCCGCCGACGCCGGTCGCCGCGCCCTGGTACGGCTCGACGAAGCTCGGATGATTGTGCGACTCGACCTTGAAGGTCACCGCCAACTCGTCGGAGACCTGCACCACGCCCGCGTTCTCACCGATGCCGGCGAGCAGCCGGTCGCTGGGTGGGGCCTTCTCGGTGAACTGCCGAAGGTGCACCTTGCTGGACTTGTACGAGCAGTGCTCGCTCCACATGATCGAGTACATCGCCAGCTCGGACTGGGTCGGCCGACGATCCAGGAGGTGCCGGATGCGCTCGTACTCGTCGTCGGCGAGCCCCAGTTCGGTGTACGGCTGAAGCTCCTCCGGCGTGCCATCGGCACGCGGCACCGTGTCCACCCCGTCGGTCCAGTCGGTGGCCTTCGACGCAGCGGCGTGCCGGGCCGCGGCAGCCGGGGGCGCGGCAGCCGGGGGCGGCTGCGCCGAGAATGCCTCCGGGGCCTCCCGTACCGGATCCGGATGCGTGGTCATGACCTCTCCTCGTTGCGCTCGCCGCCGAGCTGGCGGGTGAGCCGACCGGTGGTCCCGCCGCGAACGGTCACGCCGGCGTCCCCACCAGGTGCTTGAGCACCGAGGTGAAGAAGCCGAGACCATCGAGAGAGGGGCCGGTGAGCTCCTCCACCGCGTGCTCGGGATGCGGCATGATGCCGACCACGTTGCCGGCAGGGTTGGTGATGGCGGCGATGTCCCGCTGCGAGCCGTTGGGGTTACCACCCAGGTAGCGGGCGACAACCCGCCCCTCGGCCTCGAGCTCGTCCAGCGTCGCGGTGTCGGCGACGTAGCAGCCCTCGCCGTTCTTCACCGGAATCAGCACCTCCTGGCCGGGCTGGAACGTGTTCGTCCAGGCGGTGCCGGTCGCCTCGATGCGCAGGATCTGGTCGCGGTTGCGGAAGTGCAGGTGCTGGTTACGGGTGAGTGCGCCGGGCAGCAGGTGGGCCTCGCAGAGGATCTGGAAGCCGTTGCAGATGCCCAGCACGGGCAGGCCACCGGCAGCGGCGTCGATGATCTTCTCCATCACCGGCGCGAACCGGGCGATGGCACCGCAGCGCAGGTAGTCGCCGTACGAGAAACCGCCGGGCAGGACGACGGCGTCCACCCCGTGCAGCTCGGGATCACCGTGCCAGAGGCGGACCGGCTCCGCGCCGGCGACCCGGGCGGCCCTGGCCGCGTCCCCGTCGTCGAGCGAGCCGGGAAACGTCACCACACCGACCCGTGCGGTCACGACCGGGCGTCCGCGGGCTCGTCGGCCTCCACCAGGCGGACGGTGAAGTCCTCGATGACCGGGTTGGCGAGGAGCTTGTCGGCAATCTCCCGGGCCCGGTCCAAATCCGGTTCACCGGTGAAGTCGATCTCGATTCGCCTGCCGATCCGTACCGAGGCGACGTCGTTGACGCCGAGCCGGGGCAGCGCGTTTGCGACGGCCTGACCCTGAGGATCGAGGATCTCGGGCTTGAGCATGACGTCGACGACGACGCGAGGCACTGGGCACTCCTGACTGTGTACGCAGTTGGGTGCCGACCCACAACGGGCGAGCGCAGCCAGCCTACCTGGCAGATACCTCGCGGGACGCACCGGTCGGAGGCTGTGCGGGTAGCGCTCCGCGCCCCCTGCGGGCCCGTTCGGGACCGATATGGGTTTGTTGCGATCCCGATATGGGTTCGTTGCCGGAGTCGGTGACGGGTCGGGTCCGACGGTCACTCCGGGCGATCCGGCTGTTACATCGGGATGTTTCAATGAACCTCTTGTGAAACACCTCATGAGCCCCTACGGTACATCGTCATACGTCGATTTATTGGCGTCGCGGTGGCGGAACACCCCCGTCCGCCACCGCAGGTCGGCCCGGCAAACCCGGGTCCCGCGTACTCCGAAGGAGCCACACCGATGCGCATCCGACCCCTGATCGCTGTCTTCGCCGCAGCCCTGGCCGGCGTGATGGGCGCCAGTTCCGGCGCCGTCGCCTCACCCGTCAGCCCGTACATCATCGGCGGCGGGACCGTCTCCTCGGCCCCGTGGGCCGCCGCGGTACTGAGCAACGGCTCGTTCACCTGCTCCGGCACGATCATCGCGCCGCAGTGGGTGCTCACCGCGCGGCACTGCCTCGGCGGCACGATGTCCGTCCGGGTGGGCAGCGTCAACCGCACCTCCGGCGGCGTCACCCGCACGGTCAGCGCCACCTACGGCCGCTACGACCTGGCCCTGATGCGGCTGTCCAGCTCAGTCAGCACCAGCTACGTGACCCTGGCCAGCAGCAACCCGCCGATCAACTCGACCAACTCGATCTACGGCTGGGGCATGACCTGCTACAGCGGCTGCTCCGCCTCGACCCAGTTGAAGACCGCGTCGGTCCGGGTGACCAGCAACAGCGTTACCGATGCGTACGGCGGCCAGGCGATCCGGAGCACCCGCATCAACGGCAACGCCTGGCGCGGCGACTCGGGCGGCCCGCAGTTCTACAACGGCGCGCAGGTCGGGGTGGCTTCCACCGCCGACGGCCAGAGCATCCAGAACTACGGCAGTGTCGCGTACAACCGGGCCTGGATCGCCTCGGTGGCCGGTGTCTGACGGTTAGCGCCCGCGCGGCGCGGATGGTGGGCTACGCGCCCGCCGTCCGTGCCGCGTCGTTTTGCAGCATCCGGCCAGGTGAACAGGCCCACCGATGTGGGACACGATCGACTGACAGCATCGGAACCGTGCTGGTCGTGACGACGGATCAACTTCCCGGCTACGAGATCCGCCAGATCCTCGGTGAGGTGGTTTCCTCCATGGCCAGAACCCGCAACCCCTATCGCGAAGGGGTGAAAAACCTGCGCGGCGGCGCGTACGACCCGATGGCGCCGGACAACCTCACCCGGTGGCGTACCGACTCGGTGGCCCGGCTCGGCGAGGAGGCCCAGCGCCTCGGCGCCAACGCCGTGATCGGGATGAGGTTCGACAGCCGCGACTGCGGCGAGATGTGGATGGAGATCTGCGCCTACGGCACGGCGGTGATCGTGGTGCCCAAGGTCCCCGACGTCATGCCGGCCGACCAACCCCTGGTCGCGGCCGAGACAGCCCAGGAGCCGGCCTTCGCGCAGGAACCCGGCGGCATCGCGGAGCCGGGCAGCGCCCCCAACCTCTCATCCTCTGTCGATACCCCCACCCGCGACACCTGACCACCCCCACCCGATCTCGTCCCGATCGATCGCGGCCTTGGGCGAGATCGGAAGGGATTCTGCCCAATATCGGAATACCGAAGCTGTGGCCGGAGGTGAGTTAAAGGATCGGAGGTGGAGTGTAGGTGGCAGCGTTGGGGTGGGATTGGACTATTTTGGTGATTCCTGCGGTTACCGCCTGGATCTGGGTGGGGGCGGCGCCCACGAAGGCGGCGCGGTCGGCTACCAGGGCGTCGATCTCCGAACGGGTGAGAGCGAGGCGGGTGTCGGTGGCCAGGCGGTCGAAGAGGTCGTTCTCGGAGGCGCCCTTTTCGCGCATGGCCAGCGCCACCGCGACCGCGTGTTCCTTGATCGCCTCGTGCGCGGTTTCCCGGCCGACGCCCCTACGGACAGCCGCCACGAGGATCTTGGTGGTGGCCAGGAACGGCAGAAAACGTTCCAACTCCCGGTTGATCACCGCCGGGTACGCCCCGAACTCGTCCAGCACGGTGAGGAACGTCTGGAACAGCCCGTCGGCCGCGAAGAACGCGTCCGGCAGGGCCACCCTGCGCACCACCGAACAGGACACGTCCCCCTCGTTCCACTGGTCGCCGACCAACTCGCCGACCATCGACAGGTAGCCGCGGATGATCACCGCGAAGCCGTTGACCCGCTCGGACGAGCGGGTGTTCATCTTGTGCGGCATGGCGCTGGAACCGACCTGGCCGGGCTTGAAGCCCTCGGTGGCCAACTCCTGACCGACCATCAGCCGGATCGTGGTGGCCAGCGACGAGGGTGCCGCCGCCACCTGCGCCAGCGCGGAGAGCACGTCGAAGTCGAGTGAGCGCGGGTAGACCTGCCCGACGCTGCCCAGCACCCGGCTGAAGCCCAGGTGCTCGGCGACCCGGCGCTCCAACTCGGCGACCTTGTCGGCGTCACCGTCGAAGAGGTCCAGTTGGTCGGCGGCGGTGCCCACCGGACCCTTGATGCCCCGCAGCGGGTACCGGGCGATCAGGTCTTCCAGCCGCTCGTAGGCGATCATCAGCTCCTCGGCGGCCGACGCGAAGCGCTTGCCCAGGGTGGTGGCCTGCGCCACCACGTTGTGCGACCGGCCGGCCATCACCACGCCGGAGTACTCGTGGGCGTGCCAGGCCAGCCGGGCAAGCGTCGCCACCGCCCGGTCCCGGATCAGCTCCAGCGACCTGCGTACCTGCAACTGCTCGACGTTCTCGGTGAGGTCACGAGAGGTCATCCCCTTGTGCACGTGCTCGTGCCCGGCGAGCTCGCTGAACTCCTCTATCCGGGCCTTCACGTCGTGCCGGGTGACCCGCTCCCGCTCCGCGATGGAGGCCAGGTCCACGTCGTCGAGCACCCGCTCGTACGCCTCGACCACCCCGTCGGGAACCGGCACGCCAAGGTCCTGCTGGGACCGGAGTACGGCCAGCCAGAGCCGCCGCTCCAGGCGGACCTTCTCCTCTGGCGACCAGAGGGCGACCAACTCGGGCGAGGCGTACCGGTGGGCGAGCACGTTCGGGATCGTCGTCACCCGCCCATTCTCCGGCACCGGCGTCCGGCCCCCCCGTTCGGGTACGGCTGCCGGATGCGGCCCACCACTGCCGGACAACCAAGGGCCCGACACCCAGGAAGCGACACCGAAGACCTCACACCCGAGACACCCAAGATTCTACACCGAAGAAGCGACACGGCAGAAGCGACACCGGACACCTGGGCTGGCTGACCCCGCCGACAAGTCGGGGCATTACGGCATCAATCGCGCATGAGACAATCCACAGAGTTCGACTGATTCTGACCGGGCGGACACATTTCGGGAACCGTTCGGCCCGGCGGAGCAGGTTAAACGCGCGACAGACGGACAGGCGATCAACTCGCTAGCGTTACGGGAACGGGGTGAAGATCACTTAGCTGTCCGGCATGGATGCCTGAGGGGACCGCTGTGCGTCTGACACCGAACACACCAACCAACCGATGTGGCGGCATTCACCGTCGCAGTATGTTAGCAGCCACTAGTAGCCGCAGCGGAATCGATGAAACCGAATCGGGGTCGATGGCACCTGTCGCTGCACAGAAACTCCCCGATCCCTCCGCCGATTCCTCCCGCACGGCCCCACCGCCCGCCGTGGGGCAGCCTTCTCGCTACCGGTTCCGAGCTGACGACATGTCTGGACGGTGAAGAAGCGATGACCATGGCCAGCACGGAGACCACCACGAGCGTCCTCGACGACATGCTCGTTCCGCGAGGATCGGAGCTCTCTTCTCGGCTGATGAGGGGCATAAAGTCCACCCTCTACACGTGGCCCGTCCCGACCCGCCGGATCGAACTCGCCGACGGTGAATTACTCCACCAGCCGGGGGCGACCGATGGCCGCGTTTATCTCATCGAGAACGGTGCGATCTGCCTGGAACATTATTCCCCGACCGGGCGGCGGACCATTCTTGACGTGCTGTCGGCAAACGAGTACTTCGGCGAGGATTCGCTTCCAGGCATGCCAAGCCAGTATACCCCCGCCGCGATCACACCCACCATATTGATCGCGATCGAGAGCAGCGTCCTACATAGCCTTCTGCGTGAGGCAAATGTCCTCGACGTGTGGCAGCACAGTCAAATATTGAAAGCCCGCCGTCACCGGTCACTGCTGTTACAGCATGTCACCTCCGACAGCGAGGCCCGACTGGCGATGCGCCTGCTCGACTTGACCCAGAGCTTCGGCACGAGAACCGGCCAGGACATTCAGATCGGTTTGAAACTCCGCCACGAGGACTACGCCGCGATGATCGGCACGACCCGTTCCCGGGTCGGCCTGTTCCTCCAGCGCTTCACCGATCGCAAGATGATCCGGCGGGCGTCGTGCGGGGCGATCGTCGTCAACCCCCGCCTCATCGTCGGGTACATCATGGAACGGATGGGCCTGCGTCCGGCCGACCGACCTGCCCGGCCACGCCCCCCGGCCTCCGCTTGCGACCACGACGGGCCGCAAGCGGAGTCGGCGAGGTTCACTGCTGGCCGCTCGGCTCCACGACCGGCGCCGCGAGCGCCCCGGTGGTAGTCGCCGGCGCTACGGGCTCTGCCGCTCGGGCCGTGGCCCGGGCCGACAGGATGGCCTGCCGGCGACGCCGCTCCTGGGCACCCCGGTAGAGGCTGCGACCCCACAGCAGCAGACCGCCACCGTCGAGGAGCACGCCGATGATCGCAATGGTGGCGAAGTCCAGGGAACCCATCAGGGAATCCTGGCCGGAGGCGAAGAGGATGAACTGGTAGAGGAAACCCCACAGCAGCGGGATACCAACGAAGATCAGCATCATGAGCGCTATCAGACGCCCGCTCAGCCAGGCCAGCGAGTACAACCGGACTATCCGCATCTCGCGCTTGGGCACGCCCGACTGGTCCACCCGGGTCTTGCGCCGCAGCGTCCACGCGACCGCGTTGCGCAGGAAATTCTCGGTGTCCGCCATAAGATTGCGGCACCCGAGCGCCGTGGCGACGATGTAGTAGCCGTCGGTCCGCATGAACAGGAACGACTGCCAGATGATCCGGACCAGGTACGTGAACAGCAGCGCCGTCAGTAGTAGCGCGGCCCACTCCGGCAGCTGAAGGTAGCCGTGCCTATTTCCCCACAGGGCGAGCACGAAGGACGAGGCCAGCACCCCGTCGATGAGCGTGCCGGAGATGAACGCGACGAAGCGCTGGCGCCTCGGTGCCATCCAGATGCCGCTCATGTCGGTCTGGACCACCAACACGTAAAGCTGGTTGCCGATGACGAGCCTCGACGGCACTCCGGCCGCACGCGCCGCGACCATGTGAGCAGCTTCGTGGACGGCGACCCCGGCCAGTGTCAGGATGAACGTCGCCCAGGTCAGGGCAGCGAAGTGAATGGGGAACAGCAGCGTCTCGCCCGGCGTCGGCAGCACGTCCGGATCGTCCGTGGCGAGGTACACACCGGTCGCGATGATCAGGACGCAGGCGATCAGCACCGGGAGGCTGACCAGGCGGCGGGCGACGGTGGGGCTGAGCCAGTTCAGGCCGAAACTACGCCGGGGCCGGCGAGTCGGATCCGCGGCGGCGACCGGACCGGCGACGGCAGCCGCGACCTTCTCGTCGATCTCGATGAAGCCCTCGTCGCCGAGGGCGTCCAGGAAATCGGTGATGTCGGGCGTCTCGGCGTACTTCTGTTCGTACTGGCGGACCGCCTCGCCCACCGATTTGCCGGCGGCCAGCGACTGGAGGAGGTCCAGCCCCTCGGCGGGGATCGACAGGAACACCTGCCGTTCGACATCGCCGATGATGACGGTGTCGCCCTCCGGTCGGTGGTCGAAGGGGCGCACTCTGACAAGTGTGTCTGACGGGTAGCCGGCCATGGATCGTCGTCCTTTTCGCTCATTTCGCAGGCGGTTCGATGAAGGCCGGCACCCGGCGTTGCCGTCCGGGTGCCGGCCTTCAGGTTGGTGGCGTCACCGTCAGGAGACGACACACGCAGCAGCGACAGCGCTGGTCTTCACCGACTCCAGCCGGCGAACCGTGAGCTTCTTCATGAGATCACCTCCTCGCGATATCTGGCAGGACAACGATGTCTGCCACGCAAGTAGGCGTCTGCTCACTTATGTGCATACCCTGGTCGGCAGGGCTGTCACCGCGGTTGCCGCCGGTGCGTGACGGCAGCCGACAACCGCAGCTGCCTCGGCCAGCGCGCTGCCTGGTGAGAGTCGACACGGCGAGACGCCGCCCGGCACGCAATGACGAGGGCCCGCCCTCGGTGACCTGGAGGGCCGTCCGGAAAGTCAGCGTTCCAGGATGGCGGTGACGCCCTGGCCGCCGGCCGCGCAGATCGAGATGAGTCCGCGCCCGCTGCCCCTGGACGCGAGCAGCTTGGCCAGGGTGGCCACGATGCGGCCGCCGGTGGCGGCGAACGGGTGCCCGGCGGCCAGCGACGAACCGTTCACGTTGAGCCGGTCGGTGTCGATGGTGCCGAGCGGGGCGTCCAGGCCCAGCCGGTCGACGCAGAACTCCTTCGAGTCCCAGGCGTCCAGGGTGGCCAGCACCTGCGAGGCGAAGGCCTCGTGGATCTCGTAGTAGTCGAAGTCCTGAAGGGTGAGCCCGGCCCGGGCGAGCAGCCGGGGCACCGCGTACGCGGGGGCCATCAGCAGGCCCTCGTCGCCGTGCACGAAGTCCACCGCGGCCGTCTCCGACCAGGAGAACCAGGCCAGCACCGGCAAACTGTGTTCGCGCGCCCACTCCTCGCTGGCCAGCAGCACGGTCGAGGCACCGTCGGTCAGCGGCGAGGAGTTGCCGGCAGTCATGGTGGCCCGCTCGGCATCCGGCCCCCTGGCGCCGAACACCGGCCTGAGCGCGCCGAGCTTTTCCAGCGTGGTGTCGGGGCGGAGGTTCGCGTCGCGGGTCAGCCCGAGGTAGGGGGTCATCAGGTCGTCGAAGAACCCCTTGTCGTACGCGGCGGCGAGCCGCTGGTGCGAGCGCAGCGCCAGCTCGTCCTGGGCCTGCCGGTCGATGTTCCAGCGCAGCGCCGTCTGTGCGGCGTGCTCACCCATGGAAAGTCCGGTTCGAGGTTCGGCGTTGCGTGGCACCTCCGGCTTGAAGGGCTGTGCCGGGCGCAGCCTGGCGGCGATCCGCAGCCGCTCGCCGAGGGTACGGGCGGAGTTGAGCTGGAGCAGCGTGCGGCGCATGTCCTCGTTGACCGCGAGCGGGGCGTCGGAGGTGGTGTCGACGCCGCCGGCGATCCCGACGTCGAGCTGGCCGAGGGCGATCTTGTTGGCCACCAGGATCGCCGCTTCCAGGCCGGTGCCGCAGGCCTGCTGGATGTCGTATGCGGCGGTACGCGGATCAAGCTTCGAGCCGAGCACCACCTCGCGGGTGAGGTTGAAGTCCTTCGAGTGCTTGAGCACCGCGCCGGCGACCACCTCGCCGACCTGCTGTCCGGCCAGTCCGAACCGGGCGACCAGCCCGTCCAGGGCGGCGCCGAGCATGTCGGAGTTGGTGGCGCTGGCGTAACGTGAGTTGGAGCGGGCGAAGGGGATCCGGTTGCCGCCGATGACCGCCACTCGTCGAACGTTCTGCACGATCCCGCCTCCTCGAATGTGTTGCCCACACCTTACTCACCAGTAGGCTACGCCTATGAGCGACAGGTATGCGAGCTTCGTCCAGTCGGGCGCCGGGCGGGCGCTGGTCAAGCGCCTCGGGCTGCCCGATCCGCCTCGACTGCGCCGGCACGCGCCCGGCGAGTCGATCCTGCCCGGGCTGGCCCTGCTCGGCGCCGCCGCCGGGGGCCGGCTCGCCGATCCGGTCGGCAAGATGCTGGCCGCCGCCGGGCTCGCCATGCGTGATCCGGCCACCGCCGTGCCGGACCCGACCACCGGCCGAACGCCGGAGAGCGCCGCCCTCGTCTTCGACGCTACCGGCATCACCGACTCGTCCGGACTGCGGCAGCTCTACGACTTCTTCCACCCGCAGGCCCGAGCCGTGCAGTCCAGCGGGCGAGTGATCGTGCTGGGCACCCCGCCCGCCGAGTGCGCCACGCCACGCGAGGCGACCGCCCAACGGGCCCTGGAAGGACTGACCCGCAGCATCGGCAAGGAGCTCGGCCGGGGCATCACCGCCCAACTCGCCCACGTCACCCGCGAGGCCGACGCGGGTACCTGGACCAGCCTGGAGGCGACCCTGCGATTCCTGCTCTCCGGACGGTCCGCGTACGTCTCGGGTCAGGTGATTCGGGTCGGCGCCGGCCAGGCGACCGCGCCGGTCGACTGGGACCGCCCGCTCGACGGACAGGTCGTGCTGGTCACCGGGGCGGCCCGGGGTATCGGTGCGGCGCTGGCCCGGGTGCTGGCCCGCGACGGCGCGACCGTGGTGGCACTGGACGTCCCGGCCGCCGGAGACGAGTTGGCTGGCGTGGCCAACGAGATCGGCGGCAGCGCCGTGCAGCTCGACCTGACCGCCGCCGACGCGCCGGCCCGGCTCGCCGAGTACCTGGAGAGCCGGCACGGCCGGGTGGACGTGGTGGTGCACAACGCCGGTATCACCCGGGACAGAACCCTCGGCCGTATGGACGCCGACCGGTGGGACCAGGTCATCGACGTCAACCTGTCCAGCCAGGAACGGATCAACGCGGTGCTGCTGGAGCGGGGCTTGATCCCGGCCGGCGGCCGGATCGTCGGCGTCTCCTCGATCGCCGGGATCGCCGGCAACCGGGGCCAGGCGAACTACGCCACCAGCAAGGCGGGGGTGATCGGGCTGGTCGAGTCGCTCGCTCCGGCGCTACGTGAACGGCAGATCAGCGTCAACGCCGTCGCTCCCGGTTTCATCGAGACCCGGCTGACCGCACGGATCCCGCTGATGCTGCGTGAGGCGGGCCGCCGGATGAACAGCCTGTCCCAGGGCGGGCTGCCGGTGGACGTCGCGGAAACCATCGGCTGGCTGGCCTGGCCGGCGTCGGGTGCGGTCAGCGGCAACGTGGTCCGGGTCTGCGGCCAGAGCCTGTTGGGGGCGTGATGGCCAGGCGCAGCCGCAGTGACGACCCAGCCGACGACCTGTCGGTCGGTGAGCTGATCGACGGGCCGACCCAGGCCCTGACGCCGGTGATCCGGGCCGCCGTGCCCGCCGACCCGGATCCGGAGGCGACCCGCGACCTGTCCGGCCCGGGCGCCGCCCTGACCGGCGAGCGGCGGGCGGGCGAAGACCCGTCTCGGACGGCGACCGGCCAGCCCGTCCCGGCCACGCGGGCCCGGGTGGAGCTGTCCCGGATGCCGGCGGCCGGGCCGCTGTACCGGCGGGCCCTGCTGAACGCACTGCCGGGGCTGGGCGGTCGGCGCAGCGACGGAGTGCCGGCGGTCGAGTTGGCCGTCGGCGGCGAGCCGGTGGACCCGGAGCGGCTGGCCGCCTACGACCGGGTGTGCGGATTCCGGCTCGCCGATCAACTGCCCGGGACCTTTCCGCACGTCATGGGCTTTCCGCTGGCGCTGCGCCTGATCACCGCGCCGGAGTTCCCGATCCCACTGACCGGGGTGGTGCACGTCGGCAACCGGATCTCCGTGCACCGGCCGGTCACCGTCGCCGACCGGCTGAATTTCACCACCTGGGCGGAGAACCTGCGTCCGCACGACCGGGGGCGGCAGGTGGATGTGGTGCTTGTGGCGTCGGTGGGCGGGAAGGAGGTGTGGCGCGGCGTCTCGACGTATCTCGGCCGGCAGGGCACCCCCGGCGACGGCGAGCGGCGCGACCGGGGTGAGCGGTCCGCGCCGCCGGCCACCACCGGCAGTTGGCGGGTGGCACCCCGGGTGGGTACGGACTACGCCAGGGTTTCCGGCGACCACAACCCGATCCACACCTCGAAGCTCGGGGCCCGGCTGCTCGGCTTCCCCCGGCCGATCGCGCACGGGATGTGGAGCAAGGCCCGTTGTCTCGCCGCGCTGGAGAACCGGCTGCCCGAGACCTACACCGTGGACGTGGCGTTCAAGCTGCCGGTCCCGCTGCCCGGCACGGTGGCCTTCAGCACCAGGAAGTCGGGGTCGGGCTGGGACTTCAGCCTGCACGACCAGCGTGGGCGTCCACATCTGACGGGCACGATCCGCTGAGCGGGGTCGCCGCCTACGACCCACGCGCCCACCCGGCCGAGAGGGACCGGTCTCGGCGAGCCACTGCGTCGCGTCCACGCCGAGTAGTTGGCCTCGGTGTAGGGGAAGGGCCACCTCATGACAGCCGGTGCCCCGAGCATGGAGTCATGGAGGCCGCCCTGGATCTGATCCGGCACACCCTCACCTCACCGTGGGTCTATCTGCTGCTGATCGGGCTCACCGCAGTCGACGCGATCTTCCCGCTGGTGCCGGCCGAGGCGGCGGTCATCACGGTCACCGTGCTGGCCACCGGCGGTGAACCGAACGTGGTGCTGGTGGTACTGGCTGCCATGCTCGGTGCCACCGTCGGCGACCACGTCTCGTACGCGATCGGGCGTGGCGGCGGGTCGGGGCGGCTGGACCGATCTCCGCAGGACAGCCGGCGGCGGGCCGGGTCGCAGTGGGCCCGCCGGGCGGTGGATCAGCGGGGCGGCCTGATCCTGACCGCCGCCCGCTACATTCCCGGCGGGCGGACGGCGGTGACCCTGACCATGGGCGCGGTCCGCTACCCGCTGCGGCCGTTCCTGCTGTACGACCTGATCGGTGCCGCCTCCTGGTCGTTGTACTGCGTGCTGCTGGGCACCGTCGGCGGGCTGGCCTTCGAACGCGACCCGCTGCGCGGCATCCTGGCCGGGATCGGCCTGTCGGTCGTGGTGACCGCGCTGTTGGGGTTGGGACGCCGGCTGCGACGCCGCGCGCACCGCCGCACCGCCGCGCCCTCCGGTGCCACCGAGTCACCGGCGCCGCGTCGCCATCGGCGTTAGGAGGGGCCCCTGCTCTACCTCAGGCGTTGACAGGGCGCCCCTCCCTACGCCGCAGGCGGATGCCAGGTGACGCCGGTCAGCAGCTGGCCCGCGCCGAGCCAGGCGGCGTTCATCATCCGGGTGGCGGTCTTCTCCGGGTCGGCGTCGGGCCGGTCGGCCAGCCAGTCGGCGAGGGACTCGGTCGCGCCGACCAGGGCGTACGCGACGACCTCCAGCTCGGTATCGGCCACCTCACGCCCCTCGGCGCGCAGCGCGTGGTCGAGCATGCCGGAGACAACCTCGATCAGTCGTGCCCGCATGACGGCCAGTTCGTGGTTGAACCGCTGTTCGCCGCGGGCCTGCCGGTAGAGCACCGCCCAGCCGTCGCGGTGTGCGCCGACGAAACCGAAGAACGCCCGCAGTCCGCGCCAGAGTCGCTCGTCGGCCGGCAGGTGTGGGGCGGCGGCCCCGGCGATGGCCTCCATCATCCGGGTGCCCTCGCGGTGCAGGCAGGCGACGAAGAGGTCTTCCTTGTGTCCCAGGTACGCGTACACCATGGGTTTGGAGATCCCGGCGACCTCGGCGATCTCGTCCATGCTGGCGCCGTGGTAGCCGCGCCGGGAGAAGGTTCGTACGGCGGAGTCGAGCATCTGCTGCTCGCGTACGGCGCGGGGAAGGCGCTTGAAGGCAGGACCGGTGGACACCTTGCAAGCATACCTACTCGTGCGTAAGGTTACGCCAGAGTAACCACTGTCCGAGAGGTGCTTCCCATGACTGACTTCGACCCGGCCACATTCGCCAACGTCGGCCCGAAGGAGTTCGCCCAGCTCGTCAAGAACACCCCGGAGAACAAGCTCACCGAGGTGATGTCGGGCGACCTGCGCGGCAAGATTCTCGGCGAGGTCTTCGGGCGGATGCCGCAGTTGTTCCGCGCAGACCGGGCCGGATCGACAAACGCGGTCATCCACTGGAACATCACCGGCGCCCCGGACGGCGGCACCGACACCTACGAGGTGGTCGTCGCCGACGGCGCCTGCACGGTCAACGAGACCCCGCAGCACGACCCTCGACTGAGCCTGACCCTGGGGCCGGTCGAATTCCTGAAGATCGTTTCCGGTGGCGCCAACCCGGTCATGATGTTCATGACCGGCAAGCTCAAGGCAAAGGGTGACCTGGGCCTGGCCGCGAACATCGCGAACCTCTTCGACATCCCCAAGGCCTGACATGGGTGAGTTCTCGCTCGACCTGAACGAGGAACAGCGGGATCTACGCGACTGGGTGCACGGCTTCGCCAGCGAGGTCGTGCGCCCGGCCGCGGCAGAGTGGGACACCCGCGAGGAGACGCCCTGGCCGATCATCCAGGAGGCGGCGAAGGTCGGCCTGTACGGCTTCGAGTTCCTCGCCACCTGTTGGGCCGACCCCTCCGGCCTGTCGCTGCCGATCGCCAGCGAGGAGTTGTTCTGGGGTGACGCTGGCATCGGCCTGAGCATCTTCGGCACCTCCCTCGCGGTCGCCGCCATCTACGGCGCCGGCACCCCCGACCAGCTCGTCGAGTGGGTTCCGCAGTGCTTCGGCGACGTCGACTCGCCCACCGTCGCCGCGTTCTGCACATCCGAACCGGAGGCAGGTTCCGACGTCGCCGCCATGCGCACCCGCGCCAGCTACCACGAGGCCACCGACGAGTGGGTGCTACGCGGGCAGAAGGCGTACGCCACCAACGGCGGAATCGCCGGGGTGCACGTGGTGACCGCCTCGGTAGAGCCCGAGCTGGGCTCGCGAGGGCAGGCCGCGTTCGTCGTACCGCCCGGCACGTCCGGGCTCGACGCCACCCGCAAACTGCGCAAGCTGGGCCTGCGGGCCTCGCACACGGCCGACGTCTTCCTCGACGACGTCCGGGTACCGGGTCGGTGCCTGCTCGGCGGCAAGGAGGCGCTGGACGAGCGCCTGGCCCGCGCCCGCTCCGGGCAGCGCGCCACCGGCCAGGCGGCGATGCGTACGTTCGAGCTGTCCCGACCCACCGTCGGCGCGCAGGCGCTCGGCGTGGCCCGAGCCGCCTACGAGTACGCCCTGGACTATGCGTCCCAGCGTGTCCAGTTCGGCCGGCCGATCATCACCAACCAGGCGGTCGCCTTCGCGCTGGCCGACATGAAGATGGAGATCGACGCGGCCCGGCTGCTGGTCTGGCGGGCCTCCTGGATGGGCCGCAACAACCGGCCGTTCACCGCCGGGGAGGGCTCGATGTCCAAGCTCAAGGCCGGCGAGGTGGCCGTCTCGGTCACCGACAAGGCCGTCCAACTGCTCGGCGGGGCCGGCTTCCTACGCGACCACCCGGTCGAACGCTGGTACCGGGATGCCAAGATCTACACCATCTTCGAGGGCACGTCGGAGATCCAGCGGCTGGTCATCTCCCGGGCGATCTCGGGGATGCAGATCCGCTGACCGCAGGAGGCCCGCGGGCATGGACCTGCCGTTCATCGTTGCCACGCTGACCCGACGGGGGACTACTCACCCCGGGCCGCCCGATCCGCGTCGCGTCGCAGCTCAACGCTCTGCGGAAGTGGGGCTGGAGCCTCGCCGGCGAACTGCGCCAGGCCGCGGCCCGGGATCCTGGGCGGGTCGCCGTCATCGACGACCAGGACACCGAACTGACGTACGCCGAACGGCTGGACCGTTCGACGCGGCTGGCCCGCGCGATGCGTACGGGCCTCGGTGTCCAGCCTGGTGACCGGGTCGCGGTGCTCTGCCGCAACCACCCCGACCTGATCGGGACCGTCGTCTTCGTCAGGTACCTGCCGCGCAACGCCACCGGCAAGGTGCTCACCCGCGAACTACGCCGCTACCACGGCTGACGGCGGTCGCTGCCCGCCCGGCGGTCGCGATCGGAGCCGTCGCCGGGCACCCCACGGAACGGCCGGTGTCGAAGGAACGACGGCGACCCCCACCGGCCGGCTCGTCCCGCCGACCTGACCGACCAGCCTCAGCCGAGATTGGTCTCGACGAGCAGGTCCAACGTCGATGACCGGACCTCGGATTCGTCCGCTGTCACCGCCATGAACCAGCTTCGCCCGTCCGGCGCCCACGCCGACAGGTACCCGGTGGACGTCACCGCGTCGTCCGTGGCCAGCACCTGGGCACCGGTCGGGGCACGTGCCTCGCGCGGCGTTCCGGGCAGGCCCAGCGGTGCCTCGAAGTCGAACACCACGACCACCCGGGCCACCGGGCCGACACCCTCGTACGCCGTCCTCGCCCCGATCGGCACGATCTGCGGTCGGGCCATCCGCAGCACCGCTTCGGTGGGATCCACCGGGCGTAGGTAGGACGGCAGCCCGCGCAGCTCGGGCGCCACCGGGCCGGCGAGGAGGGCGGGCGGGTCGCCGTGCTGCGCCGTCGCGACCGCGAACATCGCCGTACCGACGACGGAGCAGAGCGCCACAACGGCGGCGGTGGTCCGGATCCGCCGACGGCGACGTAGACGGACCCGCACCGCCGGCAGCGGATCCCGGCCCGAATATCCGGGATCGACGGTGCAAACCTTGTCGGTGTCCATCCCACCTCCCTCGGCGATAAGACGCTGGAGGAGGTGCGTCCCGTTGCGTTGCCGCCCAAAAGTTTGGTCGACGTTGGTCCATCGCTGGGGCGGGAGCGAGTCACGACAGGAATGGAGGTGGACGCCGCGACGGCCAGCGGCGGCCTGGCGAAGATCAGGCGGGCCGGTGCGGAGGTGCTGGATCCGCTGGTCGTGGCGGTGACGGCGACCGTGTCACCAGTCAGCCGGGGACGGTGATCCGGTCGTCGATCGCGGCGGCGGCGATGTCGCCACGGTGGTGTGAGCCAGCCAGCGTGATGTCGCGCACCAGTTGGTACGCCGCGTCCCGGGCGGCGGCCAGGTCAGCACCGGTCGCCGTGCCACAGAGGACCCGGCCGCCGGCGGAAAGCAGGGCGCCGTCGGTGCCCCGGCGTGCGGTACCCGCGTGGATGACGCCCGGCTGCTCCGCGCCGATGATCACATCACCGGTACGCGGCTTCGCCGGATAGCCCTCGGCGGCGACGACGACGGTCACTGCGGCACCGGCACGCCACCGCAGCGGCGGGTGGTCGGCGAGCGTGCCGGTGGCCGCGGCGTTCAGCAGGCCGCCCAGCGGCGTCTCCAGCAGGGCGAGCACCACCTGGGTCTCGGGGTCACCGAAGCGGGCGTTGAACTCGATCACCCTGGGCCCGTCGGCGGTGATCGCCAAGCCGACGTAGAGCAGGCCGGCGAACGGCGTGCCCCGGCGGCGCATCTCGGCCAGCGTCGGGTACACCACGTCGCGCATGACCTCGTCGACCAATCCGGGCGGCGCCCACGGCAGCGGTGCGTACGCCCCCATGCCGCCGGTGTTCGGGCCGGTGTCGCCGTCGCCCACCCGCTTGAAGTCCTGCGCCGGCAGCAGCGGCACCGCCGCCTCGCCGTCGGTCACCACGAACAGCGACACTTCGGGCCCGGCGAGGTACTCCTCGATGACCACCCGGCCGCACTCCCGCGAGTGTGCCTCGGCCGCACCGCGGTCATCGGTGACCACCACGCCCTTGCCGGCGGCGAGCCCGTCGTTCTTGACCACGTACGGCGGGTCGAACTCGTCCAACGCGGCGGCCGTGCTCGCCTCGTCGACACAGGTGTACGCCCGAGCCGTGGGAACACCGGCAGCCGACATCACCTGTTTGGCGAACGTCTTGGAGCCCTCCAGACGGGCCGCCTCGGCGGACGGCCCGAAGACCGCGACGCCCTTGGCCCGGACCGCGTCGGCCACTCCGGCGACCAGTGGCGCCTCCGGCCCGACCACGACCAGATCCGCGCCCACCTCGACCGCCAGCCCGGCCACCGCCGCCGGATCGGCCGGATCGACGGCCCGCAACTCCGCCACTGCCCCGATCCCCGGATTACCCGGTGCCGCGATCAGCACCTCGACGGACGGATCGTCGGCCAGCCTCAGCGCGAGCGCATGCTCCCGCCCTCCACCACCAAGCAAAAGAACCCGCACAACCCGGCATCCTACCCACCCCCTCCCCCACTCTGTTGATCATGAGGTTGGCCGTGGGTGGAGGATTCAGGGGAGGAGAGGGTGGCGGGTCACGTTCTCTTCTCGGCCGGGGCCCACACCGACCACGCTGACGCGGGTGGCGCAGAGTTGCTCGATTCTGGCGATGTAGCGGCGGGCGTTCTCGGGAAGCTCGGCCTCGGTCCTCGCCTTGGTGATGTCCTCCCACCAGCCGTCGTGCTCCTCGTAGATCGGGGTGGCGTGGTGGAAGTCGGTCTGGGTCATGGGCATGTCGTCGACCCGCTTGCCGTTGATCTCGTAGCCGACGCAGATCGGTACCGTGGCCAGGCCGGTGAGCACGTCCAGCTTGGTGATCACCAGGTCGGTGACCCCGTTCAGACGGCAGGCGTACCGGGCGACGACCGCGTCGAACCAGCCGCACCGGCGTTCCCGTCCGGTCGTGGTGCCGTACTCGTGGCCGACCTTGCGAAGGTGCTGGCCGTTGTCATCGAACAGCTCGGTGGGAAACGGGCCGGAACCAACCCGCGTGGTGTACGCCTTGCTCACCGCGATCACCTTCGTGATCGCGGTCGGCGGGATGCCCGCGCCCACGCACGCCCCACCGGCCGTCGGGTTCGACGAGGTGACGAAAGGGTAGGTGCCGTGGTCCATGTCGAGCATGGTGGCCTGGGCACCCTCCAGCAGCACGGTGTCGCCACGGTCCAACGCGTCCCAGAGCATCGCCCTGGTCTCCGCGATGTACGGCCGCAGCCGCTCCGCGTACTCCAGGTACTCCTCGATGGTCGCGTCGACGTCGATGGCCTTGCGGTTGTAGACCTTGAACAGCACCTGGTTCTTCTCGCGCAGCGCGAGCTCCAGCTTCTTGCGCAGGATGCCCGGGTCGAGCAGGTCCTGCACCCGGATGCCCATCCGGGCCACCTTGTCGCCGTAGGCCGGGCCGATGCCCCGGCCGGTGGTGCCGATCCGAGAGCTGCCGAGGTACCGCTCGACCACCCGGTCCAGCGCCCGGTGATGCGGCATGATCAGGTGCGCGTCACCGGAGATGCGCAGCCGGGACACGTCGACCCCGCGCTCGGCCAACCCGTCGATCTCGCTGAGCAGCACCTTCGGGTCGACCACCACACCGTTGCCGATGACGATCACGGCGTTCGGGGACAGCGCGCCCGACGGCATCAGGTGCAGGGCGTACTTCTGCCCGTCCGGGGTGATCACCGTGTGGCCGGCGTTGTTGCCGCCGGAGTAGCGGACGACGTAGTCGACCCGCTCACCCAGCTGGTCGGTAACCTTGCCCTTGCCCTCATCGCCCCACTGAGCGCCGATGAGCACGATCGCTGGCATCTTCTCGCCTCCAGAAGGCTCGGGTGCCAGGTGGCGACCGGTCAGCGAGCCCGGGGTGTCAGGTTAACAAGTAGTGACGGCACGACCGGCAGGGGTCGCGTCGAGAGGAGCAGAGGGAGCTACCCGTGTACGACGTGGTGCTGCTCACCCTGGGCGCGGAGCGCGACGCTCCAGGAGCCGGGTGTGGCAGCGGCGATGCCTGCTGCGGCGGTGCGACCGAGGCCGCCCACGCCCGGGACGAGCGTTGCGAGACGCCGCGCGTGCCCGTACTGGCCTGCTCGGACGCGCTAACCGCCCGTGGTGCACGAGTCGAGACGCTGACCGCCCGCTCAGATGCGGAAATTGACGAGGTGTTGGCCCGGCTGGACGGACCGCCCCGACCGGACGGCCTCACCTGGCCCGACCCCGACTCCAAGACCCGCCTCGTGCTCGCCGTGGCCGGTGACGCACAGTTGCGGGCCGTGCTACGCCGACTGGTCCGGCGATACGCGCCGCCGCCCAGCCGCCGCCCGGCTGACCTGGCCGACAACCGAACGGTGCCGGACCTGCCCCCGATCGGCGTACTGCCGCTCGACCCGGCGCGCAGCGCGGCGCGCAGCGACCTCGCCGCGCAGCTCGGGCTGCCCCGGGATCCGGCCGCGGTGGCCGCCGCGGTGCTCGACGGCGCCGCGCGCCGGCTCGACCTGCTGCGCAACGACGGCGGCTCGGTGACCATGGACGGTGCGCTGCTCGGCGCCGCCGCCGAGGACGGCCGCCCGCTGCACTGGCGCGGCCGGGTGGAGGTGGACGACGTGATCCTCTCCGCCGGCGACGATCCGCTGCTGGCCTGTGCGATCGGCAACGCGGGCAGGTACGCCCGGCTCGACGACGTGACCCTGCTAGCCGCACCTGACCCGACCGACGGGCTGGTCGAGGTGGCGGTGGCCGTGCCGGTGGTCACCCGGTCGCGTTTCGGGCGACGCCGGATCCGGCTGGAGGTCCGTCGGGCACGCGGTCGGGCGGTATCGGTACTGCCCCGGGACGCGGCCCCGCTGCCGTACCTGGACGACGGGGTGCAGGGGCAGTTGACACGTAAGCGGTCCTGGTGGACCGAGCCGGGCGCCTGGGCGGTCTGGCAGGTCTGACCCCCCGCCGACGCGCCGGCGGCCGGGATCGGCCGGTGGGCCTATCCTCGGCAGGAGGAATGGGGAGGATCCGTGGTGGACGAGAACGCCGACCGGGTGAACATGCCCGGCCAGCATGCGGTGCCGGAGCGGGACATCGAACCACTCTGGCCACCGGACCAGATCGACGGCTCCGAACCGCCGGCCTGGGGTGCGCCGCCGCCGGTTCCGCCTGCCCCGTCGGCCGGCCACCACCAGTCGACTGGCTACCCGCCGTCACCAGCCGACTATCCGTCGTTGACCGGTGGTGGACCGCCCGTCACCGGTTGGGAGCCGGACACCACCCCCGTCCGGAAGCCGGATTCGCCGGAGTCAGCCGTCGGGGTGTCGACCCCGCCTGGCCCGCCCGCACCGCGGCCGGCGTCCGGCCGGGTCGACCTCGACCTACCCTTCACCCTGGACCGGCCCACCTCGCTCGCCCCCGCCCGCGACGTGGGGGTGCCCGGGACCGGGTCGCTCCGCTCAGCGGCCGACGAAGAGCCCGGCACCGTGGCAGACGCTGCGGCAGCCACCGGCCCGAGCGGCTCCGACGGCACAGAGAACTGCGAGGGCGACGCACCCGCGGCGGCCCGACCGCAGACGGAGTCGCCGTGGGCCTACCCGCCGCAGCGTACCGTCTCCGACACACCCGCACCCGTCGAGGACACCGACCGCCCCGCGCGCCCCGGCTGGGCCGGGCCGGCCCAGCCGCTGCCACCGATGCCCCGGCCGGTTGCCAAAACGCCGACTCCCCAGCCGGCCGGCCCACCCCCCTTCCTGCCCCCGCAGCAGCACGGCAGTCCGCCCGTACCGCAGCACGGTCCCGGGAGCCAGCCGACTGTGCTACCGCCGAACCCCCACGCGCCACCGCCGGACGCGGGCCCACCTGCGCCGCAGTATCCGGAGCCGATGCCGCCGCAGGCCGAGCCGCCGTACGCGGCGACACCGCCCGGTCCGTTCCCGCCGCAGCCGGCCTGGCAACCGGCACCCTGGCAGCAGAACGCGCCGCCGCCGGTCAACCAACCGGTGCCGCCACAGCCCCACCAGCCGGCGAACCCGACGTCCCGGGTACCCCCGGGGTACGCCGAGCCAGCCTGGAGCCCGGAGACCGGTGCCGCGCCCACCGCGGAGGACTTCGCCCGCCGACGGCAGGTGCGCCCGGCCGATCCGGTCGCCACGACCGGGCTCCGCGCCGTTGTCAACAAGACGGGACTGGTGAAGCTCCCGCCGGGGCGGTACGAGCTGGAACGCAAGCGGGACATCGAGATGGTCCGCCGCAACTTCGGTGGGCTACGGCAGGTGACCGTGGTCAACCCGAAGGGCGGCGCCGGCAAGACCGTCGCCATCCTGCTGCTGGCGATGACCTTCGGTCAGAATCGCGGCGGCTACGTGTTGGCCTGGGACAACAACGAGACCCAGGGCACCCTCGGTATGCGCGCCCAGCAGGACTTCCATTCACGTACGGTGCGTGATCTGCTCCGGGATCTCGGCCAGTTCCACGGCGCACAGGGGCGGGTCGGCGACCTGTCGCAGTACGTCCGCTCGCAGGGCGAGGGGATGTTCGACGTCCTCGCCTCCGACGAGTCGGCCACCGGCGGTGAGATGCTCACCGCCGCCGCCTTCGGGGAGATCCGCGAGGTGGTCAGCCGCTTCTACAAGCTGATCTTCGTGGACACCGGCAACAACGTCCGGGCGCAGAACTGGCAGGCCGCGATGGACGCGACCGACCAACTGCTGGTCACCATGTCGGCCCGTAACGACTCGGCCGAGACCGCCGCGCGGATGCTCGACCACCTGGAGCAGAGCGGGCGGCACCGGTTGGTCCGGCAGGCGGTCACCGTGGTCTCCATGCCGCCGTCCCGCAAGGAGATCGACCTGCCGGCGATCCAGGAACACTTCGCCGCCCGCACCCGGGCGGTGCTGCTGGCTCCGTACGAACGGCTCATCGACACCGGCGAGCCGCTCCGGTACGCCCAACTCTCGGCGGCGACCCGGGACGCGTGGCTCAAGATTGCCGCGGCGGTGGCCGAGGGACTGTGACGCTGGCCGGAGGGGCGGCGCGGCCGGCCGGCTTCCTCGGCCGGCCGGGACCGCCGCCGGGTGGGTCAGCTGCTGGCCAGCGCATCGGCGGCAGCCGGGTCGCAGTCGCGGAGGAACTGGGCACAGCGGGCCGCCTCGTCCGCCTCGGCGATCGCGTCGGCCGCCCGGGACAGCACGTAGAGACAGCGCAGGAAGCCGCGGTTCGGCTCGTGCGACCACGGCACCGGCCCGTGTCCCTTCCAGCCGCTACGGCGCAACTGGTCCAGACCTCGGTGGTAGCCGGTGCGGGCGTACGCGTACGCCGCGACGACCTGCCCCTGGGCGAAGGCCCGAGTGGCCAGCGCGGCCCAGGCCGCACTGTTCGTAGGAAATCGGGCTGCCACCGAGGCGAATGCCTCCTCGCTGCCGTCCTGCTCGGCCGCGGCCAGAGCGTCGTCGGCCTCGACGTGGGCGGGCAGGAGGGTGGCGGGCGGCTCAGGCAAGAGGTTCTGCATCGTCTCATTCAACCCGCTTCGCTGGCGGGCCCGCGCGCGGGGCGGGTAACCGGGTCGGCTGAACGGCCGAGAGGCCTGTCACGCCTGCGGCCCATGCCGGAATCGGACCGTTTCCACTACAACTGTGGATCCGGAGCCTCCCCAGGAACCGGATGCGGGAGCCCGGCCAGGCCGCCGGGCTCCCGCCCGACTCTCCAACTCCGTTTCCTACCCGCCGGGCCGCGTCCGGCGTGGCCACGCCGGCCGGGCAGGATGATCGGGTGCCGACTCCACCCCCTGCGGACGTCATCGAGCCGCACACCTGGACAGACGAGATTCAGACCAGGGCCGAGTTCGACCGGCGGCTGGCCACCGGCAGCCTGGTCGGGCTCACCGTCCAGGGGCTCCGGCTGGATCTGGACCCGTTTCCCGACTTCACCGACGTAGCGGTTACCGGGACGCTTTTCGTCGGTTGCCGCTTCGCCTCCCGGCAGGTCGGCGCCGACCTGGTCCGGCGCGGCGCCAACGTGGTGCCGCCGTTCTCCGGGCTCCCGTACCCGACCCAGCCGTCTCACCTCTACACCCCGCAGGATCTGGCCGCCGGCTTCACCGAGGGCGGCTCCGCCGCCATGTACGACACCCGGGTGTACGCGCATTTTCGCGCCCACGGCGGGGCGCTGCCGGACGTCCGGGAGGCACTCGGCCAGCGCCTGCACGACCACGGCATCGACAATGCGCTAGCCGACGCCACCCGGGCCTGGCTGGCCACCCACGGGCCGCAGTCCGTGGTCGGAGTGATGGGTGGCCACGCGGTACGTCGGGGCAGCGCTCCGTACCGGATGGCGGCGGTGCTCGGGCGGGAGCTGGCGCGGGCCCACCGGCTGGTGGTGACCGGCGGCGGGCCCGGGGTGATGGAGGCAGCGAACCTCGGCGCGTACCTGTCGACCCGGCCGGCCGAGGATCTCACCGCCGCCATCGATGTGCTCTCCACCGCACCGGACTTCACCGACCACGACCGCTACACGGCGGCGGCGCTGCGGGTAAGGGAGTCCTTCGGCCGGTCGGTGCTGCCGCCCGGAAACGAGACCGAACCCGTCGCCGCCTACCGGGCGGACTCGACCGCGCTGACCACCGGCGGGCTGGACTGGGCGAGCTGCGGCGGACTGGCCATCCCGACCTGGCTCTACGGTCACGAACCGGCGAACCTGTTCGCCGGCCGGATCGCCAAGTACTTCTCGAACGCGATCCGTGAGGACACCATCCTGCGGCTCGCCCGGGGTGGCATCGTCTTCGCTCCCGGCGGGGCCGGCACCGTGCAGGAGGTGTTCCAGGCGGCCACCAAGACCTACTACGGCACCGACGGGATCAGCGGCGCGTACGTTTTCCTGGACCGCGCGTACTGGACGAAGGAGCTGCCGGTGGAGTCGCTGTTGCGCCCGCTGCTGGTCGGCTCGCCGTTCGGCGACCTGTCGGGCACGGTGCACCTGACCGATGACGTCCACGAGGCCGTCCGCCTGCTGACCGAGTAAGGAAGGGCCCCTGTCAACGCCTCCGGTGGAGGAGGGTCCCCTATCAATGCCCGGCACAGCGCGGCGGCCGGCCCCCTGGTGGGGACCGGCCGCCGGATGATCAGCGTGAGTGGGTCACTTGGTCATCGTGGTGCCGGTCGAGCGTAGGTGCTCGCAGGCCTCCGCCACCCGGGCGGCCATGCCGGTTTCGGCGGCTTTGCCCCACACCCGCGGGTCGTACATCTTCTTGTTGCCGACCTCACCGTCGACCTTCAGTACGCCGTCGTAGTTGCGGAGCATGTGGTCGGCGACCGGGCGGGAGAAGGTGTACTGGGTGTCGGTGTCGATGTTCATCTTCACCACGCCGTAGTCGAGCGCCTCGCGGATCTCCGAGAGCAGCGAGCCGGAGCCTCCGTGGAAGACCAGGCTGAGCGGCTTGTCCTTGCCGTGCTTGGCGCCGACCGCCTCCTGGATCTGGTTGAGGATTTCCGGCCGGAGCTTGACGTTGCCCGGCTTGTATACGCCGTGCACGTTGCCGAAGGTCAGCGCCGCCATGTAGCGACCCTTCTCACCCAGACCGAGCGCCTCGACCATGGCCAGGCCGTCGTCGACGGTCGTGTAGAGCTTGTCGTTGATGGCGTTCTCGACGCCGTCCTCCTCGCCACCGACGACACCGACCTCGATCTCCAGGACGATCTTGCCCTTGGCCGCCTCGTCGAGCAGTTGGGCGGCGATCTCCAGGTTCTCCGCCACCGGTACGGCCGAGCCGTCCCACATGTGCGACTGGTACAGCGGCTGCTCGCCGCGCTTGACCCGCTCCTGCGAGATGGCCATCAACGGCCGGACGAACTTGTCCAGCTTGTCCTTGGGGCAGTGGTCGGTGTGCAGCGCGATGTTCACCGGGTACTTCTTGGCCACCTCGTGCGCGTACGCGGCGAACGCCACGGCGCCGGTGACCATGTCCTTGATCGACGGGCCGGAAAGGTATTCGGCACCACCGGTCGAGACCTGGACGATGCCGTCGCTCTCCGCGTCGGCGAAGCCCTTGAGCGCCGCGTTCAGCGTCTGTGAGGACGTCACGTTGATCGCCGGGTACGCGTACCGGCCGTCCTTGGCGCGGTCCAGCATCTCGGCGTAAGCCTCGGGGGAAGCGATGGGCATGTCGAACGCTCCTTACTTGCCGCTGTCGGCCGTGCGGCCGCTGTTCTCCGTGGTGGCCGGCCGGGTGGCCGGCTGGTGCCGGCCGTGCGACCGACTGGTCACCCTTGAGGGGCCGGCCGCGCGGCCGGCTGGTCTCGCCGGGGAGCCGGCCGGATAGCCGCCAGCTCCCCTGGGTACGCCGGACCGCGCTGTCCTCCGCGGGCAGTATCCCGTAGCTGAGCCGGCCGGGCACAACCGGGCCGGTTCACCGTCGGTCCGCGGAGTCCGGTAGCACGACGCTGATCAGCCAGGTCACCACCGCCATCACGATGGCGCCCCAGAAGGCCGCCCAGAAGCCGTCCACCTCGAACGGCAGATCGAGGGCCCGGGCGATCCGGTCGGTCAGCAGGAACAACAGGGCGTTGACCACCAGCGCGAACAGGCCGAGCGTCAACAGGTAGAAGACGCAGCCCACCACCTTGATGAGCGGCTTCAGCACCGCGTTGACCACACCGAAGATCAACGCTACGACGATCAGGGTGAACGCCGTGTCGTAGCCGGTCCGGCCGGTCACCTCGACCCCGGGTACGACAAGCGTGGTGATCCACAGGGCGACGGCGGTCACCGCCAACCGGATGAGAAAGCCCACGGCACCAGTTTGGCACCGGTCGCTGGCGCCGGTGTGTGGTTCGGCCCGACTCGGCAACGCTCGCGCCGGGCCATCGCCGGGCCGGCGGCCCACCCGCTTCCCAGCGAGACAGCGACACAGACCGTACCGTGGGTGGGTACCGTCCACCGACTACCCGGAGGCACCGAATGGGCCAGCCCGACGAGGATTTCGCCCCCGGCGACCACCTCAGTCCGGAGGAGCGCGACCCGGAGGCCGAACCGGCCGACGCGGTCGAGCAGGCCGCCGTGGTCAACCCAACCGGGCTGGATGCCGAGCCGCACCGCGGCTTGGAGGTCGACGACTGGGACGCGATGGAGCAGGCCCGCGTCGTGAGTGCCGACGAGGACGACTACCGCTGACCGGCGGCGTCGGCGGGCTGCGCCCCCTACCGCATCGGTCCATCTACCAACCGTTCGGCTGATCTTCGGCCAGCACATTCGACCCGGGCAGCGAAAGACTTAGGCGTTCCTTAATATCCGGGGGCTTCACCTGCGACCTCACGGGAGGACCCCCTTCATGCCAACCCACCGCACCCGGCGCCGGCTAGCCGGGCTGGGCGTGGCCGGCGCGCTCGTCGCCGCCATCGCCATACCCGCCAACCCTGCCTCGGCCGAGCAGGCCGAGATCTCGCTGGGCGTCTACTTCGGCGACACCACCATCGCCGCCGGCTCCACCGGAAAGATCGAAGGCGCCATCGGGTACGCCTCGTCGCCGGTCGTCCTGCGCGACCTCACCGTGCGGTACGACTTCGCCGGCCTGGCCGACACGGCGACGGTCAGCCCGGAGAGCCCCAGCTCATGTGAGACGCCCGAGCCGAGCGTGCTGATCTGCGCCTACCCGTGGGAGGTGGACCTCGACGAGTGGGGCTACGGCGGCATCTTCCCGGTGATCATCGAGCCGGCCGCGGACGCGAAGGACGGCGACGAGGGCACCATCAAGGTCAGTCTCAGCGCCGCCGGGTTCGCCCCGGTCTCCCACGAGGCGCGGGTACGCGTCGGCGAGGGCGTCGACCTGGCTGCCGGCCCCTCCACCGAGCGGTCCGCCGCTCCGGGCAAGGCGTTCACCGCACCGCTGAAGGTCAGCAATGCCGGCACCACGGTCGCCAAGGGCGTCACCGTGATCTTCTACAACGACTACGGCATCCGGGCCGGCAAGAAGTACCGCAATTGCACTTACGTCGGTACCGAGCTGCGCACCTGCCATTTTGCCGACGATCTCGCGCCGGGTGCCAGTTACAGCGCCACCCTCGCCTACCAGGTCGCCAAGGACGCGTTCGCCCCGGGCTTCGACTACGGCGAGATCGGCTGGATGACGCCGGCCGAGTTCGAGGACTTCGAGGCGTACCTGAAGAGTCGGGGTGCCACGGTCGGTGAGCCGGGAACCGGCGACGAGTTGACGCTGAGCGAGGTCGGCGCGAGCATCGCGGCGCGCGGCTTCCAGGCAGACACCGAGCCGGACAACAACTGGTCGAGCCTCAGATTGACGGTGACCGGCAAGAACAGCACGGACCTCGAAGCGATCGGCGCCAAGGTCTCCGGCGCGGCCGGTGACGAGGTCGTCGCGACGGTTGGCTTCCGCAACAACGGTCCGGCCACCCTGGACCACGGCCGCAGCGGCTCCTCGGTCACCTACCTGCAGATCCAGATCCCCACCGGCACGAGTGCCGTCACGGCCCCGGACAACTGCTCCCCGATCAAGGGCGAGGACGAGTGGGGTGGGCCGGGCGAGGCCGGTGGCCGCACCTACCGCTGCTATGCCGGGACCTTCATCAAGGCGGGCGACGAGGAGCTTATGGACTTCGGTCTCCGCATCGACAAGGTCGTCCCAGACTCCGCCGGCGATGTCAAGGTCAACGTGCCGTGTCAGTGTGACGGTGGTTTCTATGCCGACCTGAAGCCCGCCAACGACGTCGCCAAGCTCGTCGTCAACGCGAGTGGCGGCCAGGGCGACGGGGGCGGCCAGGGCGACGGGGGCGACGGCTCAGAACTGCCGATCACCGGCGCCAACGCCGCCCTGATCGCTGGCGTCGGCGGCGTGTTGCTCGCCGCCGGGGTGGCCGGCTTCGTGCTGGCCCGCCGTCGCCGTACCCACTTCACGGTCTGACCCGGGCGCAGCCCGACCTTTTCGTGGTGCCCCCGTCGCGCAAGCGGCGGGGGCACCACCATGACCTGACCGGGCCGGCAGTGGACACACCGGTAGCCTCAATGGCCGTGGCGGACGCCACACGCGACTGGTCGAACGATTCACGAAACGGAACTTTCATGGCATTGGGCGAACGGGTAGGCCACGTCCTGCGCGGCGCGGCCATCGGCGTGGCCGAGGCTGTACCGGGCGTCAGCGGCGGGACCATCGCGCTGGTCACCGGCGTGTACGAGCGGGTCATCGCATCTGCCGGGCATCTGGTGAACACCGTCCGGTACGCGGCTTCCGACGTACCACGCGGGCGCGGCTGGACCCGCGCCGGGCACCAGTTCCGGCAGGTGCACTGGGAGGTGGTGCTCCCGCTGCTGATCGGCATGCTGCCCGGCCTGCTGATCGCGGCGAAGGTGCTGGAACCGCTGCTGGCCGACCATCCGGAGCAGACCAGAGGGCTCTTCCTCGGGCTGGTACTCGCCTCGGTGCTGGTGCCGATCTCGATGGTCGGCAAGCCGTGGCGCGGGCTTGAGGTGTTCGCCCTGGTGGCCGCCGCGGTGGCCGCGTTCGTGCTGACCGGGCTTCCGCAGGCCACCATCGAACCGCATCCGCTGATCGTGTTGGTCGCGGCGGCGGTCGCGGTCTGCGCGCTGGTCCTGCCGGGCGTGTCCGGATCGTTCCTGCTGCTGACCGTCGGCCTGTACGAGCCGACCATCAGCGCCGTCAACGACCGCGACTTCGGCTATCTCGCGATTTTCGCGACGGGCATGGTCATCGGCCTGGCGCTCTTCGTCAAGCTGCTTCAGTGGCTGCTCGAAGAGCATCGCCGGGTGACTCTGGCGGTGATGGCCGGAGTGATCCTGGGCAGCCTACGAGCGCTGTGGCCGTGGCAGTCCGAGGATCGCGCCCTGCACGCACCGGGCGAGAGCATCCCGTCCATCGTCGCGCTGTTCCTACTCGGCGTCGTCATGGTCACGGCAATGATCATCGCCGAGCGTCGTCGGTTGCGCCGGGCCGCCCGGGATCTCACCGAGGAGACATACGAGACGCCACACGTCCGCTAACGCCCACCGCTTGGTGGCTGCCGACTCTGGGCGGCCACCAAGCGGTTCCGGTTCAACGAGCCTTTTTGGTGGCCCGCTTACGCGGAGGGGTCAGCAGGTCGGCGATCGTAGCGATCGCACTCGGCACCAGCCGGTAGTAGGCCCACACACCGCGCTTCTCCCGCTCCAGCAGACCGGCCTCGGTCAGGATGCGCAGATGGTGGCTGACCGTCGGCTGCGAGAGGCCAAGCGGTGCGGTGAGGTCACACACACACGCCTCGCCCTCGGGCGCCGACTGGATCAGGCTGAGTAGCCGCAGCCGAGCAGGGTCGGCAAGGGCCTTTAGGACCCCCGCCAGCCGCTCGGCGTCGGCGCGTTCGATCGGCTCGCCGGCAAGCGGCGAGATCTGAGGCATAGTCATTTCGGCCAACGCAGTTCCCACGTATTCCATCCTTCCACCAGCAGCATCGATCCGCCTGCATATCAGCAGGTACGAATCGGCAGACTTTTACGCCACAAGGCCGAGGTCAGCCAACGTATAGGCCGCCCGATACGGCACTCCGGCGGCTCGCACCGCGTCGCCGGCGCCACGATCAACGATAACCGCCACCCCCACGATCTCGGCCCCGGCCTCGCCAAGGGCTTCGACGGCGGTCAACACACTTGCTCCGGTGGTGGAGGTGTCCTCCACCACCAGCACTCGACAACCGGCCACATCAGGTCCCTCGATCCGTCGCTGCAGCCCGTGCGCCTTGCCCGCCTTGCGGACCACGAACGCATCCAGCGGACGTCCGCCTTCGTGCAGCATCGCCAGGGCAATCGGGTCGGCACCCAATGTCAGACCACCCACCGCATCGTAGGACCAGTCAGCGGTCAGTTCCCGCATCACCCGACCCACCAACGGTGCCGCCCGGTGATGGAGCGTGACGCGTCGCAGATCGACGTACCAGTCAGCCTCCCGCCCGGAGGAGAGCACCACCCGGCCATGGACCACAGCCAGGTCGGAGATGAATTTACGCAGGTCGTCATGGTCCCCCATGGCGATAGAGCGTACTGCGCGAATCTATCTGGCGACTGTGCGGGCCGCCTGGGTCAACCCTTCAGGGGAACCGATGAGTGGCGATGCCCGATCACGCTACGTCGACAGTCGCGCTGACCCGCGCAATCCACCGGACCGCCGTCGTCGGTCGCCAGTCAGCCGCGATCACGGCCGATGCGTCCCCGGGTGTCGCGGGCGATAACGTCCAGCAGCCGGCGCGGGGCGTGCCGAAGGCCCGCCCCGGCCAGCTTGTACTTCCACGACGGAACGCTGACCAGTCGGCCTTTCCCCAGGTCACGCAGAGCTTCATCGACCACTGTGGACGCGTCGAGCCACATCCACCCAGGAGTTCCGGATATGTCGATGCCGGCCCGCTGGTGGAACTCGGTCCGCGTGTAACCGGGGCAGAGCGCCATCACGCGTACGCTGAACGGGCGGGCGGACTGACCGACGGACTCGCTGAAATTTGTGACCCACGCCTTGCTGGCCGAGTACGTCGAACCCGGCATCACCGCACCGAAACCGGCGACGGAAGAGACATTAATCACTGCCCCGCTGCGCCGTTCGGTCATCGATTGCAGCGCGACGAGGGTCAGCCGCATCACCGCGTGCACGTTGAGCCGCAACAGCCGGGCCTCATCCTGCGGCGACGACCGGAGGAACGGACTGTTCAGGCTGATCCCGGCGTTGTTGACCAGCAACTCGACGGCAGGATCGTCGGCCAGTCGCCGCTCGACCGCCGCACATCCGTCGTCGGTGGACAGGTCGGCCGCGACCGTCTCCGTCTCGATGCCGTGCCGGCCGGTCAACTCGGCGGCCTGCGCGGCCAGCCGGTCCGTGTCGCGGGCGACGAGCACCAAGTGCCAGCCGTCGGCGGCCAGCCGCCCGGCGAAGGCGGCACCAATTCCTGCGGTTGCCCCTGTGATCAACGCCCATCGCTCGGTGCTCGGCTGGTCGGACGGCACGGGCTTGCTCACCTCGGCGGGTACGGGGACGACGTCGGCGCCCCGGGCGGCGGCGGGTAGTGCTGGTACGGCGGGTAGTGCTGGTACGGCGATGCGGGTGGCTGGTGCCCAGGTGTGGGCGGGTGTGGTGCGGGGCGGCGACGGAACCAGGCGTTGGCTCCGGGCATCGCCAGCAGCACGGCTACCACAAGGTAACCGAGCACCTGACCGACCGAAAGGGTTGCGGTGAGGGCAATCCACCACGACGGGTGGGCCTGCGAAACCAGGTCGAGCAACTCGGCCGTGGTCCGGTCCTCACCGAAGTCCAGCGGCGTGGCGCGCTGCACGCCCAGCGCGGCGACACTGCCGCAGCCGCAGCACACACCCAACCCGGCGACCACCCAGGTGCCCACCCGAACTGCGGGGCGGCGGGCGGCGAGGCCCAGCGCCAGGCCGACCAGTAGGACACCGGCGAGCACGCTCACCACCGCCGACAGCATGAACGACGCCCACAGCAGAGCGACCATCGCGTCGACGTCGGGGGCGGGGGCCGAGATGCCGGCGGCCGCCTCCCGGAAGCGATTGACGGTGCCGCCGACGGCGCTCAGGCCGGCCACCGCGTACCCGAGGGCGCCGAGCGCCAGCACCGCCAGCACCGCCACGGCCAGCACGACCACGGCCGGCCGGCGGACCGGTGTCTGTTCTGGGTACGACACGACGAGTCCCTCCGGTAGGCGTTCGGAAGCAACCTACTCGGAGGGACCGCCGCAGTCGTGCCTAAATCACCGGCGGTCAGCCAGGGCGATCGGTGGGTGGCTGCTCACCGGACTGCTCTGGGCCGCTGGCCGGAGGGGTCTGCCCGCTCAACCCGCCAGGCTGGCTGCCCGGGTCGCCGGCCGGTGGCTGGCCACCGGAGGCCGGGTGAACCGGTTCGGCCGGTGGCTGCGAGGTGCCCGGATAGCCGGGCACGATGGGCGTGGCGCCCGGGTGACCCGGTGCCGCCGGGTAGCCGGGCTGGCCCGGGTAGGTGCCGCCGGGCGCGGGCGGCTCCCACTGCGCGGTCGGCTTGCGGAAGAACTCGTTGGCCTTCGGCAGTGCCAGCAGGATCAGCGCGACCAGCAGCGAGATCAGACTGATCACGCCGAGTAGGATGCTGACCGGAGTGACCCAGCCCGGCAGCGCCTCCTCCAGCTGACGCTGGATCTCCTCGCCGCTGGGCATGTCGCCGCTGGTTCCGCCCGGCGCGCTGAAGCCGCCGGCCACCCCGCTGAGCAGGCTGAGGCCCACGCAGCAGAACAGAATGCCGCCGACGATCCAGGTGGCGATCCGGGAGCCGTTCTTGCCCCGAAGGTTCAGCAGACCCAGGCCGAACAGTGCGAACGACACCGCCAGCAGGAAGATGGCGGAGCCCACGCCGAGGGCGACCGTCAGACCGGCGACGTTCTCCGCTCCTTCTACGGTGGAGCCCTCGTATGCCTCCTCCATCACCTCGCGGACGGTGCCGATGGTGGCCAGCGAGATGACCATGCTGATCAGTTGGCAGATCGCGAACAGCAACAGCAGGTAGGTGGATATCGTGACCACGCCCGGCCGGGACCGGGTGGGCGTGTTCTGGGGATCGACCACTTTTTTCCTTCCCTCAAGTGCGCTTCACCGTATCTGCAACAGGCCGTCCTGGCATGACAGGACGCCGACTGGTCGGCGCGTCATCGGCCATCCGGGCTGGCCAAGTGGCGGAACGGATTTTCGGCAGCGTCAGGAGCCGTTCTGCGGATGGACGGTCACGTCGCCGCGATCGAGCCGCTCCCCACGGGCCATCTCCCAGCCGGCCTCGCCGTACGCCTCGAAAGTGAGCCGCGCCCCACCCGGTGCCCGGTAGTCGTGATAGCGCATGGTGCCGCTCGGCGCGAGGCCGGTGCCGCCGGAGGCGGTGTAGCGCGCCTGGCCGGACTCGTGCCAGCTGTACCGGCGGCCATTGAGCTCCACGACCGGAGCGCCCGGATCGACGGCGACGGTGCGCGACGCGGGCTCCCACAGCACCAGGTCGAAGCCGGGATCCTCCGCCACGGACAGCCGGTGCCGGCCGTCGACGTCGTCGAAGAGATGCTGTGCCCAGCTCCATCCGCCCTCGACCAGCCGGATCGAGCCACGCACCCGGTAGGCGAGGTCGCCGATCTCGACGATGTCACCGACCGCGATCCGACGCGGATCACGTCGCGGGCCGCCGTACGGCTGCCGCCGGCCGACCGGTCGCCGCGAACGGTCGCGCCGCCGCCACCGCAGCACGACCACGACCACGACCACGACCACGACCAACCCGGCCAGGCACCCGAGCGCCACCAGGTATCCCGATGCACCGTCCACCCGGTCACCTCCGAGACAGGTCGCGGATACGCTAACCATGATCCGCGCGACGCGGACGTCCCGCCATCGGACTACCGATCGCACTCGCCCCGATCGGCGTCCGACCGCGAGCCCCGGCACTGTCGACCGGACGGCCTGACCGGGCGGACGGATCAGGCCGTGGCGATCCGCTCGGTGGCGTACTCGCCGACGGTGGTGCTCCCCATGACGCAGCCGGTGGCCGTGCTCAGCTGCGTAGTATCGCCACGCAGCACCGTCCAGGCCGCCCGCCCTCTCACCGGGTCGAGTCGCTCCAGCAGGCTGGCGGCGTACACCCGGCCGGCCGGGGTGCCGGTCGTGAGCAGGCGGTCGAGCAGGTCGCGTACCTCGTCGGGCTGGTCGGTCAGTGCCGCGACGATCCGCTGGTACGCCTCCGTCTCCGCCAGCACCGAACCCGCGATCCCCACCCCGCCGAACGCGAGGGTGCCGGCGTGGGCGAGTTCCGATACCGCCCTCGCCAGCTCCGACTCCTCCTTGCGCCGCATGCCGAACATGCCTCCATCCTCACCCGGGCCGGCCGTTCCCGCTCGGTGAACGGGCGGCCGTCACCGACAGGCCGTCCTTGCCGTCGGCGAGATCGACCCGCACCGTGTCGCCGTCGCGGATCTGGCCGGCGAGCAGTGCCCTGGCGAGCTGGTCGCCGATCGCGGACTGGACCAGGCGGCGTAGCGGGCGGGCGCCGTAGATCGGGTCGTACCCGTGCTCGGCGAGCCAGCCACCGGCGGCGTCGGTGATGTCGAGTGACAGGCGACGGTCGGCGAGCCGGCGGCGCAACCGGGCCAGCTGGATGTCCACGATGGCCCGCAGGTCGTCGCCGAGCAGCGCGGCGAAGACCACGATGTCGTCGAGCCGGTTGAGGAACTCCGGCTTGAAATGGGACCGGACCATCGCGAGGACGCCCTCGCGGCGCTGCTCCTCGGCCAGCATCAGGTCACTGATCAGCGCCGAGCCGAGGTTCGAGGTGAGGATCAGGATCACGTTTCGGAAGTCGACCGTACGCCCCTGGCCGTCGGTCAGCCGGCCGTCGTCGAGCACCTGGAGCAGGATGTCGAAGACGTCCGGGTGCGCCTTCTCCACCTCGTCCAGCAGGATCACCGAGTACGGCCTGCGGCGGACCGCCTCGGTGAGCTGACCGCCCTCCTCGTAGCCGATGTAGCCGGGCGGAGCACCGACCAGGCGGGCCACCGTGTGCTTCTCACCGTACTCGCTCATGTCGATGCGGACCATGGCCCGCTCGTCGTCGAAGAGGAACTCGGCGAGCACCTTGGCCAGCTCGGTCTTGCCGACACCGGTCGGGCCGAGGAAGAGGAAGCTGCCGGTCGGGCGGTCCGGGTCGGCGACGCCGGCCCGGGCCCGGCGTACCGCGTCGGAGACCGCGCCGACCGCTTCGGCCTGGCCGACCACGCGCTTGCGCAGCGACTCCTCCATCCGCAGCAACTTGGCGGTCTCGCCTTCCAGCAGTCGACCGGCGGGGATGCCGGTCCAGGAGGCGACCACGGCGGCGATGTCGTCCGCGCCGACCTCCTCCTTGAGCATCGCACCGGCGGACTGGAGCCGGGCCAGCTCCTCCTCGGCGTTGGCCAGCTCGACCTTGAGCGCGGGAATCCGGCCGTACCGCAGCTCGGCGGCGCGTTCCAGTTCGCCGTCGCGTTCGGCCCGCTCGGCCTCGCCGCCGAGCCGCTCCAACTCCTCCTTCGCGGTGGAGAGCTTGGTGATGTGGCTCTTCTCGGTCTGCCAGCGCTCGGATAGGACGGTGAGCTGCTCACGCTTGTCGGCCAACTCCTTGCGCAGCCGTGCCAGGCGCTCGGCTGAGGCGGCGTCCGGCTCCTTGGCCAACGCCATCTCCTCGATCTCCAGCCGGCGGACCGCCCGCTCGATCTCGTCCACCTCGACCGGTCGCGAGTCGATCTCCATCCGGAGCCGGGACGCCGACTCGTCGACGAGGTCGATCGCCTTGTCCGGCAGGAACCGGTCGGTGATGTACCGGTCGGAGAGGGTTGCGGCGGCGACCAGCGCGGCGTCGGTGATGCGTACGCCGTGGTGCACCTCGTAGCGCTCCTTGAGCCCGCGCAGGATGCCGATGGTGTCCTCCACGGTGGGCTCACCGACCAGCACCGGCTGGAAGCGGCGTTCCAGGGCCGGGTCCTTCTCGATGTGCCCGCGGTACTCGTCCAGCGTGGTCGCACCGACCATGCGCAGCTCACCACGGGCCAGCATCGGCTTGAGCATGTTGCCGGCGTCCATCGAGCCCTCGCCCTTGCCGGCGCCGACCACGGTGTGCAGCTCGTCGAGGAAGGTGATGACCTGACCGTCGGAGTTCTTGATCTCCTCCAGCACGGACTTCAACCGCTCCTCGAACTGGCCCCGGTACGACGCACCGGCGACCATGGAGCCGAGGTCGAGCGACACCAGCTTCTTGTCGCGCAGCGACTCGGGCACGTCACCGGCGACGATCCGCTGGGCCAGGCCCTCGACGATCGCGGTCTTGCCGACGCCGGGCTCGCCGATCAGCACCGGGTTGTTCTTGGTACGCCGGGAGAGCACCTGGATCACCCGACGGATCTCGGAGTCTCGGCCGATCACCGGGTCGATCTTGCCGTCCCGCGCGCTCGCGGTCAGGTCGACGCCGTACTTGGCCAGCGCCTGGAAGGTCTGCTCCGGGTCGGCGGTGGTGACCCGACGGTCGCCGCCACGCACCTGTGGGAAGGCGGCGACCAGGCTCTCCTCGGTGGCACCGGCGGCCCGGAGCGCTCCGGAGACGGCACCACCGACCCTGGCCAGGCCGGCGAGCAGGTGCTCGGTGGAGATGTACTCGTCGCCCAGCGGGCGGGCGATCTGCTCAGCGGCGCCGATGGCGTTGACGAACTCGCGAGCCAGGGTCGGCTCCGCGATGCTCGAACCCCGGGCGGCGGGCAGCGCGTCGACCGCCCGTTGCGCGGCCCGGCGCAGCTCGGCGGGGTCGGCCCCGACGGCGCGCAGCAGGCCGGCAGCGGTCGAGCCCTCGGTTTCCAGCAGCGACAGCAGCAGGTGCCACGGTTCGACGGTGGCGTGCCCGCGCTGGTTCGCCAGGGCCACGGCGCCGGTAATGGTCTCGCGGCTCTTGGTGGTGAGGCGTTCGGTGTTCATGGGCTCCCCTGGATCGGTGTGTCCACTGGTACCGACACAACCAGACTTGAGCCTATTCCACTCAAGTCCTGCGGTGTGAGCTGGGTCACCCAGATCGGCCACCGACCGGATACCAGGCTTGATTCCGGCCGGCAACAGGAGTGGCCGACCCGCGCTGACCTGTCGCCTCACCCAACTCGCCTGAGCTGCCCCTCAGCCGTCCGTGTCAGGTGGCCCACAGGTCGTGCCCGCTACCGTGCCGGTAGCGTTGGCCAGGTGCGAGTACGTGTCGAACAGACTGCCTTGCCGGGGATCGGTGTCCGCCACGACATGGTGACGGAGTCGGGTCGCCGCCTCGGCGTCGTCTCCCACCGCAGCGGCCGGCGGGACCTCGTCCTCTACGACCCGGATGACCCGGATGCCTGCTCGGCGGACATTCCGCTCACCGATGACGAGGCGGAGGCGCTGGCCGACATCCTCGGCGCGTCGCTGATGCTCGGCCAGCTCTCCGGGCTGCGGGAGCAGGCCGCCGGGCTGCTCACCGAGCAGGTCGCGATTCCGGCCAGCTCGCCGTACGTCAATCGGCAGCTGGGGGACACGAAAGCCCGGACGCGCACCGGCGCCTCGATCGTGGCCGTGCTGCGCGACGGCGAGGTGAATGTCTCTCCGGCTCCCTCGTACCGGTTCATCGCCGGCGACGTGGTGGTCGTCGTCGGGACCCGCCACGGTCTCGACGCTGTGACGGCCATCTTCGCCGACGGCGATCCGGACGGCTGAGACGCGGATGCACGAAACCACGACCCTGCTTGTCGAAGTCGGCGCGCTGCTGTTCCTGCTCGGTCTGCTCGGCCGGCTGAGCCGCCGGATCGGCCTGTCGCCGATCCCGCTGTACCTGCTCGCCGGACTCGCCTTCGGCCACGGCGGCATCGTGGAACTCAACGCCAGCGAGGAGTTCTTCGCCGTCGGCGCGGAGATCGGCGTGATCCTGCTGCTGGTGATGCTCGGCCTGGAGTACTCGGCCACCGAACTGATCGGCAACCTCCGAGCGTCCGCGCCGGCCGGGCTGATCGACGTACTGCTCAACGCACTGCCGGGAGCGGCCTTCGCGCTGCTGCTCGGCTGGGGTTGGGTGGCCGCGGTGGTGCTCGCCGGGATCACCTGGATCTCCTCCTCCGGCGTGATCGCCAAGGTCCTTGCCGACCTGGGCCGGCTCGGTAACCGGGAGACGCCGGTGGTCCTCTCGGTGCTGGTGATCGAGGATCTGGCGATGGCGTTCTACCTGCCCCTGGTGACCGCCCTGCTGGCTGGCGTCGGTCTGGCCGAGGGCGGCCTCGGCCTGGGCATCGCGGTGCTGACCGTGATCGCGGTGCTGGTGGTCGCCGTCCGGTACGGCAAGGTCATCTCCCAGTTGATGTCTGCCGACGACGCCGAGGCGCTGCTGCTCGGGGTGCTCGGCCTGACCCTGCTGGTGGCCGGGATCGCGGCAAAACTCCAGGTGTCGGCGGCGGTCGGTGCTTTCCTGGTCGGCATCGCGCTCTCCGGGCCGGTCGCCCACCACGCCACGGAACTGTTGACGCCGCTGCGGGACTTGTTCGCCGCCGTCTTCTTCGTCTTTTTCGGTCTGGTCACCGACCCGCGGGACATCCCACCGGTGCTGCTGCCGGCGCTGCTGCTCGCACTGGTGACGATGGGAACGAAGACGCTGACCGGCTACCTGGCGGCCCGGCGGGCCGGCATCGCCGAGCCGGGACGCTGGCGCGCCGGGCTGGCACTCATACCCCGGGGAGAGTTCTCCATCGTCATCGCCGGGCTGGCGGTGGCCGCCGGCAGCGTCGAGCCTCAGTTGGCGGCGCTCGCCACGGCGTACGTGCTCATCACGGTGGTGACCGGGCCGATGCTCGCCCGGTTGCCGGACCTGGACTGGTTCAAGCAGTGGCTCCGCGGACGGGCCAGGGCCCAGCGGGCGCGCCCGGCGCCGGTGTCCGAATGAACCCGGCCGACGTTTTCGGGCGTCAGCCGCTCCCGGATGGCGGACAGATGCCGAATTGCCGCCCGCGGGACTACCCGTGACTCACCAGTACGCGTTAACGTTTCGCCCCAGCAGCCAGGGTTCGTGGCGGGCAGACGCCCCCGCAGGTGGAGAGCGGAAGGTTGGCCGGTGAGCGTGCAGGAGTCAACGTTCCACGGCTTTGCCAACCCCGTCGATCCGACCCCGGCGGAGTTGCGGGCCTGGGCGTACCACCCGGATTCCGTCCCGTTGACGTCCATGCCGCCCGACTGGGACCTGCTGGTCTCCGGCGACCGGCTGGTGATGACGCTGTTCGAACTGGCGATGGACGCGCGCTGCCCGGCCCGCCGCTTCGCACTGCACTGCCTCTACATCTACGCCGCGGACGGGATCCGGACGAACTTCCGGGCCCACCCGAAGCGGCGCTTCCGCAAGCTCGTCGACCAGGCCGAGCGCAGTGGTGACGAGATGATGCGGGCGTGGGCGCACAACAGCCGGGTGCTGCTGTCCCGGCCGGAGCTGTTCGTCTACCGGGAGTGGTGCGAGGGTGGGCTGGTGCGGGAGAACCGCCGGCTCTGAGGTCCCAGCTCCGGTCCGGTCGAAGCCGTGGCGGTCTGACGGCGAACGGGCCGGGACCCCCCGTGGCTCCCGGCCCGCACGTCAGCAGGTCCTCAGCGGGCCGGTCCGCCCCGCGGGCGACGATGCTGCTCGCTACGCGCCCGGCCGGCGCCGTGGCCGACGTGGACGCTCCTGCGGGCTTCACCCGAGTCGCCCGAGCCTCTGAACCTGCCGGACTTCACCTGGTCGGAGAAGCGTCCGCCGGAGATCCGGTCGAATCGCTGCCGGACGTTGTCGGCCAGGTTGTCGAGCCGATGCTCCGCCTCTTCGGCCACCGTCCTCGCCGATTCCGCCATAACTCCCCCGCCAACTCGGAGTCCGGATTCAGGTGGTTAAACCTGATTTCATCAGGCTAACGGAGCCAACCTGGCTCGCGCTCGAGTTTCCGTCAAGTGTGGGCACGGCCGCCGGAGCGACCCGGGTCACCGGCCAGGGCCGCGGCGGGGCCGCCAAACCACCAGGGCGGTCGAGGTCTGGTTGGTCGGGACCAGATCCCGTCCGGGAAAGCGGGCCAACGACTCCAGCTCGGCCATCCGACGGTACGCGGCCTCCAGCTCGGCCTCCAGCTGGGCGACCCGCTGCTGCGCCTGCTCCAGCAACTGCTCCAGCCCAATGATCCGCTTGATCCCGGCGAGGTTGACCCCGTCGTCCTGACTGAGCCGCTGCACCTCACGCAGCAGCACCACGTCCCGGACGCTGTACCGCCGCCCGCCGCCCGCCGCCCGGCCGGCCTGCACCAGACCGAGCCGGTCGTACTGACGCAGCGTCTGCGGGTGCATCCCCGCCATCCGCGCCGCAACCGAGATCATCAGCACCTTGGCCTCGTAGGTAGGGTCGTCCGAGCCGAGAAACCCGCTCATCCCGCTCACCTCCGCACCGCTTCACCGATCAACCGACCCGACGCATCCGTGCGTCGAGATGTTCCCGGGCCGCCGGCGGGGTCTGCTCGGCAAACGTCTTCAGCGCCGCCCGCGCCTCGTCGGAGACCTTCGCCGGCACCACCACGTCGAGGGTGACCAGCAGGTCGCCGGCCTGGCCGTCCCGGCGGCTGACCCCCTTGCCCCGGGCCCGCAGGATCCGCCCGCTCGGCGTGCCCGGCGGCACCCGCAGCGTCACCACGCCGTCGAGAGTCGGCACCCGCAGGTCGGTGCCGAGCACCGCCTCCGTGAAGGTGATCGGGACGGTCAGGGTCAGGTCGTCGCCGGCGCGCCCGAACAGGTCGTCCGGCCGGACCCTCACGAGCACGAACAGGTCACCCGCCGGGCCGCCGCGCTCGCCCGGCTCGCCCCGACCGGTCAGCCGGATCCGCTGGCCGTCAGCCACCCCGCCGGGGAAGCGGACGTTGAGCGTCCGAGTCCTGGTGACCCCGCCGCTGCCCTGGCACTCCGGGCACTTCTCGTCCACCACGGTGCCGACGCCCTGACAGTTACGGCACGGCTCGGAGAAGCTGAACGCACCCTGGTTCCGGTTGGTCCTGCCGACACCGTGACAGACCGGGCAGGCCCGTGGCTGGGTACCGGGCTTGGCGCCGTTGCCGTGGCAGGTGTCGCAGACACCCGGCGCCCGCAGCGTCAACGGCAGGGTGACGCCCCGGACGGCATCGTTGAAGTCGAGCGCCACCTCGGTCTCGACGTCGCGCCCCCGGGCCGGGCCGGGGGCGCCCGCACCACCCCCACCACCGGAGAACATCGAGCTGAAGAGGTCGGAGATGCCACCGCCGGCGAAACGGCCACCGGCGGCCTGTGCGCCGCCGCCGAACAGGTCGGAGACATCGAACGGCACGCCGCCCGGCTGACCCGGCTGGCGGGCGCCGCGCCGGAACGCACCCGAGCCGAAGAGCGAACGCAACTCGTCGTACTCGCGGCGCTTCACGTCGTCGCCGAGCACCGCGTACGCCTCGGAGACCGCCTTGAAGCGTTCCTCGGCCCGCTGGTCGCCAGGATTGTGGTCCGGGTGCGACTCGCGCGCCAGCTTCCGGTACGCCTTCTTGATGTCGTCACCGGGAGTGGTCTTCGCCACCCCCAGGACTGCGTAGAAGTCCTTCTCGATCCAGTCCTTGGAACTCACCCGTGCACCTCCTCCCCGCCCCGGGCCCGAGTCGCCCCGCCCGCCGGGTGTCGGCGAGCGGGGCGGCCAGGTGACCGTCGCGCACTATTCCGGTTCGGCCACCGCGACCATCGCGGGCCGCAGCAGTCGCTCACCGATCTGGTAGCCCCGACGCATCACCTGCACGCAGGTCGGCTCGGTCACGTCGGCCGAGGTCTGATGGGCCACCGCCTCGTGTCGCGTCGGGTCGAACGGGTCACCCTGCACGCCGAACGGAGTCAACCCGAACTTGCCCAGCGCGGTGGTCAGCTGCTCGGCCACCGATCCGAACGGGCCGACGAGATCGCCGTGCTCCCTGGCCCGGTCGAAGTCGTCCAGGATGGGTAGCAGGGCTGCGAGCACCGAACCGGTCGCCTGCTCGGTGACCAGGCCGCGGTCCCGCTCGACCCGCTTGCGGTAGTTGGCGTACTCGGCCGACACCCGCTGCACGTCCCGGGTCCGCTCCTCAAGCTCGGCGCGAAGCGCCGCCAGCTCGGCGGGCCCGCCGTCGGTCGGCTCCGACGGCTCCCCGACGGGCTGCGCCGGTGAGTCCACCACCGGCGCGTCCTCGCTGGCCGACGATTCGCTGAGCGCGCTGGTCTCGACCTCGATCGAGTCGACCACCACCTCGGCGTCCTCGACCAGGCCCTCCGCCGGCACGTTCGGCCCGGCGTCGGCTGCGGTACCCGCCGGCTCGCTGATCTGGCTGATCTTGCGGTTGTTGCGGACGACGACCCGCGGCGCGTCGCCGGTGGCCGGCTCGGACGCCGAGCCACCCGGCGCCGACCCGGTGCGACCCGGGTCGGCGGCTCGTGGCTTCTCCGTCATACGACTACCTCATCCCTCTGCCCGTGAGCTCGTGTCGCCAGGACCGTCACTTCTTGTCCTCGTCCACGATCTCCGCGTCGACCACGTCGTCCGTCCCGGGCCGCGCGCCACCGGCCGCGCCGGGGCCGGCCGTACCCGCACCATCGGCAGCACCGGCACCGCTCGCACCAGCACCGCCCTCCGGCTGGGTCTGCTCGGCCTGCTGGGCGTAGAGCAGCGAGCCCGCCTCCTGCGACACCTGCGCGAGCTTCTCGTGCGACGACTTGATTTTTTCGATGTCGCTGCCACCCAGCGCACCGCGCAGCTCGCCGAGGGCCTCGTTCAGTTTGTCGCGGTTCTCCGCCGGGAGCTTGTCACCGTTCTCGGCCACGAACTTCTCGGTCTGCCACTGCAGGGCCTCGGCCACGTTGCGGCTCTCGGCCTCGTCGCGGCGACGCTTGTCCTCCTCCGCGTGCTCCTCGGCGTCCCGGCGCATCCGCTCGATGTCATCCTTCGGCAGCGAGGAGCCGCCGGTGATGGTCATCTTCTGCTCCTTGCCGGTGCCCAGGTCCTTGGCGTGGACGTTGACGATGCCGTTGGCGTCGATGTCGAAGGTGACCTCGATCTGCGGCACCCCACGCGGGGCCGGCGGCAGGCCGGTCAGCTCGAAGGTGCCGAGCTTCTTGTTGTACGCGGCGATGTCGCGCTCACCCTGGAACACCTGGATCAGCACCGACGGCTGGTTGTCGTCAGCGGTGGTGAACACCTCGGAGCGCTTGGTCGGGATGGTGGTGTTCCGCTCGATCAGTTTGGTGAAGATGCCGCCCTTGGTCTCGATGCCGAGGCTCAGCGGGGTGACGTCGAGCAGCAGTACGTCCTTGACCTCGCCCTTGAGCACACCGGCCTGGAGGGCGGCACCGACGGCGACGACCTCGTCCGGGTTGACGCCCTTGTTGGGCTCGCGGCCGGTGAGCTGCTTGACCAGGTCGGTCACCGCCGGCATCCGGGTCGATCCGCCGACCAGGATCACGTGCTCGACGTCGGCGACCTTGATGCCCGCGTCCTTCACGGCCTGCTCGAACGGGCCCTTGCAGCGGTCCAGCAGGTCCTGCGTCATCCGCTGGAACTCGGCCCGGCTGAGGGTCACGTCCAGGTGCAGCGGTCCGGCCGCGCCGGCGGTGATGTACGGCAGGTTGATGTTGGAGGTGGTGGCGGCGGACAGCTCGATCTTGGCCTTTTCGGCCGCTTCCCTGAGCCGCTGCATCGCCATCTTGTCCTGCGCCAGGTCGATGCCGTGCTCGCCGCGGAAGGTCTTCACCAGGTGGTCGATGATCCGCTGGTCCCAGTCGTCGCCACCGAGCAGGTTGTCGCCGCTGGTCGACTTGACCTCGATGACGCCCTCGGCCAGCTCCAGTAGCGACACGTCGAAGGTGCCGCCGCCGAGGTCGAAGACCAGGACGGTCTGCTCCTTGGAGCCCTTGTCCAGCCCGTACGCCAGGGCGGCCGCGGTCGGCTCGTTGACGATCCGCAGGACGTTGAAGCCGGCGATCTCACCGGCCTCCTTGGTGGCCTGGCGCTGGCCGTCGTTGAAGTAGGCCGGGACGGTGATCACCGCGTCGGAGATCTGCTCGCCCAGGTAGGCCTCCGCGTCACGCTTGAGCTTCATCAGCGTGCGGGCCGAGATCTCCTGCGGGGTGTACTTCTTGCCGTCGATGTCGACGGACCAGTTGGTGCCGATCTCCCGCTTCACGGAGCGGATCGTCCGGTCCGGGTTCGTCACCGCCTGACGCTTGGCCACCTCGCCGACGAGCACCTCGCCGTTGCGGGCGAACGCGACGATCGACGGGGTCGTCCGCGAGCCCTCTGCGTTGGCGATGACGGTGGGCTCACCGCCCTCCAGAACGCTGACGCAGGAGTTCGTCGTGCCGAGGTCGATACCGACCGCACGTGCCATCTTCGCTTCCTCGCTTCGTAACGTTGAGCAGGTGACAGGCTGCCCTGCCGCCCTGGTCAGCGGGTGCCGCGCGTGGCGACCCCACCTCAAGTTGAGTGAACTTGGCTCAATAGTGCCACGCCACCGTCGATCGTCAAGTCAGGGTTGAGTCAGATTGGCGCAACTCACCAGTCGCTAGCGATCGGTTGTCTTACCTTGTGTCGGTCGGGCAGGCTTTAGCGGTGACGACGAATGGCGACAACGCCTCAGCGTCCGGGACGCCCGCCGTCGCAGCCCGCACCGGCTTCACCGGCGCCGGCACGGACCGGCCCGCGGCCACCGGGGACGATGCCCTGCCCGACGCCCTGACCGGCCTGCGTGCCGCGATCGGGGCTGCCCGGTTCCCGTTGGCCCTGGCCTCGGCCGAATCGGCCGGACGGATCAGCGCCACGCTCGCCGACCAACTCGACGACTACCTGCTGCCCCGGCTCTCCCGTCTCGACGCCCCACTGCTCGTGGTGGTCGGCGGTTCCACCGGTGCCGGCAAGTCGACCCTGGTCAACAGTCTGGTGCAGGCCAGGGTCAGCACGGCGGGAGTGCTGCGGCCCACCACCCGGTCCCCGGTCCTGGTCTGCAACCCGGCCGACTCGGCATGGTTCCGCCGCGGCCATTTGCTGCCCGGGCTGACCCGCACCAACCAGCCCGACGGGGACCCCCGCACCCTGCACCTGGTCAGCGCCCCCGCGCTGCCTCCCGGGCTGGCGTTCCTGGACGCACCCGACATCGACTCGGTGGTCGACGCCAACCGGGCGCTGGCCGGCCAACTGCTCGCCGCCGCCGACCTCTGGCTCTTCGTCACGACCGCCGCCCGGTACGCCGACGCCGTCCCCTGGGAACTGCTGCACGGCGCTCGGGCCCGGGGCGCGGTGATCGCCCTGGTGCTCGACCGTGTGCCGGTCGAGGCGACCGACGAGGTCGCCGCCCACCTCGCCGAGATGCTCGCCGAACAGGGCCTCGGCGCGGCACCACTGTTCGTGCTGCCGGAGACCTGGGTCGACGGGCAGGGCCTGCTGCCCGGCCGGGTCACGGCACCGCTGGCGGACTGGTTCGCCCAGCTCGCCGTCGACGCGGACGCCCGGTCCGCGGTCGTCCGGCAGACGCTGGGTGGCGCGCTGGCCGCCCTGCAACCATCGGTGGAGACCCTCGCCGTGGCCGCCGACGAGCAGCTTGCCGCCACCGACGCGCTGGACGAACGGGTACGCGCGGCATACCGGGCCGCGAACCGGACGGTCGAGCAGGGGCTACGCGACGGGCGGCTACTCCGGGGCGAGGTGCTCGCCCGGTGGCAGGAGTTCATCGGGACCGGCGAGTTCTTTCGCACGATGGAGGCCCGGATCGGCCAGCTGCGGGACCGGGTCGTGGCCGCGTTCACCGGGCGCCCCGCCCCGGCCACCGAACTACGCGACGCGATCGAGTCCCAGCTGGTGACCCTGCTGCGGGGCGTGGCCGCAGAAGCAGCCGAACACGCGTACACCGGCTGGAAGTCGCATCCGGCCGGCGCCGCACTCGTCGAACCCGACCTTGCCCACCACTCCGCCGGCCTGCCCGGACAGGCCGAGCGGCTGGTCCGGGACTGGCAGCGGGGCGTGCTCGAGCTGGTCCGGGTCGAGGGCGGCGACCGGCGCTTCGTGGCCCGCACGGCGGCATACGCGGTCAACGCCACCGGACTGGTGGTGATGATCGCGGTCTTCGCCTCGACCGCGTTCATCCCGACCGGGCTGGAGGTCGCCACCGGGGCCGGCACCACCATCGCCGGTCAGGCGGTGCTCCAGGCCATCTTCGGCGACCAGGCCGTGCGTACGCTGGCCAACAAGGCCCGGGAGGACCTGCTGGAGCGGGTGCGGACCCTGCTGGACGCCGAGGCCGCCCGATTCCTGGACCGGACCGAAAAGGCCCGGCCCGCGGCCGGAACCGCGAATGCGCTGCGTCAGGCAGCCGAACGGGTGGAGGTGGCGCGACTGAACAGCGGATTCGCCGAGGCGACATCGGGCATCCGCGCGCCGGCGGCGGGCGCGGACTCCCCGGTCACCGGTCGGGAACGCGCGTGACCGGCATGGGTGGCCGCCTCCGCGAGGCGCTGCGGATCGCCGACAGCCGGGTGGACCCCGACCAGCTGGTCGCCCGGCTGGAGGCGGTGCACCGGTTTCTGGGCATCGTCGACGGCCACCTGCCGGACACGCCACTGGTGCCGGCCCGCACCCTGGTCGAACGGGCCGGCACTCGGCTGGCGCTCTCCCGGAACCACACTGTCGTAGCGCTGGCCGGCGCGACCGGCAGCGGCAAGTCGAGCCTGTTCAACGCTATGGCCCGGATGGACCTCTCACCCGTCGGGGTCCGCCGGCCCACCACCGGGATGACCCACGCCTGTGTCTGGGGGCCGCTCGACGGCGGCACCCGGCTGCTCGACTGGCTCGGTGTGCTGCCGCGGCACCGCTTCGTCCGGGAGAGCCTGCTGGACGGCCAGGACGAGTCCACGATGCACGGGCTGATCCTGCTCGACCTGCCGGATTTCGACTCCGTGCAGCACGCGCACCGGATGGAGGTGGACCGGCTACTCGGCCTGGTGGACCTCGTGGTCTGGGTGGTCGACCCGCAGAAGTACGCCGACCGGGTGATGCACCGCAGATACCTCCGCGAGTTCCGCCGGCACCGGGACGTCACCGTGGTCGTGCTCAACCAGACCGACCGGCTCTCGCCGGCCGAGGTGCCCCGGGTGCTCGCCGACCTGCGCCGCCTGCTCGACGCGGACGGCCTCGACGGGGTGCCCCTGGTGACCACCACGATCACCGAGCCGGCCGGCCCGGATGGCCTGCGGGCAGCACTGGAGCGAGCCGTCGCCGAGCGGCAGGCCGCGCTACGCCGGCTCTCCGGAGACCTGGACTCGGTAGTCGTCGCCCTGGACACCATGGTCGGCGAGCCCCGGACGGCGCTCGCCGCGGACGATCCGGCGGTCGCCACGCTGGACCGCGCGCTGGGCACCGCCGCCGGGGTACCGACGGTCGTGGCGGCGGTCGAGCAGGCATACCGGCACCGCGCGGCGGCGGCGACCGACTGGCCGCTGTTCCGGCTCCTGCGACGGCTGCGCTCCGATCCGCTGCGCCGGTTGCACCTGCCGCAGGGCGCCCCGAACGACCCGGCGGAAAGCCTGGTCGCAGCCACGTCCGTGCCCGAACCCAGCGCGGCGGACAAGTCCGCTCTGGCATTGGCGCTGCGTACCGTGGCCGAGCGGGCCGGTGCCGGGCTGCCGAACGCCTGGCCGGCCGCGATGACCGCAGCGGCCCGGTCCCGCCTGGCCGACCTGCCGGACGCCCTGGACGGCGCGCTCGCCAGCACCGACCTCGGCATGAGCCGCCCCCGTCGCTGGTGGCAGCTCGTCGGCGCGGTGCAGTGGCTGGTGACGGTCGCCGCAGCGGCCGGGCTGGGCTGGCTGGTCCTCGGCTACGCGATGCGGGCCCTGGGGTTGCCGGAGCTACGGCACCCGATGGTCGGTGAGGTACCGGTGCCAACCCTGCTGCTGCTCGGCGGACTGCTGACCGGGCTGCTGGTGGCCGCCCTGACCCGCCCGGTCATCCGTTGGGCCGCGCGGTGGACCGGCCAGCGGGCTGAGGCACAGCTGACCAGGGCAGTCGCCCAGGTCGGCGAAGAGCACGTGCTCGACCCGGTGCGTACGGTGATCGCCGCACACGCCGATGCGCGTACCGTGCTGGAGGTAGCCCGGCACCGGTAGCGGGCCCTCACGGGTGGGTACGTCGACGGATCGGGCCAGATCCGCGCGATCGTGTGCCGCACCGGCGGTCGCCGACCGCGTCATCGAGCGGCGAGCGGCGTAGGGTCGGGTCATGGCCACGCCACAGACCCCCTACGACGCGGTGCTGCACGCCGCACGCGACGTGACCAAGCTCGACTCGGCGCTGGACGCGGAGATGCTCGGCGCGGCCCTGCTGGGCAGCGTGTACGAGATCGCGGAGACGGATCGAGAGGCAGCGGTACGCGAGTTCGTGGCCGGTTTCCTCGCCGCGACCTCGCGACGGCGGGCTGCCGCGGCGACCACGGTCCGGGCGGTCTTCGCCGCCCTGGTGCCGGATGCGGCGGGCGCGGACCGGGTCCGTCCCGGCGCGACCGCGCCGGCCTGGTCCGGGCAGCTCGGCAAGGTGCACGTCACCGGCGCCTGGGCGTACGGCGACGTGTACGGCGACCAGACCTCCTACCTGGCCACCTTCGCCTACGACGAGGCCGTCGGAGGGCCGGAACACGCGCTGGTGGCGCTGGTCGACCACAACATCGGCATCACCAAGGACGTCTTCGTCGGCGGGCCGGCCAGTCGGATCCTGGAGCAGGTCCGGCAGTTGTGTGCCGACGACGAGTTGACCTGGTTCCGGGAGGAGAGCCCGACCCGGATGCGCGCCGAGGTGAGCCGGCACCTGGCGGTCACCGACGACCTGGGCCAACTGCCCGGCGCCTCCTCGCTGGCCACCGACCGCGCGCTCGTCGGTGCCCGGCTCGCGGTGCTGCCGGCCGCGACCGCGCCACCGCCCCGGATGGCCGACGAGCCACTGCCGGACGCCGAGCGGAGCGCGGAGATTCGGCGCTTCCTGGCCTCGCCGGACGCCACCCGGGCCGGGCTGGAGACTCTGGACGGCGCCGAGTTGGCCTCCCTGCACTTCTGCCTGGGGCTGCTGCTCGACCACGCGGCCACCTTCCCGGACGCTGATCCACTGCGGTGGAGCCCCACCGTCGCCGGGCTCTTCCTGCTCGACTGGGTGCACCGCCGGGCCGTGCTGGACATGGACGACGCGGCAATGATGCCCCGGGTGCTGCGCGCCTTCGCCGGGTACGCGGGCCGCCGACGCGGGCTGCCCGAGTCGGCGGTGGTGGCGACGGACAGCGCGATCGAGGAGATGGTGCCGGAGTTCGTCCGGCTCTACGCGACCGGTGAGCGGCGCAGCCCGGCCACCGCCGCCGTCGCGCAGTTGATGGCCGACGGCGTCGACCCGGACGACCCGGCCGCTCTGGACGCCTGGATCGAGGCCAACCGGAACCGCCTCGCCGACGACGGCTGACCTGCGCGCGGACGCCGTCCGCCCGGCCGCCCGAGTACGAGCGGCCGGGCCTCAGCGGCGGTCGGCAGGTCAGCACCTGCCGTCGGATCCGCGGCGGTCCCGCAGCCGGATTCGCGCCCGGGAACGGGCGCTGCCGCTGCGCTCTGGCGTGCCGGGCAGCACGGGTTCCGTGGTGATGCCGGTAGGGGGTGCCGGTGCGGGGACGCTGCCGGTCGGACCGGCGGACGCGGACGGCTCGACCGACGCGGACGGGCCGGCTGAAGCGGACGGGCCCGTCGACGCGGACGGATGGGTAGACGCGGACGGATGGGTAGACGCGGTCGGCTCCGTCGACGGATCGGCCGACGTGGTCGGATCGGCCGGGCCGCTCGGATCGGCCGAGGCCGTCGGCGGGGTGGGCTCGCCGGTCTGCGACGGGTAGCCGGTCGGGGCCGGTGAGGGTGTGGCGGTACGCGTCGGGGTGGGCGCCGGCGTCGGGGCAGGCGTTGTGGTGGGCGGCCGGGGCGCGGGGACCGTCACCGGCGTCGCTGGGCGCCGTTCCGGCACCTGCCGTCCGCGCGGGGCGGCCGGCATGGGGTGCGGCGGACTCGCCACCAGGTCGACCGGCGGGACCACCGGTCCGACCGACGGTACCGCCGTCACGGTCTCCGTCGGGGCACCGGTGGGTGGCAGGGGGATCACCACCGGGCCCACCGAGGGCGCCGGGATGAACGGGGTGCTGCCGTCCGGTAGTGCGGTGCTGCCGACCGTCGCCGAGCCGGTGCTGATCGCCGCCAGGACCGGCATCGAGGCCGTGCCGGCGAGCAGCGCCACCGTCAGCAGGTAGCCCCGGCTCGGCCCGGTGGTGCGCGCCGCCCGGTGGGCACCCACCACGCGGCGGTAGCCGCCGGATGCTCGGTGCCGGCCGAGGATCGGCGGTCCGGGACCTTCACCTGGTTCGGACACCACGTACTCCTCGTCGTCGCCCTGGACTCCGACCGCCTCGGTGCGGCCCGGCGGACCTCCGCCAGCTGCGTCGGGGGTCCGCGATCAGCCTGGGCCAGTAACTCTGCGTCAGCCAACCCCACACCGCGTGTCGACACGCGTATCTGGCTGAATGGTGGTGAACCTGACCGGATCGGTCGCGCGTCGCGTGCGTGGAAACTCGGGTGATTCAGGTAACGAAGCGGACCGACCCAGGGATCCGGGGCAGGTGGAGTGTGGGACGACTCACCTCTGATGCGAGTATGGAGCCACGGCGGCAGCGCAGCCGCGACCTCCGCGCACCCACGCGGTAGGGCGCGACTGGGCACCGGCGCTCCCGAACCGGGTTCGGCCATGAATCCGGCTCACGCCGCGCGGCAACCCCCACCGGGGCTAGGCGCGGTCGCCAGTAACCGACCCCGGCACCAGCCGGGATCGGGCGCACGAGTCGCGCGGCCGGGTGACCCCCCGGTGCCGACGCAGACACGACAGGGAGAGACGGATGGCAAAGGGCGACCCCGGGGGCCCCACACGCGGCCGGCGCGCCGCACCCCGATCCAGGAAGGCCACGACCGGCGATCCGGAGCTGGTGCAGCTACTCACCCCCGACGGTGAGCGGATCGAGAGCGTGACCGGCCCGGACGGCATCGAGTACCGCGTCGACTTCACCGACGAGGAGTACCGCGGCCTCTATCGCGATCTGGTGCTGGTGCGGAAGCTGGACGCCGAGGCGACGGCCCTGCAACGCCAGGGTGAGCTGGGCATCTGGGCGAGCCTGCTCGGCCAGGAGGCGGCCCAGGTCGGCTCGGGCCGGGCGCTGCGTACGCAGGACATGGCCTTCCCCACCTACCGCGAGCACGGGGTGCTCTACTGCCGCGGCATCGACCCGATCATGCCGCTGGGCCTGTTCCGCGGGGTCGACCAGGGCGGCTGGGACCCGAACGAGTTCAAGTTCAACATGTACACGATCGTGATCGGGGCACAGACCCTGCACGCGACCGGCTACGCCATGGGCGTCGCGATGGACGGCAAGACCGGCACCGACGACGGCGAGGCGGTGATCGCCTACTTCGGGGACGGCGCCACCAGCCAGGGCGACGTAAACGAGGCGTTCGTCTGGGCCGGTGTGTTCAACTCCCCGCTGGTGTTCTTCTGCCAGAACAACCAGTACGCCATCTCCGAGCCGCTGGAGCGCCAGACCCGCATCCCGCTCTACCGGCGCGCGGCCGGCTTCGGTTTTCCCGGCATCCGGGTCGACGGCAACGACGTGCTGGCCACGTACGCGGTGACCAGGCACGCGCTGGACAACGCCCGGCACGGGCAGGGCCCGAGCCTGATCGAGGCGTACACCTACCGGATGGGTGCGCACACCACCTCCGACGACCCGACCCGCTACCGCATCGCCAGCGAGGTCGAGGCCTGGCAGGCCAAGGATCCGATCGCCCGGATGAAGGCGTTCCTGGACCGGGAGAAGATCGCCGACGCCGGCTTCTTCACCGAGGTCGACGAGCAGGCCCGTCGGGAGGCGGTGGATCTGCGCGAGCGGGTGCTGGCCATGCCGAATCCGGAGCCGGTCACGATGTTCGACCACGTCTACCCCAACGGGTCGCCGCTGCTGGACGAGCAGCGCACAAAGTTCAGCCGTTACCTGGAGTCGTTCGAGGGGAGCGCCCACTGATGGCCACAGAGACGCTCACTCTCGGCAAGGCCCTCAATGTCGGCCTGCGCAGGGCCCTGGAGAACGACCCGAAGGTCGTCATCATGGGCGAGGACGTCGGCAAGCTCGGCGGCGTCTTCCGGATCACCGACGGCCTCCAGAAGGACTTCGGTGACCAGCGGGTGATCGACACGCCACTCGCCGAGTCCGGCATCATCGGCACCGCGGTCGGCCTGGCCATCCGCGGCTATCGTCCGGTCTGCGAAATCCAGTTCGACGGTTTCGTCTATCCGGCCTACGACCAGATCGTGTCGCAGGTGGCGAAAATGCACTACCGCTCGCGGGGCAACCTGAACATCCCCATGGTCATCCGAATCCCGTTCGGTGGCGGCATCGGCGCGGTGGAGCACCACTCGGAGTCGCCGGAGGCGTACTTCGCGCACACCGCCGGCCTGAAGGTCGTCTCCTGCTCCAGCCCGCAGGACGCGCACGTGATGATTCAGCAGGCGATCGCGTCGGACGACCCGATCGTGTTCCTGGAGCCGAAACGGCGCTACTGGGAGAAGGGGCAGGTCGACCTGGACGCCCCGCTGTCGCAGGCGTACCCGCTGCACGCCGCCCGGGTTGCTCGGGCCGGCAGCGACGTCACCCTGCTGGCGTACGGTCCGATGGTGCGTACCTGCCTCGACGCGGCCACCGCCGCCGCCGAGGACGGCCGGAACCTGGAGGTCATCGACCTGCGTACGCTCTCCCCGCTGGATCTCGGTGTGGTCTACGAGTCGGTGCGGCGCACCGGCCGGGCGGTGGTGGTGCACGAGGCACCGGGCAACCTGGGCATGGGCGCGGAGATCGCGGCTCGAATCACCGAGGAGTGCTTCTACTCGCTGGAGTCCCCGGTGCTGCGGGTGACCGGATTCGACACGCCCTACCCGGCCTCCCGGGTGGAGGAGGAGTACCTGCCCGACCTCGACCGGGTGCTCGACGCCGTCGACCGCTCCTTCGGGTGGTGAGCGGCATGTCTCGGATCAAGGAGTTCAACCTGCCCGACCTGGGTGAGGGGCTGACCGAGGGCGAGATCCTCAGCTGGCTCGTCAAGGTGGGCGACACCATCGAGCTGAACCAGCCGATCGTCGAGGTGGAGACGGCCAAGGCTGCCGTGGAGATCCCGGCCAAGTGGGCCGGCCAGGTGCAGGCGATCTTCCACCCGGAGGGCACCACCGTCGAGGTCGGCACGCCGATCATCGCGATCGACACCGATCCGGGCGCCGGGCCGGTCGAGACCTCGACCACCGGTGCGCCCGCCACCGACCTGCCAACTCCGTCGGCCGCCTCGCTGGCCGCGGTCGAGGTCGCACCGGCCGAGGGCGCGGTGGAGCCGGGCCTGATCGGCGGTCCGGCCCCGGGTGGCCGTACGGCGGTCCTGGTCGGCTACGGCCCGCGTACCACCGCGGCCAAGCGCCGGCCCCGCAAGGGTGCCGCGCCGGCATCGGCTGCCGCTGCGTCGCCGGCCGCTCCGACACCGGCTCCGGCTCCGGCTCCGGCTCCGGCTCCGGTCCAGGCTCCGCCGGCCGCTCCGGCGGTCAACGGCAACGGCCGGGTGGGCGGGCCGGTCCTGGCCAAGCCACCGGTACGCAAGCTCGCCAAGGACCTCGGCGTCGAGCTGGGTACGTTGGCCGGATCGGGACCGTTGGGCTCGATCACCCGGGAGGACGTGCAGCGGGCGGCGGCCCCGGTGGCGGTCGAGCCGCTGACGGTGGCCGCGTCGGCCACCTCGGCCGCGAGCTTCGGCGCGGACCGTGAGCGGCGGGTCCCGGTCAAGGGGGTACGCAAGCTCACCGCCGAGAACATGTCCCGCTCGGCCTTCACGGCTCCGCACGTGACGGAGTTCCTGACCGTCGACGTGACCCGCGCGATGAAGGCCCTGGATCGGTTGCGCGAGCGGCGGGAGTGGCGGGACGTGCGCGTCTCGCCGTTGCTGCTGGTCGCCAAGGCGGTGCTGCTGGCGGTGCAGCGGCACCCGATGGTCAACTCGGCCTGGGCCGGCGACGAGATCGTCGTCAAGGAGTACGTCAACCTGGGTATCGCGGCGGCCACCGAGCGCGGCCTGATCGTGCCGAACGTCAAGGACGCCGGCCGGTTGACCATGCGCGAGTTGGCGGAGGCGTTGACGGGCCTGGTGCAGACGGCCAAGGCCGGGAAGACCTCACCGGCCGACATGTCGGGCGGCACCATGACAATCACCAACGTGGGGGTGTTCGGGGTGGACACCGGTACGCCAATCCTGCCTCCGGGCGAGTCGGCGATCCTGGTCTTCGGCGCGGTCCGGGAGATGCCCTGGGTACACAAGGGGAAGGTCAAGCCGCGCCTGGTCACGACGCTCGGGCTCTCCTTCGACCACCGGATAGTCGACGGTGAACTGGGCTCGAAGTTCCTGCGCGACGTGGGCGACTTCCTCACCGATCCGGAGGCGGCGCTGCTCGGCTGGACCTGACGACGCGGTCGGACGACGGCAACGGCCGGTGTGTCACGGGTTAACGCCCGACACACCGGCCGTTGCCATTGGACGAAGAAATCCAGCTGGAAGACATGGCTTGCCTAAGATTCTTAGGCTGGTGGCCCAGCTCACCTAATAATCGCTGGGATTCTGGGTGTGCCTGCGCTTCAATAGAGACAACGACGGGACAACAACCGAATAGCCCAGCAGGAGAACCATGAGCATGATCGAGCGAATCCGCAACCGCCGCGACGCCAGCCGCCGCACCCGCGCCATCGAGCGGGCCCTACGCTCCGCCAATTCGCCCGCGGTCCGCGACGAGATCCTCGCCATCGCCCAGCGTCACATGTACTGACGCCACCAGACGTTATTCGCCTCCTCCAGATCGACGACCCGCCCGGGCAACCCGGGCGGGTCGTCGGCGTTACGACCGGGCGCTGACACCGGGATACCGCCCCGGCGCAGCGCCCGGTACGGTGGGGTTCGGTCGTCGTCCTCCATGCTCGGACAGGTCGGGGCGATAGAAGCACCTCGACACCAACCTGCGACGGACAGTGACGATCGAAGCTCCCCGGAAGCCCCCCGGCGGCCACCGGGATACGGTGCGGGGAGCCGGCATGGCCGGTATGCCGGCACCGCCGGCTGCCCTGCCGAGACATCGGCGACGGCGGCCGACATGTGATGGAGGAGGCGCACGCATGACGTCCGAGGGCCCGCACCGCCCCGGCCAGGAGCCGGACGAGGTGCCGCCGGGCGGCGGCGGACCGGCGCCGTACGGCGACCGACCGGCTCAGCAGGACAACGGGTACGGCGCGCCCGCCCCCGATCTGGGTTGGGCACCACCCCCGCCGGCCCGCCCCGACGCCTCGACACCAGGCTGGGCCAACCAGCAGGGTGCCGCGTGGAGCAACGCCCAGGCGACCAGGCAGGCGGAACCGCCGACCCCCGGCAACTGGGAACAGCCCGCCGCGAACCGGCCGTCCTGGCTGGCACAGGAAGACCAGTCGCAGCAGCCCGCCCAGGGCTGGGCCCCGGCTGCCCCGTCCACTTCGGAGCAGCCCAGTTGGGCAAACGGCGCCCAGACCAGCCCGGCCTGGGCCACCGAGCCGGCACCGGCGGACGCCGGAAAGCCAGCAGAGTGGACGCCCAACCAACCCGCCTCCGGACAACCCGACTGGGCCACCAGCAAGCCCACCTCCGGCCAGCCCGGCGGTTGGGGTGGCGGCCAGCAGCCGGAGTGGACTCCCGCGCCGCGCAACGATGACCAGGCTCCCGGTTGGGCCACGCCCGCAGGCCAGCCCGAGTCACCGCAGCCGGACTGGGCCCACGTCGAACCGCCGATGCCCGTCCGCAACGAACCGGCGGCGCGGGCCACCGCCCAGGTGCCGCAGGCGGACCCCGCGCTGCCGCACCGGCCCGGCACCGAGAGCGCGGCCGGTGCCGACGCCTGGCAGGCCGAGCAGCAGGAACAGCCGGGCTGGGCAACCGGCCAGCGGCGGGAACCCGCCGTCAACGGCTGGGCCCCCGAGCAGCAGCCGGCCGAGGGCCGGCAGACCAGCGGCGACCGGCCGGCACAACCCGACTGGGCCACTCCCGCGTCGGGCGAGCCCACTGGCTGGGCTGGCGGCAATCCGGCTGCCGGGCCGCCGCCGACCTGGAGTCCGAACGCAGAGCCGCTGCCGTCCCGTAGCGCAGCCGATCGCTCGCTGCCCGACATCGAACCGTGGTCGGCCGGTGAGGCGTGGGGCCGGGCCGGGGCCGCGGAGACGACCCCGCCAAGGGCCGAGGCCGAACCCGAGGCAGCTCGGGCCGAGGAGGTCCCGGTCTACCAGCCCGCCCCCGCTCCGGGCATCTCACCGGCCAACATGGTGCCGCTGCCGCCACAGGAACAGCGGGTACCGGGCGCCAGCCTGGGCGGAGCGCCGCCCACCGACTACGGCCAACCGCCTTCGTTCACCGATGACCAGGCTGGGCAGGGTGCCCGGCCGGGCACCGACCAGGCGGCCGGGGCGACCGGCTGGGGCCAGCCCGAGTCGCGGCACGACGAACCGCAGCCGCCCGCCGGGCCGGTCATCCCCGCGCCCCGTATCTCCCCCGAGGCCGAGGGCCGGCCCACCCCACCGACCGGTGGCGGCGTCACCGCGAGCGCCTCGGTGCCCGTGGCCAGCCGGGTGATGCCCCCGGCCGACCACCCATTGGGGCCGACCGGTTCGGTGGCACCACAGCCACGGGTGTACGGCCGGCCGGCCCGCTCGGAACAGGCCGAGGAACCGCCTCAGGAGCGGGACGAGCAACCTCTGGTGCCCCGGTTCGACCAGGGGCCGGAACGGTTCGACGAGGGCCCGGAGCCGCGCTTCAACGAACCTCAGCCGCCGGCTGGCGGGCGGGATGCGTTCGCGGGCCCGGCCGCCCCCGCCTCGCTGGCGGCACCACCGGCCTTCCCGCCTGGGGTGCCGTCCTTCGTCGACGCACCGCCGACCAACCGCCCGCTCAACGGGGTACGGCCGCACGCCGAGCCCGAACGACCGGCCGACCCGTACGGCGGCCCGGGCAACGACCCGCCGGCGCGACCGGGCGGCACCTACGGTGCTCCCGCCCGTCCGGAAGCTGGTGCCGAGCACAACTCGGCGTTCCCGCCGCCCCCGCAGTCGGCTCCGCCGTGGAGCCCGGGACCGTCCAGCACCGAGCCGGAGCAGGGACGCTTCGACGCGTTCAAGCCGGTCGCCGAGCCGGCCGCAGAGGCCCCGGTGCCGAAGGTACGCAACGGTCGGGTGCTCGCCGCCGTGCTGGTTGCCGCCGTGCTCATCCTGGCAATTCCGCTCGGCCTGCTCATGCTCCTCGGCATGGTCGGCGAATCGAACGAGACGAACGCTTTCGACCCGCCGGTCGGCTCCTGTGTCAAGCGCTCCGGCGACAGTGCGGTAGCCGCCGAATGCACCGAGGTAGAGGCCTTCACCGTGGTGTCGAAGGTCGAGTCGAAGGACAAGTGCCCCGACCCGGTCATGCCGCACGTGGACCTTCGCGGCGCCTCCGCCAACCCGGTTCTCTGCCTCAAGCAGGCAACCGGCGGCTGATCCGCCCACGTACCGCCGCGACAGCGCCCGTCCCACGTCGGATGGGCGCTGTCGCGCGTCCGGGTCAGTCCCGCTCGGCCACCTCGGCGACGAACGCCTGCCAGGCGGCCGGGGCGAAGACCAGCGCCGGGCCGGTCGGGTTCTTCGAGTCCCGCACGCCGACGACGCCGGGGAGGTTGTCGGCGACCTCGACGCAGTTGCCGCCGCTGGTGCCGCTACGGGTGGCCTTTCGCCACCGCGCGCCGTTCAGGTCCATTGGTTGCGCGAGCGTATGCCTCACTCTGCAACAGGCCCGGAATCAGGTTCGGCTCGAAGTACCGGAGCTGAGTCGCACCACGTTCAGCATCGAGCCACGGCAGGAACCAGGAGGGCGCGCCGAGCTTCGTCGCGAGGCGCTCGAACAGGCCACCATTGCTCAACGCGCGATCAGCCCCTCGGATGAAGTCGCCCGTCAGTGCCCGCGTGCCGCTTTCGACGGCGCTGACATGGGACGCGCTGAAGCCAGCACCGCGGCCGAATGCCTCTTGCGTCATGCCGCCAGCACCCCGCGCACGGCGGATCTCGCCAACGATGAAGGCCGCTACGGGGTCTGGTACATCGGGCATTCAGGGCTCCCCAAATCTGAGAGCGACTACCCGCAGCGCAGCGGATCCCATGCTGTTCCGCCAGCTCCGCCCGGACCACGGGAGCACCTTCCGAGAGTAACCGTCCCCCCATCAGAGTGTCACTGGACGGCACGGCCGATTGGGCCCCTGGATGGCCACTGCCCTGCCGTCGGTGTCGCCCTCATCGGCGAGCACCTTCGGGGCGATCCCTTCCAACTTCGATGGAGGAGGCCAGCCGTGCCCATGCAGAAGCCCGCGAACGCCGCACCTGCCTCACGCTGGTCCGGCCGTCCCGACCGGCACGATGTCCGGTGAGCCGCAGGGCGGACGGGACCCCACAGGTCTGCCCCGGCGTGTACCTGCTGACCCGGGAAGCGTCCCCACAGTTCTGCCAACCCATTCTGGTCCGGGTGATCCGGCGGTTGGACCGGACCACGTACGACGGGTGGGCGTGGGTGGACGTGTACCAGCTCGACCGGCACGGGGACGCGACGCGGCGGCGGGGGCTGTTCCTGATGCCGGCGGGGATGCGTCCGGTGACCGTCGCGCCGGTCCCGTACGCCGGGCGGCGTCGTTCTCCGGCCAACTCCGGCGGCGTCAGGGTCGGCGGGTGAACAGGGATCCCGGGCACGTGGCGTGTCGCCCGTCGTGGCGCTGCTCGGCATGCGGGGCGGCGTGGCCCTGCTCCGCTGCGAAGCTGCGCCTGCTCGCCGAGTATCAGGGCAACATGCCGGGGCTCATGGTCTACCTCGTGACGCTTCGCGAGGAGGCCGCTGAACACCTCGCCAGGCTGGACTCCGGTGAACGCCCGGCGCGCCTGCACGTGCGCTTCACGGGGTTGGTCGGTAGCGGGACGGCACCGGCGGAGGCAGTGTCACGTACACCTCTCACCTCCCCGTCCGGCCGGCTGGCGTCCGGCGGTAGGGCACGATGGGGGAATGAGTGCACGCGTGCGGGCGCCCGAGCTTCGCGGCCGGGCCTGGTTGAACACGGGCGGCAAGGCCATCCGGCTGGCTGATCTGCGGGGCAAGATCGTCATAGCGGATTTCTGGACCTTCTGCTGCATCAACTGTCTGCATGTGCTGGACGAGCTGCGCCCACTGGAGGAGAAGTACGCCGACATCCTCGTGGTGATCGGCGTGCACTCACCCAAGTTCGAGCACGAGAAGGACCCGGCTGCGTTGGCCGCCGCCGTCGAGCGGTACGGCGTACACCATCCCGTACTGGACGACCCCGAGCTGGACATGTGGCAGCAGTACGCGGCCCGCGCCTGGCCGACCCTCGCGGTGATCGACCCGGAGGGCTACGTGGTCGCCACGATGGCCGGTGAGGGTCATGCCGAAGGGCTGGCCCGGCTCGTCGACGACCTGATCGCCACCCACGAGGCCAAGGGCACCCTGCACCGCGGCGACGGCCCCTACGTTCCACCGGACGAGCCGCAGACCACGCTGCGTTTTCCGGGTAAGGCCGTGGCCCTGTCCGACGGCGGGCTACTGGTGTCCGACTCGGCCCGGCACCGGGTGGTCGAGTTGGCCGCCGACGGTGAGACCGTCGTCCGGGCGATCGGTACCGGCGGACGGGGCCGGACCGACGGACCTGCCGGTGCCGCGAGCTTCTCCGAGCCGCAGGGGTTGAGCCTGCTCCCGTCGCACGTCGCCGAGGTCGCCGGCTACGACCTGGTGGTCGCCGACACCGTGAACCATCTGCTGCGCGGGGTGCGGCTCGCCACAGGCGAGGTGGTCACCGTTGCCGGCACCGGACGGCAGTGGCGGTCCACCGTGGACGACCACCCGCACGACGCGCTCTCCGTCGACCTCTCCTCCCCCTGGGACCTCGCCTGGTACGACGGGAAGATCATTATTGCCATGGCGGGCATCCACCAGTTGTGGTGGTTCGACCCGATCAAGCGCACCGCCGGCATGTACGCCGGTACGACCGTGGAGGCGCTGCGGGACGGGCCGCTGGCGCAGGCGTGGCTGGCCCAGCCGTCCGGCCTCGCCGTCTCCACCGACGGCACCCGGCTCTGGGTCGCCGACAGCGAGACCAGCGCCATCCGGTACGTCGAGAACAGCGTCCTGGGTACCGCCGTCGGTCAGGGCCTGTTCGACTTCGGCCACGTGGACGGGCCGGCGGCGCAGGCACTGCTACAGCACCCGCTCGGCGTCTGTGCGCTGCCCGACGGCTCGGTGCTGATCGCCGACACGTACAACGGTGCCGTGCGCCGTTTCGATCCAACGACCGACCGGGTCGCCACTGTGGCCACGGGCCTGGCCGAGCCGAGCGACCTGGTGCTCACTGCGGACGGCTCGGTGCTGGTGGTGGAGTCCGCAGCGCACCGGATCACCCGGCTGGCCCCGGGTAGCCTCTCGGCGGCCGGCGCGGACACCGTGGACGGCCCACGGCACCGCACCGAACGCACGCCGACCGATCTGGCCGCCGGCGAGGTCGTGCTGGACGTCGTCTTCACGCCGGCGCCCGGCCAGAAGCTGGACGAGACGTACGGGCCGTCCACCCGGCTGGTGGTCTCCGCGTCCCCGCCGGAGTTGCTGGTCGAGGGGGCGGGCACCGGCACCGAGCTGTCCCGTCGCCTGGTGCTCGACGGCTCGGTGACCGACGGGGTGCTCCAGGTCACCGCCCAGGCGGCAACCTGCGATGCCGGCATTGAGCACGCTGCCTGCCACCTGACCCGGCAGGACTGGGGAGTGCCGGTACACGTCGTAGACGGCGGCTTGGCCCGTCTACCGCTGATCCTGCGTGGCCTCGACGCCGGCTGACGATCGCCGGTCAACCGGCGGAGTGCTTTTAGGGGCCCGTCACCTGCACCAGACGTTGACAGGGCGCCCCTCCTTACACCTCAGGTGAACGCGGTGGGGGTGATGCCGGCGTCGATAAGGGCCGCACGGACCAGTTCTGCGGCGGCGACCGCGCCAGGGCTGTCGCCGTGCAGGCAGATCGACTCGACCGGGCACGGGATGGCGCTGCCGTCGACGGTGACCGCCACCCGTTCGGTGGCCATCCGCACCGCCCGACTGGCCACCACCTGCGGGTCGGCTACCAGCGCGTCGGGCGCGCTACGCGGCACCAGTCGGCCGTTGGACAGGTAGTTGCGGTCGGCAAAGCCCTCGGCCACCACCCGGATTCCGGCGCCCTGGGCAAGTTGGGCCAGCACCGAGCCGGGCGGGCAGAGCACCGGCAGGTCCCGATCGTAGTCGTCGAGCGCGGCCACGAGGGCCGCCGCCTGCGTCTCGTCGCAGGCCGCGGCGTGGTAGAGCGCGCCGTGCGGCTTGAGGTAGCGGACCCGGGTGCGGTACGCACGGCAGAACCCGTCGAGCGCGCCGAGCTGGTACAGGACGTCGTCACGCAGGTCTGCGAAGTCGTACGCGATGTGCCGCCGACCGAAGCCGGCAAGGTCCCGGTAGCCGACCTGGGCCCCGAGCGCGACTCCCCGCTCGGCGGCGGCGGCGCAGACCCGGCGCATGATGGACGGGTCGCCGGCGTGGAAGCCGCAGGCGACGTTGGCGGAGGTGACCAGCTCCAGCAGCGCCTCGTCGTCGCCGAGACGCCAGCTGCCGAATCCCTCGCCGAGGTCAGCGTTGAGGTCCATGAAATCTCACCGTAGTGCCTGGGCGGGCCTGTGCGAGCGGGGTCACGTCGTCCAGTACCGCGATGACCGGGTAACCACCGGTGGTGGGATGGTCAGCCAGGAAGATCAACGGCTGGCTGTCGGCCGGCACCTGCACCGCGCCGAGGACAAGCCCTTCGCTGGGCAGTTCCCCGGCGACCGCGCGGGGCAGCGGTGCGCCGGTGAGTCGCACACCGACCCGGTTACTGAGCGGGCTCGCCTGGTACGCCGTGCCGAGCAACCGGTCCAGCGCGGTCGGAGTGAACCAGTCGTGCCGTGGGCCCAGCCGCACGGCGAGGTGAAGCGCCGTCGGAAGTGTGCCCGGCACGGTGAGATCGACCGGGGCGGGTGGGCCGGCTGGGTCACCCAGCGGAAGCAGGTCGCCGTCGCGCAGCGGTGCCGGCCCGAGCCCGGCGAGAGTGTCGGTGGCCCGGCTGCCCAGCACCGGGGCGACGGCGATTCCGCCGGCCACCGCGAGCCAGCAGCGCACGCCCCGTCGGGCGGGGCCGATCCGGAGCACCGCCCCGCCCGGTACGGCCACCGGGCGGCCGGTGTCGCCGGGCCGTTGCCCGACCCACACGTCGGCCTCGGCCCCCACCACGGCGACCGTGGTGGCCCGGGTCGGCCGCAGGTCGCAGCCGGTCAACGTGATCTCCAGTCCGGCGGCGGACTCCGGGTTGCCGACCAGCCGGTTGGCCAGCCGGAGCGCCGCCGGATCGAGCGCACCGGATCGTGGTACCCCCAGGTGCGCCCAGCCCGGCCGCCCCAGATCCTGCACCGTCGTCAACACCCCCGCCCGAAGCACCTCCACCACCCCACCCGTCACCACCCCACCCGTCGATCTAGGGCCTATCGTCATGAGTTGATCTCCCCCGGCAGCGATTCTCCCTAGATCGGCGCGTGTGGGGGTGGGGGCGACGCGGGGGGTGAGGGCGGTCACGCGGGTACCAGGCGGACTTGGGTGCCAGGGGTCAGCCGGGCGGGTGGATCGGCGTGTACGTCGAACAGCGTCATCGCGGTGCGCCCGACCAGGAGCCAGCCGCCGGGCGACGCGGTCGGGTAGATCCCCGCGTACTGGTCGGCCAGGGCGACCGAGCCTGCCGGCACCCGAGGGCGTGGTGTGGCCAAGCGGGGCACGGCCAACGCGGCGGGCAGGCCGGTCAGGTAGCCGAAGCCCGGTGCGAAGCCGCAGAAAGCCACCCGGAACTCGGTCTGCCGCAGGCGGCGTACGACGGCCGGCACGTCCACCTGCCAGTACTCGGCGACCCGGGACAGGTCCTCCCCGTCGTACCACACCGGCACCTCGACCAGGTCGGTGCCGGATTTGCCGGGCTCCATGGGGGACACCGGCAACCAGCCTTCGATCCGGGCGGCTGTGGCCGCCGGATCCAGCACGCCGTCCAGCAGGACTGTGCTGGCCGCCGGCACAATCTCGGTGGCGATTAGCTCACCCTGATCCCGACGACGCCAGAGCTCCACCCGCCACGCCTGCACCAGCGCGGCGACGTCCGCCCCGGCCCCTCCCGCAGGCCCGGAAGCCACAGGTTCGGAAGCCACAGGCCCGGAAGCCACAGGTTCGGGCTGGGTGCCGGCGAAGTCGAGCAACAGGGCGTGCGTGCCGGCCGGTCTGATCCGCATCCTGTCATCCTCTCCGACCAAGGGACACGTGCGCGTCGTCCGCTGGTCGGACAGCGTGACCTGTTGCACTACCCGAAAGTAACCTACGGTGCCGTAACCTGAGGGTGTGACCACCTCAGCACGCCCCCGGCTCAAGCCGGTCGACATCGGGAAACCCCGGATGCGCGGCTGGCTGCACACGTACGCGTTCTTCGTCGCCCTGGTCTGCGGCATCGTGCTCTGCTCGATCGCCGCCACCCGCCCCGGCTGGACACCCCTGATCAGCGCGGCGGTCTACAGCCTCACCGTCTGTGGTCTCTTCGGCACCAGCGCGCTCTATCACCGCCGGGTGTGGACGACGCGCGGGTACGCGGTCATGCGCCGGATGGACCACTCGATGATCTTCCTGTTCATCGCCGGCACCTACACACCGTTCTGCCTGCTGCTGCTGGAGACGCGCGCCGCCGTGATCATGCTCTCGGTGGTCTGGGGCGGCGCCCTGGGCGGGGTGGCGCTCAAGCTGGTGTGGCCGCACGCCTCTCGCTGGATCTCCGCGCCGCTGTACCTGGCCCTCGGGTGGGTGTCGGTGGCGATGCTGCCCGACATCCTCCACCAGGGCGGGGTGACCGCGTTGGTCCTACTCAGCGTCGGCGGCGCGATCTACACCGTCGGAGCGGTCTTCTACGCGCTCCGCCGCCCCAACCCGTGGCCCACCGTCTTCGGGCATCACGAGTTCTTCCATGCCTGCACCCTGGTCGCAGCGATCTGCCACCACATCGCGATCTACTTCGCGCTGTTCGCCTGAGGCAGCCCGGGCCAGCCAGCCCGGGGCCGACTGGCTGACTGGCCGGCCGACGTAGCGGGGGTGACGGGCCTCGCCCGCCACCCCGCTGGCTCGTCGAGGGTCAGACCGTCGGGCCAGGCCGGCGCACGTCGCGGTACTCCTGCACCACCCGGTCGTCCCGGACCGGCACGGCACGGTCGGCGACCACCCGCTCCTCGTGCACCGGGGCGGCCACCGCACGACGGCGCGAGTTCCAGAAGAAGAGGGTTGTGACCAGACCGGCGACTCCGGCGAGCATCAGTACCCAGCCGACGATGCTCAGGTCGAGCCAACCGACCTCCGCTTCCACCGCGAACGCGAAGATCGCGCCCAGCGCGATCAGGAAAATGCTGCCACCGATACCCATCTCGTTGTCTCCTTGGCTGTCGAAGCTGGCATTTCACTTCGCCGCTGCCACGGATGAGGTGCGGCACCGATGGACTTACCCCGGCACGGAGATCGCCAATCGGGCAAGCTTGGGACATGACAGACACCCCGGTGGATGAACGGACTCTCGTGTTGCTGCGGCACGCCAAGGCCGAACAGCCCACAACGGACGCTGCCGACCTGGAGCGTCCGCTGGCCGCCCGAGGGCGGGCCGACGCTGCGGCGGCCGGCGCCTGGCTGGCCCGGCACCGACTGCTGCCGGACGTGGTGCTCTGTTCCACCGCCCTGCGTACCCGGCAGACCTGGCACCAGGTGCAGACAGGGATGATCGGATCACCGCCGGAGGGCGGCTCCGCCGGCTCGGCACCGCTGGTCCACTACGAACCGGACGCGTACGAGGCGCATTCGGAGGATCTGCTCACCTTGGTCCGACGGGTGACACCGACCGCGATGACGGTGCTGTTGATCGCCCACAACCCGGGCATCTCGCTGCTGTCCGAACTGCTCGATCCGCCTCACGCGGTGCCGGACGGGCTGCGAACCAGCGATCTGGTGGTGCATCGGACATCGACGCCCTGGGCGCAGCTGAGCGGCGGCACGGCCGGGATCGGGGCACGGCACACCGCACGCGGTTAGCGTGCGGTGTGCCGCAGTGTGCTCGGCTGACCCGCCGGCTCAGCTAGGCGGCGCGGTCGGTGGTGGTGGGTCGGGAGGCGGCGGCATCATCGCGGTCGGATGCGAGAGCCTGTTCTCCTCCACGATCAGGGTCCGGGCCCGCTTCCGGCGGTCCTGCCAGAACCAGAGCGTGGTGAGCAGGAAAGCCAGTCCGGCCAGGATGAAGACCCAGCCGACCGCCCGCAGGTCGATCCACCAGACGTTGGCCCGGATGGCGAAGGTCAGGATCGCGCCGATCGCGATCAGGAAGATCCCACTACCAATGCCCATGTGCGCGGCACTCCCCCGTGCGGTTGCTCTGGGCGTACTCGGACTGGTTCCGCTTCGGTTACCCGGCAGCCACCCCGTTACCCCCACGATCTGCCGGCGCCCTCTCGGACAGGCCCGGCGTCGACCGAAGGTGGTCAGCTGTCCGAGCCGGACCACCCGGGCCGCTCGCGGCGGCCGGTGGCCGCCTGCTCCGGTGGGTCTGTCGGCCTAATCGCCGCGAGCTCGATGGTCGCCGACGCCGGATCCTCGATCGTCGGCCCCGGTGCGGACTGCGCTGTGCTGGCTCCGCCCGGCCGCTGGTCAGGTGCTGCGCCCGGCCGGTGCGGGCCGGCGGTGCCCGCCGTCGTGCCAGTGGATGCCCGAAATCGTACGGTCGCGTCCATGTCGTGCCGTCCGATTCGTTCCGTGGCGGGTGGGTCGGCCTGCCGGGGAACTCGCGTCGGCTTGGGACCGACGGCTTCGACGGGGTCGTCCTTGCGCTGCGCGCCACTTGACCGGCTGGCCAGGTGCGCGTCGCGCAGCACCCGGGGAATCTCCATGGTGATGTCTCCGGCCCGGTCCGGGCTGCGTACCTCCGGCACGGGCCGGTCCGGGGCGCCGCCCGGCGCGGCGGCGAGCACGCTCAGGTCCCGCCGCCACAGGGCGATCGGTGCCAGGCAGATCAGCAGCGCGACGACCGGCCAGAGCAACGCAGCAGGGCTGGCGTAGTCGCGGACGAACGCGACGACGATCGCCGACGCCAGCACCGCCAGCCACCCCAGGTGGGCACGGAACGTGTACAACCCGTCGCTGCTGCTGTGCGTGCCCTTCGGGGTGACCACGAAGCGGGCCGGCCGACGCAGCACCGTACTGACCAGCTGTCCGGCGTAGACCGGTGCCGAAATGATCGACATCAGCATGCCCTTGAGACCACGAGAGCCGGGCGGTTCGTACGGACTGACGTTGTACTGCCGGTTGTACAGGTAGAGCCAGAGAGAGAAGGCCGTGGCGTCGGTGTACAGGGCGAACCAGATCTGCGGGGAGATGGTCATGCCGGTGACCCCGAGCGCCAGGAACAGCAGCGCGTTGACGATGCCGAGCAGCCAGCCGATCGCCATCGACGGGTAGAACGTCGTGATCAGCGTGTAGTGCAGCATGCCGCCGGCGGAGAGCCGGGGGAAGCGCAGCCAGTAGCGGCCGAACAGTAGCTCGAAGGTGCCGCGGGACCAGCGACGCTGCTGGGAGAAGTAGTCACTCCAGCTGGACGGGCCGTCGCCGGCGGAGAGCACGTCGGGGGTGTAGACCGACTTCCACCGTCGACCGGTGACCCGGTTACGGGTGGTGTGCACCGCCAGGCCGGTGGCCATGTCCTCGGTGATCGAGTCGTTGAGTCCGCCCACGTCTCGCAACGCCCGGATCCGAATGGCGTTGTTGGTGCCGACCAGCATCGACGTTCCGTACGTGTTCGCCGCCCGCTGGATCACGCTGTGGAACGGGAACTGCTGCGACTCGGCGGCGCGGGTCACGAACGCCTCGCCGTTCTTGTAACACTGTGGACCGACGACGTAGGCGACGTCCGGGTCACGGAAGTAGCCGAGGATCCGTTCGGCGAAGTTGGCCAGTGGGACGTGGTCGGGATCGACCGAGAGGAACACGTCGTACCCGTCGCCGTGCGCGTCGACCCAGGCGTTGTAGTTGCCGTGCTTGGTCTTCGCGCGGAACGGTCCGCGCGCCCGGTTGTAGCCGGCCATTCCCTTGCGGGTGAAATGCCGGACACCCAGCTCCGCACACATCACCCGGACGTCGGGGTCGTCGCCCTCGTCGAGCAGCCAGACGTCGAACACTCCACGGTGGCGGATGCGCTTCGCGGCGCGCAGCGTGTCTCGCACCACCGCGATCGGCTCCTTGCTCGGCACGATCGTGGTGAGGAAGGCGACCCGCAGCCCGGAGGGTGGCGTCACCGGGACCGGGTCCCGGGCGATGACCGAGGCGAGCGACAGTGACAGGACGTTGATCAGGCGTAACGACTCGACGAGAATGATCGAGCAGATGACGAAGATGTTCGCAACTCGAGCCACATCGGCGACCGGGCCCGGATTCGTGTCAGCGAGATGGCCGGGCTGAAGCAGCCAGATGAGGAAGAACACCTCGAAACAGATGTTCGCCAAGGCGATGCCGACCGCGGTCACGATCCGCCGGTTCCCGGTCACCCGGTGCATGCTGCGGTATCGCACCCGATAGGGCTGGCCGGCGGGCGGCTCGGTCAACGGGCCGGCGATTCTGCTGAACGCCTCAAGACGGGCCCAGGAACGCCCGTATACCGGAATCTCGACGGGATCGGTCACCGGCACAAGCCCTGCCATCCTGCTCACCTTGTCCCCGGCCCCATGCCCTGACCGAAGGTTTCAGCGCGATGGTACGGCAACCTGTTTCCGTTTCCGATCGCCTGGTTGAGCTAGTCTCGGCGGTGCGTCACGCCCGCAACGGAGGACAAACGGTGCTGTTTTCGCTGCCCCGCTGGTCGGTGCTCGCCCTGCCCACGGTAGCGGCTCTGCTGGTGTCGGCTGGTTGTGGGCGTCCGGAGGCTGTGCCGATGCCGGAGCCGACCACCGCAGCCAGCACCGGGCCGGCCCGGTCCGTCACGCCGGTGCCCCTGGCCGGCGCGACCCTCTTCGTCGACCCGAACGGTGCCGCAACCGAGCAGGTCGACGCGTGGGCGAGCGCCGGACGGACCGACGACGCCGACCGGCTTCGGCAAGTCAGCGAGCGACCTGCGGCGGTCTGGATCACCAGCGACACGACGCAGGTGTCGACGGCGGTCGACGCGGTACTGAGCCGGGCCACCGAGGCCGGCCAGATGCCGGTGCTGGTGGCTTATCACATCCCCGGCCGCGACTGCGGTAGCTTCAGCGGCGGCGGTGCCCTGGACGGCGACGACTACCGGGCGTGGATCCGAGGGTTCGCGGCTGGGATCGACGGCCGGCCGGTAACGGTGATCGTCGAACCTGATGCGGTTGCGCACAGCCTGGACAGGTGTGCCGGCAGCAGTGACCGGCTCGCGCTGCTCGCCGACGCCGTGGCCGTGCTCAAGCGGACCGGAACCGCCCAGGTCTACCTCGACGCCGGCCATCCCCGGTGGGTTCGCGACCTGTCCCGGCTGTCGAAGGCGCTACGCGAAGCCGGAGTCGAGCAGGCCGACGGCTTCGCGCTCAACGTCTCCAATTTCATCCGGACGCCGGAGAACGTCGAATACGGTCGGCAGTTGTCCGACGCGCTCGGTGGGCGTACCCGATTCGTCGTCGACACCAGCCGCAACGGCGCCGGGCCGGCCGGTGGCGCGTCAATCGACGGCGGTCCGGCCTGGTGCAACCCGCCGGGACGTCGGCTCGGTACGGCACCGACCACCGCCACTGGCCTGGACCGTGTAGACGCACTGTTGTGGATCAAACGGCCGGGCGAGTCCGACGGCGCGTGCCGACCCGGCGAGCCGCCGGCCGGCCAGTGGTGGTCCGACTACGCCCTCCAACTGGCCGGCGACTGACGTTCGACCGGCGAGGGTCAGGACACCATCACCGGTACGCCGACCGACGGCACGCCGTCCGAGTCGACGGCGAACAGCAGGTACGGCCCGGACAGCAGGACTCCCGCCGTACGCGGCACCTTCAGCTCCAGCCGTTGTGGCCCGGCGGTGAACTCGATCGCCACCGAGCGCTGCTCGTTGTTGAGCATGTGGGTCGCGGCGCCGGGCCGAATCAGCCGGACCCGATCGATCCGGGCCGCGTCGGGGGTGACGACACTGATCCGTTGCCCCCGTTTCACCTCTGCGGGCACGGCACCGATCTGTGGACGGTCGCCACCGAACAGGTACGGCGGCGAGTACAGCTCCAGCCGCTGCTCGAATTCACCGCTGATGCTGTTCTTGGCGTCCCGGAACAGGGGATCCGAGCCGACCGTCAGCACCCGCCCGTCGGGCAGCAGCAGCGCGGCCGCGTGGTAGTTGCGGCCGATGCGCGGGTCGGCGGCGACGGAGAGGGTGTCGGACTCCGGGTGGTAGATCCGCGCGGTGTGGTTGTCGCTGGCGCCGCGGCCCCGGTAGTCGCTGGATCCGTTGGTGATCAGGGTGGTGTCGTCGGGCAGCTGCACCAGGTTCGGGTAGCGGGTGCCCTCCGGCAGGTCGGGGCCGGGAGTGAACCGCGGGTCGGAGCCGTCCAGGTCGATGATGTCGATCCGGTCGGTGGACAGCTCGGACTCTCCGACGCCACCCCCGCCGACAACCATGATTCGCTGCTCTTGGACCGGGCCGATCCAGGAGCTCATGCTGGTTTCCAGTTGGTCGGTGTCGCGCAGCCCTTCGACCTGTGTGAAAGCGTTGTCACTGAGATCCCAGAAGCCGGGCTCGCGGCCCTGCTCCTCCGGACCGTATCCCGCGTTGGAGCCGCTGTAGAACAGCACATCCGGCACCGCGGTCTGGAAGAGGCTGGGGTACGTCGGGAAGTAGCGCTTCAGGTCGGGCCGCGACGTCCAGCTCTTGGTGCCCGGGTCATAGATCTCGTTCTGCGTACCGTCGAGGATCCGGCCGCTGCCGTCGAGGCCGGAGACGGTCAGCACCCGACCGTCGGGCAGTCCGGTCAGCGTCGGGTACCAGCGCTTCTCGAACATGTCGTCGACCCGTTCGTAACGCTCGGTCCACGGGTTGAACTCGTACGTGTCGGCCAGGCCCTGGTAGTCCTGCTTCTCCATGGTGATGGCCTCGGCGAGGCCGTAGATGTTTTCCGCGTCGGCACCGACCAGAGCGTTCAACCGGTACTGGGTCTGCCGGTCGACGACGTACTCGTCACCGAAGCCGGCCGCGTCGACCCAGATCGCGGTCTCGCTGGCCGTGACGGTCACCCGTTCGGCGGGGTTGTCGGGGTCGGCGTGGTCCGGATCGTGGCCGGGGTCCCCGGGCTCGATCTCCTCGACGGTCTTGGTGGCCGGTGGGACGACGAAGTCGTGGCCGGCGCTGTATCGCCGGCCGTCGGGGGCGACGAATTCGGTGCCCTTGACGAATGTGCGCGGGCTGCCGTTCGGGGACTCGTTCTTGACCACCATCGTCCCGCCGGCGCGTTCGACGTCTTCTTCGAGAACCTCGTAACGCTGGGTGCCACCGGCGACGAGCAGGTTTCCGTCGGGCAGGAAGGCGTGTCCGGCGCAGAACACGTCGACGGGGGTGTGCACCTGTTCGGTGGCGTTGGTCGCCGGGTCGAACAGCAGCGTCCGGAAGGTGCCGGCGTCGAACTGGTCGCGGACGTTTCCTGACCCGGCCACCAGCAGAACCTTGCCGGTGGGTAGCAGCGCCGCGTGGATGGCGTTGACCCGCCGATCCTCCGGCAGCTCAAGAACCTGCCAGAAGCCGTGCTCGCGCTGGTACCCGACGCTATTGATCTTGCGTTCGTGCAACCAGTTGCTGGAGAAGTCGTACAGCGGCGGGACGTTGGCGGTGAGCAGGATCGAAACGCCGACGACGGGGAGCATCACCCGCTGCCGAAGGCTCTGACCGGTTGGCCACTTCACGCGCTGCAGACTAACGCTCCGGCCACGCCGACGGATATCGGCCCGGTCACCGACGGCCGGGCGGCCGGTGGGCGGACGCCCGTCGCCCGCCCGGCCGATCCGGCACCGGTCAGAACGCCTCCTCCGGGAGGTCCATGACATCCAGGTCGGTGCCCTCGATGATCCGTCGGTCGGCGCCGATTCGGGGCAGCACCTCGCGAGCGAAGAATCGGGCTGCGGCCACCTTGCCGGTGTAGAACGCCTTGTCGGCGGCCGAAACCTCGCTGGCCAGCGCCTTCAGCGCCACGTCGGCCTGCTTCTGCAGCAGCCAGCCGACCACCAGGTCACCGATGGCCAGCAGGAACCGCCGGCTACCCAGCCCGACCTTGTAGATGGCGCGGGTGTCCCCGCCCTGCGCCTCGCCCAGCCAACCGGTCATCACCGCGAGGATGGTCTGGATCTCGGCGAGTGCCTTGCCGAGCGCCTGGCGCTCCTGCTTGAGCTGGCCGTTGCCGGCTTCGGTGGCGATGAACTCCTGGATCTCGCCGGAGACCGCCATCAGGGCCTTGCCGTTGTCCCGGACGATCTTGCGGAAGATCAGGTCCAGGCTCTGGATCGCCGTGGTGCCCTCGTACAGAGTGTCGATCTTGGCATCTCGGACGTACTGCTCCAGCGGGTAGTCCTGGAGAAATCCGGAGCCACCGAAGGTCTGCAGTGACTCGTGCCCGAGCATTTCGTACGCCCGCTCCGAACCGACCCCCTTGACCAGTGGGAGCAACAAATCGTTGACCCGCTTGGCCAGCTTGATGGCCTTCTCGTCACCGGCTGCCTCGGCAATGGCGATCTTGTCCTGCCAGGAGGCGGTGTACAACACCAGCGCCCGCAGACCCTCGGCGTACGACTTTTGCAGCAACAGCGACCGGCGCACGTCCGGGTGGTGGGTGATGCTCACCCGGGGGGCGGTCTTGTCCGCCTGCTGGGCCAGGTCGGCGCCCTGCACCCGGTTCTTGGCATACTCCAGGGCGTTCAGGTAGCCGGTGGAGAGGGTGGCGATCGCCTTCGTGCCCACCATCATCCGGGCGTACTCAATGATCATGAACATCTGCCGGATGCCGTCGTGCCGCTCGCCCAGCAACCAGCCCCTGGCCGGTACGCCGTGCTCGCCGAAGGTGATCTCGCAGGTGTTGGAAACCTTCAGGCCCATCTTGTGCTCGACGTTGGTGGCGTAGACCCCGTTGCGCCCGCCCAGTTCGCCGGTGCTCTCGTCAAAGTGGTACTTCGGCACGACGAAGAGCGACAGGCCCTTGGTACCCGGGCCGCCCACACCCTCCACGCCGACCGGACGAGCCAGCACATAGTGGACGATGTTGTCGCTCAGATCGTGCTCGCCGGAGGTGATGAAGCGCTTGACGCCCTCGATGTGCCACGAGCCGTCCGGCTGCTGGATCGCACGGGTGCGACCGGCGCCAACATCCGAGCCGGCGTCCGGCTCGGTGAGCACCATCGTGGAGCCCCACTGCCGGTCGATGAAGAGCTTGGCCCACCTCTTCTGCCGCTCGGTGCCCTCGACGTGCAGCACGTGCGCGAAGGAGGGACCGGAGGCGTACATCCAGACGGGGGCGTTCGAGCCGAGCACCAACTCGGCGAGCGCCCACCACAGCGCCCGGGGGGCGTTGGTTCCGTCCAGCTCCGGGGGGAGGTCCAGGCGCCAGAACTCGGACTCCATGAACGCCTGGTACGACTTCTTGAAGGACTCCGGCAGCGGCGCGGTGTGCGTGGCAGGGTCGAAGGTCGGTGGATTGCGGTCACTGTCCTGGTAGCTGGCGGCCAGGTCGCCCCGAGCCAGGCGGTCGACCTCGGTGAGGAAGCTCCGCGCGGTGTCGATATCCAGGTCGGAGTACGGCTCCTGGCCGAACGCCCGGTCCGCTCCGAATACCTCGAAGAGGTTGAACTCGAGGTCCCGAAGGTTGCTCTTGTAGTGGGTCATGTCGCTGGCCCCGCTTCCGGACAAGTGTTACCGATCAGTAACCCTGACCCTATTACTCACGGGTAGGCAGCGACAACCCGGACCCGGAAGTGACAGCGATTACACACCTACGGTTCGGGTTCCGGTCAACTGGCCCGCCGCCACCGGCCTCACCCCTCGGAGGCGCCGACCTCCCAGCTCGGCACCGCCGCCGTCGCCGTGCTCGGCGAGCCGGTGTACTCCATCAGAACCAGCGCGATGTCGTCGTCGAGCCGGCCGTGCACCCACTCGACCAGAGCGGTCTCCAGCGAGGCGAGCCCGTCGCCGACCGTGCCGTGCCCGAGCAACCGCCAGGCCCGGTCGGCGGTGGGAAAGAACTCACCGTCCCGCCGCGCCTCACCGAGCCCGTCGGTGAACAGCAACAGGCGGTCGCCCGGCTCCAGCCGTTCCACCCTCGGCCGGACCACCGGCATGAAGCCCAACGGAGGTGCCGGCGCCGGCGGTTCGAGCGGGATCACCGCCCCCCGACGCAGCAGCAGCGGTGCCGGGTGTCCGCAGTTGACGATGGTGAGGGTACCGCCCCGCTCCTCCACCAGCGCCGCGGTGACGAAGTCCTCGTCACCGACATTGCGGGCCACCGCCCGGTCCAGGTCCGTCACCACGGCACGCAGGTCGGCCCGCTCGTAAGCGACATGCCGGTACGAACCAAGCACGATGCTAGCCAGCCGTACCGCCTCCAGCCCCTTACCACGTACGTCACCAATGATCATGCGCACGCCGTACGGTGTGTCGATCGCCTCGTAGAGATCGCCACCTATCTCGGCGGTGGCGGTCGACGAGATGTACCGGCCCGCCACCGACAGCGCGCCGACCCGGGGACCGAGCGGACGCAGCACCGCCTGCTGTGCGACCGTCGCGAGCTTCGACAACTCGGCGATCTGCTCCGCCTGCCGTTGCCGCACCGCCGCGACCGCCGCCGCGATGCCGGTGCCCACCGCGATGCCGGCGACCGCGGCGGCCGTGGAGAGCGAGACGGCCCGCTCGGCCAGGGCGAAAGCCGCCCCGAGCACGGAGGCGGCAGCGCCGACACCGAGCACGATCCGCCAGGAGGCCAGCGCCGCGGCCAGGAACGGTGCGGCCACCATCAGCGCGATGTAGTTCGCCGCGCGCCTATCCGCCAGCTCGACCGCCGAGACGATCGCGAGCAGGACGAGAGCCGCGCCGAGGCCGGCGCGGGATCCGGGGCTCAGCGGGCCACGGCCCGGCTGGAGGAGTTGGGTGCGTACATCCGACAGCATGCCCGATGGACCTGAGCGAAAGAACCTGCCTGGCCCGGCGGACGACACTTCTTTGACCGCGAGGATCGCGGCGCGCAGTCGATCGCCGCGCGCCACGGGATCAGCCAAGCACCTCGTAGCGGACATCGATGTGGCCGAGGTCGAGCGACGCGATCTCGGCGAACGCTGCCCGCGACAGGTCCAGGCAGCGCCCGTCGATGAACGGGCCGCGGTCGTTGATCCGGACGGTGATCGATTTGCCGTTGTCCGGGTTGGTCACCCGGACCATGGTGTCGAACGGCAGCGTCTTGTGGGCAGCCGTCAGATCCTCCGGATTGAACGTCTCGCCGTTCGCGGTCATCTGCCCCTGCCAGTAGAAGGACGCGCCGCAGGATCCGGTGTCCACCACCGGCCGAGCCGTCGTCTTCTTCGGCGTCGGCGTCGGGCTCGCCGTACGCTCCCTGCTCCGGGACGCCGCCTGCGCCGTGCGGCTCGGCGTCGGGCTCACCGCCGCACTCGGCGAGACGCTGGTACTCGGCGAGGCGCCGGTGCTCGGCGAGGCGGACGGTGAACCGGTCGCCAACCCGCTCGTCTCGATGCTCGGCGAGAGGTCGATCGCGGCCGGCCGGCCGGCGTCGGAACCGGCGGTCACTCGTACGGCGCCGACGGTGCCACCGACAGCGAGCGCGACGGCCACCACAGCGCTGGCCGCGAGACCGGCCGGCGAGGTGATCCTGCGGGTACGGGAGTGCCTGCCAGTCACCGGCCCGGTCCTTTCCCTCAACGCATCCAATCGAATCGGGTCGGACCATAACGAGAGACGCACTTCCGAAGTCAACGTGATCATGATGGTATGCCCGCAATTACGGCGATACGTGAAGCCGATCATCCGACCCGAGGTGGGCCGCGCGGCCCGACGCTCGCCATCGCGTGACGCAGGATGGTGGCATGCCCGCCGAGCTGAAGAATCGCCTCATCGAGCTGCTCACATGGATCGATCCGGGGCCGGGCGCGAGCCACCTGGTCAGCGACATCTCCGGCTGGTGGCGCGACCCCTCGACCCTCGCCGCGCTGGGACCTGCACTGGTCGCGCCGTTCCGGGCCGCCCGGCCCACGGTCGTCGTCTCCCCGGCCGTAACCGGATTCCTCCTCGGGCCGCTGGCGGCCACCGCGCTGGGCGTGGGGTTCGTGCCAGCACACAAGCCGGGCGACGGAAGACTGCCCGCCGGAACACTGACCTGGGCGCAGAGCCCGCCCGACTTCCGCGGCCGGCACGTCGACCTCGCGGTGCGCAACCGGCACCTCGGCCCCGGCGACCGGGTACTGGTGGTGGACGACTGGGTGGCGACCGCCGCCCAGGTACGCGCCCTCTATGACATCTGCGCCGAGCGGGGCGCCGAACCGGTCGGCACCTCCGCCGTGGTGGTCGGCTGCCCACCGCCCGTTGCCGACGAACTGCGCGTCACCGGCCTGCTCACCCCCACCGACCTCGGCTGAAGCGGCCGGGGCAGGGTCAGCGAACGAAATCCTCGACCACGGTGCAGACCTGGCCCAGCGCCTCCGCGGAGCGGGCCAGCGGCCCCGGCACCATGAGCGCGTGGTCGGCGGCCGGAATCTCCAGCACGTGCGGCGTCAGCCGCCGAGCGATCGAGCCGTCCCAGGACGAGTCGGCGGTACCGCCGACCAGGATGAACGGCGCGGTGGCCCGGCGTAGCGCGTCGATCACCTCACCCCGGTGCAGCAACGGGGTCAGCCAGACGGCGGGCAGCCTGCGGCCGGCGGCAAGCGGCGCGGCGAGAGTGCCGAGCGACTTGCCGACCAGCAGGTCCGCCCGCTCGGTCAGGGCAGGGGAAACCTCGTCGCACACCCACCTGCCGATGGTGTCGATGTCGAAGTCCTCCGGCACCTGCCAGGAGATCCCGTGCAGCCCGAACCCGGCCCGGCGCAGCGCCTCCCCAAGGTAGAGGAACAGGGGGTACCGGGTGTCGTATCCGCGTCCCGGAATGAGCACCGCACGACGGTCCGCCATAAACGTCTCCTTTTCGTCGAGCATCGACCGTACCCTCCATCCGGCCACCGTGGGACGGCCGATACGCCACCGGGCGTCGTCGACCTGACGGTAACCTCGGCAGGATGTGGACACGGATCGACGGTCTCCGCACGCTTGCTCTCGGCACTCCGGGCGAGCTTCGAACAAACCTCAACACCCTGGTGCTGGTCGGCGCGAAGACCGCTACCGCCGGCCTGCACGACGAGTACGCCGAGCAGGGCGAAGAGCTGGAGCATGTGGGCGAGCGACTGGCCCTCGTCGACGACCAGGACACCCTGGTGGGCGTCGTGGAGGTGACCGGTGTCGAGGTGACCAGCTTCGCCGAGGTCCCGTGGGAGTTCGCCCGAGCCGAGGGAGAGGGCGACCGCTCGATCGACAAGTGGCGGGCCGGCCACGCCGCCTACTGGGCGCGCGTCGGAACCCCGGTGACCGACAACACCGAGATCGTCTGCGTCCGCTTCCGGCTGGTCTCCGCCGGTGACGGCGGTGTCGCCACCGGCGACCTCGGCACCTGAGCCGGCGGGTCGCGCCGGAAGTTCAACGGCGCAGTTCGGGCAACAGGCGGGTGGCGACGTCGACCAGTACCGCCTCGTCACCGGCGTAGTAGCGGCTCTCCCGTGGCCAGTGCGTGATCACGTCGGTGAAGCCCAACTCCGCCGCGCAGCCGACCTGGTCGGCGAAGAACTGTGCACTGCTCAGCGAGAAGACCGGTGCCGAATCCAGCGACAGGTAGCGGTCCAGGCTGGCCGGGTCACGCCCCTCGGCCGCGAGCACCGCGTCGAGCCGGGTGGCCAGCTGCGCCACCCCGGCCCACCACTCGGCCAGGTCGGCCGCGTCCGGTCCGGTGGTCACCCAGCCCTGCCCGAACCGGGTGACGATCCGCATCGAGCGGGGACCGTTGGCGGCCACCACAAACGGCACCCGGGGCCCCTGGACGCAGCCCGGGTTGCTCCGCGCTTCCACCGCCGCGAACCACTCACCCCGCCAGGTCGTACCGTCCTCGCGCAAAATCGCGTCGAGCAGTTCGGTGAACTCGCCGAACCGGTCCACCCGCTGGCGAGGCGACAACGTCTCGCCGCCGAGCACAGCCGAGTCGAACCCGACGCCGCCCACCCCCACCCCCAGCAGCACCCGCCCGTCGGACATGTCGTCGAGCGCGGTCACCTGCCGGGCGAAGGCCACCGGGTGCCGGAAGTTCGGCGACGCGACCAGCGTGCCGAGCCGGAGCCGGGTGGTCACCGTCGCGGCTGCGGTCAGCGTGGTCATCGAGTCGAACCAGGGACCGTCCACCAGGTCACGCCAGCCCAGGTGGTCGTACGTCCAGGCGTGGTCGAAGCCCCACTCGTCGGCCTGCCGCCAACGGTGCCGGGCGTCCGACCAGCGCTGATCCGGCAGGATCACGACGCCAATCCGCATGATCCCCAGCGTACGGGGCGGTCCGCGCCGACTCAGTCCAGCTCCCTCGACGGTCACCTCGAAAGCAGCCGGTGACTGAAGTTCAGGTCGGGAACGTGTCCTGACCTGGGCTTTCACGTGGAGCGGGTGACGGGAATCGAACCCGCACTGTCAGCTTGGGAAAACCGCCTGAGTCAGCCGGCTAGATCAGCGCCAGTCTCAGAAACTCACCGGCTCGCCCAGCCCCGGCCTTGATCGGCCCGGGGCTACCCCGCCGGGGCGAGTTCCTTCCGAACGACCTCGACGAACGCGTCCACGTCGGCCTCTGTCGTGTCGAAGGCGGTCATCCAGCGCACCTCGCCGACGGCCCGGCCCGAATCGTAGAAGCGCACCTGCTCGCGGATACGGACCGCCGCGTCGTTGGCCAGGACGGCGAGCACGGCGTTGGCCTGCGTCGGCTGACTGAAGCTGATGCCGGTGGTGGCGCCCGCGGCAAGGGATTCCTCAAGCGCTCCGCGCAGCCGAGCCGCCATCGCGTTGGCGTGCCCCGCCGATCGGAGGTGCAGGTCGTTCTTGAGAAGCGCGATGAACTGCGCGCTGACGAACCGCATCTTCGAGGCCAGTTGCATGTTCAGCTTGCGTAGGTGGAGGAGCCCGTCGGCGGCCGTCGGATCGAGCACGACGATCGCCTCGCCGTACAGGATTCCGTTCTTGGTGCCGCCGAAGGTCAGGATGTCGACCCCGGCGTCCGTGGTGAACGCGCGAAGCGGAACACCTAGGGCGGCTGCCGCATTGGAGATGCGCGCACCGTCCATGTGCAGCCTCATGCGCTTCGCGTGGGCGTGGTCGGCGATGGCCCGGATCTCGTCGACCGTGTACAGAGTGCCAAGTTCGGTGCTCTGGGCGATGCTCACGGCCAAGGGCTGCGCGCGGTGCTCGTTGCCCCAGCCCCACGCCACCCGGTCGACTAGGTGGTGTCCTCCGGATCATGGAGTGCGGTCGGGTACGGCACGGAGCCAGTCGAGCATCTCGATGGGGTCCAGTGTGCTTTGTAGCTTTCGATGAGCTTGTCGTACCTGGTCGCCAGGCCTCGCCAGTGTGTGCGTCGACCGAAGCCACGTTCGGCCTGGTTGCGGTGGGTGTATGCGCTGGTGTCGAAGTCTGGCCGACGGCCGCCTGATGATCCTTTCCTTATC
>NZ_JBHMIS010000014.1:0-120860 GCF_048060415.1 Micromonospora sp. LOL_024
GCAGCACGTGTCACACGCAGAGCCTACTAAACGGCTAGCTATTTACGAAACAGAACACTAGCTGGCGGCCAGGCGGCGAGCCAGCTCCGCCACGGGCGAAAAGATCAGGCGGATACGGCCGCCCGCGTGGACGAGGGCGTCGCCAAGACTCGTGCCGGGTTGACCGAACGATGCCGCCCGACGCGGACCCTCCTCGGATCGCCCTGACCTAGATCAGAAACGCCTGTTTTGCCTGGTGGGCCGGAGGCCACCGGGCAAAACACACCGGTCTTGACCAACCAGCTCCCGAATCCTCCCGACCGCGCGGGCCGCCCGGACGTCAGTGCGGTGGCGCGGTGGCGGAGCTACTCCGCTACCCGTGCCATGAGATTCGGCCGTCCCCGGTCATCAAGGATCCCGGGAAACGTGAGCTCGCCCGAGGCGTACGCGAGGCAGCGTTCGGTCAACTCCGCCACCATGCCGGTGTGCTCGGCCAAAAAGCGGATCCATTCGGGCAGCACCGCGACGAGTTCGGCGGCGAAGTCGTCCTGGTAATAATCGCGCAGGTGCAGCACCGTCGCCGCGACCTTGTGCGGCGAACAGAGCGGATACAGCCTGGGGTGGTCCCGCTGGAACCAGGAGTCGGCCAACTCCGCAGCGAGATCGTCAGCCCCGGCCGGGCCTTCGCCCGAACGGTCGCCCGCCGGCCGGTCGTGGTAACCCATCTGCCGCAACCGCTGGGCGAACCCTTCAGCCGCCTCCTGCACGGTCAGCTCTACGGAAGCCCCCTCACGCACCCTGCGGGTCGCCTCCCGGGCGGCTCGGCCGAGCCGCCGGCTGCGCAGGAACTCGGCGTACTGCTCCTGGCTCTCACCGCCGGGTCGGAATTCCTCGACTTCGCCGCCCAGGAGTGCACCGAGTGTTTCCGCGTCGTCCACCGCCGTCAGGGTCACCTCGGCTGCGGTGTGACCAACCGTTCCGGACCAGACGGCCAGCGCGGATTCGGCCGAGGGGTGAAAGCCACTGTAGACGGTGACGACCTCGTAGCCGCAGGTGTCCACGTCCCACAGATACCACCTGTCCCGGCCGCCTACCGCAGCGAACGGTGCGACCACCGCCCAGCGGCCGCCGTAGGCGTCATGCGCCCACAGCACCTCACCGGAGATGGTCCGCCCCCGTGCCACCTGTCCTGCCGCACCAGCGTCGACATGTTCGGTGACAAGATCACAGGCGAGCTCGCTCAGCGGCAGCGGCACCACGTCGGCGACGACGGTCAGCAGTCGCTGCAGAACATCGACGTCGGTGCCGGAGTCCACCGCCTCGTGCAGCCGCTCACCGATCGCCGACAGCAGTGCGCCAGCGAGGTCCTCCGGGTTGACCAGATCTTCCAGTCGACCACCGTCGAACTTCGCCATCGCCGCGCCGTAACGGAGGCAGAAAACGTCCTCAAGGTCGTCATCGGACAGCCCGGGGGCGACCGCGACCAACTCGTCCACCACCAGGCGGGCCGTGTCCGCGGCCAGCGCGGCACGATGGTCGGCGAGGCTCCGGCGGTAGTGGAACAATTCGGTGACAGCGTTGGCTTGGACAGCCCTGTTCGCCCTCACGGTCACCGACTGACGCTCGGACCGACGACCGGACTGAGACTTCTTCTTCCGCTTACGAGACACGGGCACGGCAGGCACCCTACCTGGGCCACCGACGCCACCACCCCGACCGACAGGCCATTGCAGGCCAACCAATGTTCATCGCTGGCAGCCGCTGCCGCTGTCTGCAGCCAAGCATGACGTGCCGATCTGAGCCATGCCGCGCAAGGACTTGATCACGGGTGGTGATCATGTGGTTCGGGCGTGGTCGAAGTGCAGCAGGGCGAGGGCGGCTGCCACGATCTCGCCGATGCGCCAGGGTTCAGGCTGACGTTCCGGAGTGCCTTGAATGTGGTCTTGAGCAGCGAGTTTCCGCGTTCGCCGATGGCGCGCAGGCTGTTGTGGGCCTTGTTGAGCTGCAGCTGGGTTGCCGTGAGCCGGCCGGCTGCTTTCGGGGCCGATGGTGGGTGAGGGTTGGGCTGCGGCATCCCCGGCTTCTCCGCTTGATCTGCCGGGTTGACGGCGATCCAGCGCCACCGGACGGCCCGGTTCAGCGCCCCGGACAGGATCCAGTGAATCTACCGGATCGAGGCCGGCGCCAACGGCTTGCACTCATGCGGCCGGCACTTGTCGGTGCAGTCGTGCAGCCCTGCCTTGCGATGCTCGATGGCCTTCCGCGCGCCTCCAGAGTGGTCCCGGCACTTCCGCAGCACCGCGTAGAACGACTCCAGCGTCTCGGCGTCCAGTCGGCCCACCGGCAGCTTGCCCAACAGCGGCCGGACGTGCTTGTTCAGCTTCCTGACGTACCCCTGCCGGGTCGACATCTCCACGTCGAGCACTTCCAACCACCGGTCAAGCAGCTGGTCGACGGTGGCACGGGTGCACGGGTTGCGCCGGTCGTCCACCTGGGCGAGGAAGCGCGTACGCGCCTTCTCGGTTTCCTTTCGGGCGGTCGGGCCGGGCGGGACGGTCTCGGTCAGGTAGTGCCGCTTCTTGGTGATGGGGTCGATGCCCGCGTAGACCTTCACCCTGAGTGAACCGCTGGGCAGCTCTTCGATCTCGCCGCGCTGGCGCTTCGCGCGCCCCGTCGATGTCCCGATGGGGACGACCGTAGCTCGCTCGCACCACGAGTGGCCCACGGAAAGATCCCTGATCTAGCGTTTGTGCTGGTGGGGCGGGCGGGGCTCGAACCCGCGACCGAGGGATTATGAGTCCCCTGCTCTAACCGGCTGAGCTACCGCCCCGGTACCGGGCCGGATCTTATCCCGCCCGATCGACCACCGGCCAGCGTCGACTGCCCTTCTCACCGGCGTCGCCCTCGGGCCAGCAGCACGATGGGCATGGCGAGGATAACAGTGAGCAGCCGGCCGACCACGACCACACCCACAGTTGGCCGCGTCCTCCTCGGCGGCGGAACTGATCAGCAGCCTGCATGGGGGCTGTCGCGGTGGTCACCGGCGACGAACAGGCTCTCCTCCAGCGCCACCGACTTGCGCAGCCGCCCTTGCGGCGGCATGGCCGGGGGGCGTCGGGAATCTGGGGCGGAGCCCGCGACGGTGGCCGCGTAGCGCAGCCGGTCGGAGCGACCAGACGCCGGCCAGGGCGGTACCCTGCGGTGGACTCACGCGAGGCTGGCGGGTGCGGGGAAACGTATCGCCCACCGGCTTGCCGGTGGGCGTCAGAATGAAGGAAGCTCCCCCGTTTGGACTCGAACCAAAAACCTGCCGGTTAACAGCCGGCTGCTCTGCCAATTGAGCTACGGGGGACCGTAGTGTCGCTCGGAACGGATCTCTCCGCCGGGCGTGCCGGGCACAAGAGTACAGGATTCCGGGGGGGGTGTTGGTCCAGGGGGTTGGGTAGCCGCACCAGCTGCCAGAAAACGAACTGAAGGGATAAATCGTCATCGCGGCACAAGGAGGTATGACCGGAGAGCAGGATGGGTAGTTAGCTTCCGATGACAGGACGCAGGCGCGAACTGGTCAGTCCCACCACCGGGTCACCGGAGCGGGATGACGGCGCGTCAGGTACGAAAGGAGCCGCCATGCGCGGAAAGATCATGTTCCTTGGCGGGCTGGCTGCAGGATTCGTCCTGGGCGCCCGAGCTGGCCGAGAGAAGTACGAGGAGTTGGTGATCCAGGGCCGCAAGGTGCTCGACCACCCGACCGTCCAGGAGGCGGCCGGTGTCGCGCAGGCCCAGGCGAACCGGCTCTACCACGAGGGCAAGGACAAGCTCGGCCACTCCAAGCTGGGCGAGAAGCTGAGCCAGAACGGCAGTCAGGGGCTCACCCCCGCCGACGACACCTTCGCCGCGACGCCGGCGACGGCCGGGGCCAAGTCGAGCTCCGGCACGTCGGGCACGGCCACCGGCTCGACGTCCGCCACCCCCCGCAGCAAGCCGTCCAGCTCCGGCGCCAACGGCAGCACCGTCTAGTCACGCCTTGACGGGTCCGACCGCCGAACTGGTGGTCGGACCCGTCAGTGTCGGGGTGTCCCGAGGGTCAGCAGGTCACCGTGCGCTGTGGCCCGGGCACACCACGGGCCACATCCATTGACGGAGTCCGAGCCTGCCGGCCACGGGCCGTGGTGGGCGCCGCTCTTCGTTGCTGCGCCTCTCCTCCGGGGTGCGCTTCGCCAGCGTGGTCATCGCGGCGGACCGGATCACGGCGGCGGTGACCGACGGCGAGCTGAACGTGCTTGCCGAGACCGGTGAGCCGGCCGAGGTGCGCACGGACCGGCGGCGGTGATCGGGCGAGCCGTGGAGCTGCTTGGCAAGCTCCACGCCGAATCGGGCGTGGCCGAACTCACCGGGGTCGGCGTGGCGATGCCCGGACCGGTCGACAATGGCACCTCCATCGCGCCGGCCGTGCTCCCCGGCTGGCAGCGCTTTCCGGTACGGGACGCGTTCGCAACCGAACTGGGTTGTCCCGCGCTGGTCGACAACGACGCCAACGTGTTCGCCCCCGGCGAGCAACACGCCGGGATCGGGCGTACCTTCGAGGGCTTCCTCTACCTGAAGCTCGGCACGGCGATCGGCTGTGGCCTGGTGCTCGGCGGGTCGCTCTACCGCGGAGCGACCAGCAGCGCGGGAGACATCTCGCACCTACCGCTCGGCGAGGACGGGCCGGCCTGCGTCTGCGGTGAGACCGGCTGCCTCGAGGCGTACTGCGGCGATGCCGGACTGGTCAGGACGGCGCTGGCAGTAACGCGCTCGGGTCGGTCCCCGGCGCTGGCCGCCCGGCACGCTACGGCCGGCACACTCACCGTGCCGGACGTCGCGGCGGCCGCGATCACCGGCGACCCCGCCGCCCAGACGCTGTTCCGGGACACCGCACGCCGCCTCGGCCAGGTACTCGTCGGGCTGGTCAGCTTCTTCAACCCGGGCATCGTGGTGATTGGTGGCGCTCCGGACGGGCTCGGGCACATCCTGCTCGCCGAGGTCCGTGGTGTGGTCTACCGCCGGTCGGCACCGGTCGCCACCGGCACCATGCCGATCGTCCTGTCCGATCTGGCGGACCGGGCCGCGGTGGTGGGCGGGGCCCGGTTGGCCAGCGACCACGTGTTCACCCTCGGCTGACCGCCGGCACGGCAGCTGCCGGCACCGCATACCGGGGCCGCCTGATGATCCGCGTCGCCGCACGTCTGGGACGACGTCCCCGGGGGCCGAAGGGTGCCGCCCCCGGGGAGTCGGTCGGTTCAGTCCTTGCTGCTGAACGCCGCGTCGAAGGCGGCGTCCGGCGCGTCGAAAGCAAGCCGGCGGACGAACTGGAGCGCCTCCGGGGCGCCGACCAGCCGGTCCATGCCGGCGTCCTCCCACTCGATCGAGATCGGCCCGGTGTAGCCGATCGCGTTGAGCGCCCGGAAGCAGTCCTCCCAGGGCACATCGCCGTGCCCGGTCGAGACGAAGTCCCAGCCGCGCCTCAGGTCCGCCCAGGGCAGGTGCGACGCGAGCCGGCCACGTCGCCCGTCGCCGGTACGCACCTTGGCGTCCTTGCAGTCCACGTGGTAGATCCGGTCGGCGAAGTCGAAGATGAAGTTAACCGGGTCGAGTTCCTGCCACACGAAGTGGGACGGATCCCAGTTCAGTCCGAACGCGGGCCGGTGCCCGATCGCGTCGAGGGCCCGCTTCGTCGTCCAGTAGTCGTAGGCGATCTCACTGGGGTGCACCTCGTGGGCGAACCGCACCCCGACCTCGTCGAAGACATCCAGGATCGGGTTCCACCGGTCGGCGAAATCCTGGTACCCGCGTTCGATCATCGACGGCGGCACTGGCGGGAACAGCGCCAGGGTGTGCCAGATCGATGATCCGGTGAAGCCGACGACCGTGTCGACGCCGAGTTTCGCCGCGGCGCGGGCCGTGTCCTTGATCTCCTCGGCGGCCCGCTGGCGTACCCCCTCGGGCTCGCCGTCGCCCCAGATCCGAGCGGGCAGGATGCCCTGGTGCCGCTCGTCGATCGGATGGTCGCACACCGCCTGGCCGACCAGGTGGTTGGAGATCGTGAAGACCTGAAGGTTGTGCTTCGCGAGCGTCTCCCGCTTGCGCTCGACGTACGACTCGTCGGCCAGGGCCTTGTCCACCTCGAAGTGGTCACCCCAGCAGGCGATCTCCAGGCCGTCGTAGCCCCACTCGGCGGCAAGCCGGCACACCTCGTCGAACGGAAGGTCGGCCCACTGGCCGGTGAACAGCGTGATCGGTCGCGCCATGTGTCCTTCTCCCCTGTACGTGGGTGGGGGATTCCGTAGCTGCGTGGCCGGGGCGAGGGATGGCCGGAGGGGCGGCCTCGACGGTGCTCCGGCGGGCGCTCTCGCGCCTGGGACCGACGGGTTGCGCCTCCCGCCGGTTCACCGGCCACCTCGCGGTCGCCGCCTTCACTCTAGGCCGAGGGCGCGCGGGTTAAGAAGGCCCCTTTACCACGCTAGGCGTTGACAAGGGGTACCTCCTTACTCATGACGGTAGGGTCCAGCGCTGGTTGGCGTTGATGTGGCAGGTCACAGGTGGACCGCCTGACCGTCGGCCGAGTTGTTCGACACGTCCAGACGCTTGCTCGACTGCGGGTTGCGCAGCGTGCCGTTCGACTGCGCCGACCAGTCTTGGGCGGCCGTGCCGTTGCACGTCCAGAGCTGGATCCCCGTGCCGTTTGATCTACTCAAAGTCTGCCGGTCGTCTGCACTCAGGCGCAGCGGAGTCCGTCGATTGACAAGCCGACCCGCGCCAGTAAGATCGCTGCCAGTTGGGTACTCGGCACGTGACGACTACGGGGGTAGGACAGTGCGGATCCACAACAGACAGACCGGGCGAACGTGTACTGGCGCTGCACTGCCGACGCCGACGTGAACAGCCCCTGCCGGCGGCTCGTCGTCAACCGGCATACCGCGACCGCGCTGCTGGGCGTGGCGGTCCTCCTGCTCGCCACTGGCTGCGTCGACTGCACCGCCGAGAATGACCGGCGTCACTGAGCTACATCATCCGGAAACCACCGGGGCGCTGACCGACCAAATTGCGGGACGACCCGCAGCAGCGCTGGACCGCCAGTCCGTCGTGACGGCGCTCCGCGCCATCCGGGTGATGGCCCCGAACGCCCAGATCATGCTCACGGGATAACCACAACGGCTCTCCGACAACGCGAATCTGTCGAATGGCCCGGCTACCGGATCAGCGACTCGGAGGCAACCTGACTCAATTTATTGGCGACTCTGCCGGCCGAGATTCAGAATTCATTTTAGGCAGTCCTTGCATACGTACGAAATCAGTGGTGCGGCAACTACGCACTTTCACCCGACCGAGAGCAGGAACTGAACAGTAAGGGTGGGACCGCTAGCAGCGGACCCACCCTTAGCGCCTGTCGAGGGTTTCGGTTGGTCAGTTGACGAAGGGGCCGCAGACCCAGGTGCTGGGCTCGCTGCTCCCGGTACCCCAGCAGGCACGGAAGCGCTGGTTGCTGTACTGGACCCAGGGAACGGTTCCCGTGTTGTGGGTGCCGAAGGCGCCGAACAGGACCTTCTTCGTCTTGGTGTGAGTCGGCAACCACCCGTAGCTGCCGTTCACCTGCCGCTCGACCTTCACCCAGAGCGGGACACAGCAGTTGTTGTTGTCATCCCACACCAACTGGGCCCACCGGGTCGTGCAGGCCGAGCCGTGCACATGGACGCTGATAACTCCGTCCCACCGACTGCTGTTCGGAATCCGCCCCTCGTAGCAGGCCGCCGCCCCCGGGGCGCTCGCCGCCTGGTCGGAAACCTGCGGCTGGGCCGCCGCCTGCGCCGCCGGCGACAGGGCAACAGCTCCGACACCAAGCGCCAGAACCATTGCCGCAAGCAGTCGCACGGCCATTAGATAGCTTCGGACCATGAACACCATCTCCCCGTTCTGCCGGTGCTCCAGTTGAACTGGACTTTCCTCAGCCTAACGATTCAAGCCCAACCAATCAACGCCCCGAGTAAGAAGTTCCCGTGCGAAAGAAGTGGACGGCTCATTGTCCCACCGCCCAGAATGTCATCCCCCGCCCCCGAGAAAGAGCGGTAGGTGCCATTTCCGGAGGTCAGCTCACCGCTGGCGGTCGACCGCCTGGGTGGCCAGCGCCGCCAGCGCGGCCCGGCTCTGCGGGGTCAACGCCATGTGCTCCAGCATGGCCAGCGCGGCCTCGGTGCGCACCCGGATCATCTGCTCGATCTTCTCCAGCGCACCGACGCTGACGATGATCGTGCGCAGCTCGGCAGCGCCCTCCGCATCCAGGTCGGGGTTGCCGAACAACTCCCTCAGCCGGGCACTCTGAGACCGGCCGGCGGCATCGCGGGCCAACGCCATCATCACCGTCGGCTTGCCCTCCCGCAGGTCGTCCAGGACGGATTTGCCGGTCACCGCCGGGTCGCCGTAGACCCCGAGCACGTCGTCGCGGAGCTGGAAGACGTCACCCAGCGGGTCGCCGAACTCGGCCAGCGCGTCGAGGAGTTCGGCCGGCGCGCCGGCCAGCGCGGCGCCGATCTGCGGCGGGCGGGTGACCGTGTACCGGGCCGCCTTCATCCGGATCACTGTGAGCGCGCTCGCCACCGACCCGCCACCGACCCCGGACACCAGGTCGAGGTACTCCCCCGCGATGACCTCGGTCCGCATCAGGGAGAACACGGCGTACCCCCGGTGCACCGTCTCCGGGCTCAGGCCGCACTCGTGAAACATCTGGTCGGACCAGGCCGCACACAGGTCGCCGCAGAGCAGCGCGGTGTGGCGCCCGTACGCCTCCGGGTCGCCCCGCCAGGAGGATCGGGTGTGCAGATCGGCGAAGATCCGGTGCTCCGAGGGCTCCCCCGGCGGCGTTCGCTGCCGTCCAGGATGTCGTCGTGGATGAGCGCGAACGCGTGGAACAGCTCCAACGCGGCGGCGGCGACCACGATCGCAGTGCCGTCCGGCCCGCCCGCACCGCGCCAACCCCAGTAACGAAGCCGGCGAAGGTGACCAGGTACCAGGCGGTCTTGAAGTCACCCAACTCCTCGACGTACTCGATCCGGGTGTCGCCCTGCGGCAGGTAGCCGAGCGTCTCGCCGAGCACCCGCTGTTTGCTGCGTACCTTCGCGGCGTTTGCTCCCGCTTCGGACAGGGTGGCGCCGTCACCTCCCCCCAGCAGGTTAACGGCGTACGGCACACCGTGGTCGTCGGCCAGCGTGGTCAACGCCGGCAGCCGCAGCCCGGTCGACGGGGTGAAATCGACGTAGGGGCAGCCCGCCGTCACCGCCCGTACGCGTACAGCGAGCTGGGCGGCAGCACCTCGTCGGGGCCGGTGAGAGCAGCCCGCAGCGCATCGGGGTCGACGTGCCCGCAAGGCGGGTTCGGTACCGGTTCGGTGGCCGCGACGTTGACCACCACCACCTGGACCATCCCGTGCCGCTCACGGAACTCGGTGAGGTCGCGGATCATCGCGGCAGCCCGGTCGGCCTGGCTACCGGCGGTCGGGGCGGGACGCAGGTCCCGCTCGACGGCGGCCAACTCCTCGGGCAGCGCGGCGACCAGCCGGGCCGGCAGCACGCCGGCGGTGGCGAGCGCCTCGGCGCGCTTGACGATCGGGGTGTCGATGATGTCGTGTCCACCGAAGACCAGGTCGGCGAGGGCCGGCAGGGCCGGGCCGCGGACGCCGGGCAACTCCGTCACGCAGCCGGTCGGCCCGGCCAGCCCGGCCCGCAGGGCCAGCGCCCCGACAATGCTTGTGGTCGCGACCGAGCCGGGTACCCCCACCAGCCAGACACCCGTACGCATGGCTTTCCTTCCCGGTCGGAGAGCCGCACTTCTGGGTGGATGCGCCCCGTCCGCCCCCGCCCCGGTGTAGCTCACCGGCCGGCGCCGAGGTCGGCGGCGACAACGCCGGACCGGCGTTCGGGACGGGTACGGACAGACGGGGCTGGCAGGCAGGGGCGGTCGGCGTCGCGCCCCTGCCTGCCCCGCATCCGGCCGCTCGGGACGACAGTGGCCCGATCGGAGGACTCGTTCGGACGCGGTCCCGCCCGGAGGCAGATGGGTCTCGGTGGACGGTTGCTGCGGCGGTCCTCCGGTGCGGCCGGGAATCCCGGTCCGACCGCACCGGAGGAACCGCATTGCTCGTGCCAGCGGGCCCGGTTGGCCCGTTGGCACGACCTCCGGTGCCGACCCGCATCGGTCGCGGGGCGCAACCGCGGCCGCCCCTCGCCGGTCGGTGCCGGAGGTGGTTCTAGCTGGCGACCGTCGCCAGCGCCGGCCGCACCTCGGCCCACGAGGAGCCCAGCTCGGCCGATCGGACCACCGCGTCCAGCACCAGCTGCACCTGCAGGGCGTCGGCGAAGGAGGGCGCCGGGTCGACGCCGGTCGCCACCGCCTCGATGAAGTCGCGCATCTGGTGGGTGAAGGAGTGCTCGTACCCGATGATGTGGCCCGGCGGCCACCAGGCCGACAGGTACGGGTGCTCGCTCTCGGTCACCAGGATCCGGCTGAAGCCCTGCTCGGCGGCGGGTCTCGTCGCGTCGTGGAACTCCAGTTCGTTGAGCCGTTCCAGGTCGAAGGCGACGCTGCCCAGCGACCCGTTGATCTCCACGCGGAGAGCGTTCTTGCGGCCGGTGGCGAACCGAGTCGCCTCGTAGGTGGCCAGCGCCCCGCCGTCGAGCCGGGCGACGAAGATCGCCGCGTCGTCGACGGTGACCGGGCCGGTGGCGGCGGCTCCGTCGACCTTCGCGGCCAGTCCGCTCGACTCGGCCGGCAGGGGCCGCTGCTTGACGAAGGTCTCGGTCACCGCGCTGACGCCGGCGATCCGCTGACCCGTGACGTACTGGGTGAGGTCGATGATGTGCGCACCGATGTCACCCAGCGCCCCGGAGCCCGACACCTCCTTGCGTAGCCGCCAGACCAGGGGGAACTTCGGGTCCACGATCCAGTCCTGCAGGTAGCTGGCCCGGACGTGCCGGATCTCGCCGAGCCGCCCGTCGGCGACCAGTTGACGCATCAGCGCCACCGCGGGCACCCGCCGATAGTTGAAGCCGCACATCGACCGCACCCCGCTGGCCCGGGCGGTGGCCGCCGCAACGGTCATCTCCCGTGCCTCGGCGACGCTGTTGGCCAGCGGCTTCTCGCACAGCACGTGCTTGCCGGCGGCCAGCGCGGCCAGCGCGATCTCGGCGTGACTGTCCCCCGGTGTGCAGATGTCGACCACGTCGATGTCCGGCCGGGCCACCAGCTCCCGCCAGTCCGTGGTGTGCTCCTCCCAGCCGAGCCGGTCGGCGGCCTCGGCCACCTTTCCCGGGTCACGGCCGCAGATAAGCGCCATCCGGGCCTGTGCCGGCAGGTCGTACACCCGGTTCGCGGTGCGCCACGCCTGTGAGTGCGCGGCGCCCATGAACGCGTAGCCGACCATGCCGACCCGCAGTTGGTTGTCGTTCATGGACAAGGTGGGTCTCCCCCCGTGAATCAGAACCCGAGCTTCAGGTAGTCGCTCGCGTTCTCCTTGATGATCGTTTCGGAGGCGAGGACGATCTCCTTGGGCACCTGGAGTTCCACCAGGTCGGACATGCCCCGACCCTGGCCGATCAGGCGGGCCAGCGAGATCGCCGAGGACGCCATTGACGGACTGTAGGTGACGGTGGCCTTGAGCACCGTGTTGTCGGCCTGGATGTCCTCCATCGCCTTCTTCGAGCCGGCGCCGCCGACCATGAAGAACTCGCTGCGGTTGGCCTGGCTGATCGCGGCCAGCACGCCGATGCCCTGGTCGTCGTCGTGGTTCCAGATCGCGTCGATCTTCGGCAGGGCCTGGAGCAGCTGGCTAGCCTCCTGCTGGCCGGAGTCGGCGGTGAACCGGGCCGCCCGGCGGTTCTCGACCTTCAGGCCGTGCTGGGTCAGGGTGTCGTTGAAGCCCTGCGTCCGCTCCTGGGTCAGCTCCAGCTCGTCCATCCCGGCGATCTCGGCGATCACCGGGTTGCTGACTCCCTTGGCCTTGAGCTGCTCCGCGATGTACGTGGCGGCGGAGACACCCATGCCGTAGTTGTCGCCCTTGATCTGCAACCGGTACGCCTTGGCGTCCGGGAAGGCCCGGTCCAGGTTGACCACCGGGATGCCGGCCTGCATCGCCTCCAGCCCGAACGAGTTGAGCTCCTTGCCGTCGTGTGGCAGCAGCACGATCACGTCGGGCCGCTGCGAGATCAGGGTGGACAGCACCGCCCGCTGGGCCGCCGCGTCCGCGCCCGCCTCGACGATGTTGAACTCGACGTCGGAGTACGCGGCGGCCTGTTCCTTGGCGTTGTTGGTGATCGCCGCGATCCAGCCGTGGTCGGCGGCCGGCGCGGAGAAGCCGATCTTCACCTGCTTGCCCGGCTCGGCGTTGGCGCCGTTGTCCGCCGCCTTGGTCTGCGCCTCGGTCGGCGCCTGCTCGTTGCTGGTGCAGCCGGCGAGGATCACGCCTGCGCCGACGGCCGCACCGCCGAAGAGCAGCCGACGCCGCGACATGTCGCGACTGTGCTGGGTCATGACGACCTCCTGGTTATCAGTGGTGGAGAGGGGATTCGGGTGCGCGGGGCCCGGCCACCGTCGCGCGCTGGGTGGCCCGGGTGGTTCGGCTGAGGATCAGGTGGTGGTGAGTCGGTTGCGGCGGAAGAATTGGGAGAGGCTGCCGAACTGGACCTGCTGGATCAGGACGGCCGCGACGATGATGCCGCCCTTGACCATGTTCTGCGCCTCGGTGGAAAGGCCGTTGATGGCGAAGAGGTTGGTGATGGTGGCGAAGATGATCACCCCGAGCAGCGAGCCGATGATGGTCCCCCGCCCGCCGCTGAGCAGCGTGCCGCCGATGATCACGGCGGCGATTGCGTCCAGCTCGTAGAGGTTTGCCATCGCCGCCTGGGCCGAGGTGGCCTGGGCGGTGAGCATGATGGCGGCGATCCCGCAGCAGAGGCCGGAGAGCCCGTAGAGCAGCAGGGTGTGCCGCTTGACGTCGATGCCGGCCAGCCGGGCGGCCTCGGGGTTGCCACCGACCGCTACGGTGCGCCGGCCGAAGGTGGTGCGGTTGAGCAGTACCCACCCGGCGGCGACGACGGCGGCCAGGATGTAGACCAGCAGCGGGATGCCGAGCAGATCGTTGCTGGCGATGCCGTTGATCACGCTGTTCTGTGAGATCTGGGTTTGCTTCTGGGAGATCTCGGCGGCCAGCCCTCGGGCGGCCACCAGCATGGCCAGGGTGGCGATGAAGGGCACCAACCGCCCGTACGCGATGAGCGTACCGTTGACCAGACCGACCGCCACCCCGACGACGATCGCAGTGAAGATCATGCCGCCCGCGCCGAAGCTCTGGGTGGCGACCGTGGTGGACCAGACCCCGGCCAGCGCGACGATCGCGCCCACCGAGAGATCGATCCCGCCGCCGATGATCACGAAGGTCATCCCGACGGTGACGACGCCGACCACCGAGGCGAGCTTGAGGATGCTGAGCATGTTGGCCCAGACCCAGTCCGGGTTGGCGTAGAGGTCGGAACGGGTGGCCGCGCCGATCGCGAACAGCGCCAGCAGCACCCCGATCAGAGCCAGGTTCCGCTTGGCGCCCTCACCGCCGTCACCGTTGAACCAGGAGAGCCGGGCCCCGGAGCCCGTCGGCCGCCCGTACCCGGCCGCCATATTCGTCTCGGCCGGTTCCACCGGCGGCGACTGCGCCGGCAGCTGCGTCGCGGCGGGTGGGCTGTCGCTCATGCCGGTGCGCCTTCCATCAGGGATCCCGCCATCACGAGGTCGAGCACGGTGTTCTCGTCAAGTTCGTCGGCGGCGGAGGTGCGGACGACCCGCCCCTCCCGCATCACCAGCACCCGGTCGGCGAGCCCGAGCACCTCGGGCACCTCGCTGGAGACCAGCAACACCCCGACGCCCTGGGCCGCGAGCTGCCGGATCACCTGGTAGAGCTCGGCACGGGCCCCGACGTCCACGCCGCGGGTCGGCTCGTCGAGCAGCAGCAGCTTCGTGTCACCAAGCAGCCAGCGCCCGACCACCACCTTCTGCTGGTTGCCGCCCGAGAGGGTCCGTACCGCCCGGCGGACGTCGCGCGGTCGCATCTCCAGGCTTCCGGCGACCCGGTCCGCCTCCGCCCGTTCCCGCCCGACGTCGGTTAGCCCGAACCGGGCGTACCGGCTGAAGGTCGCCAGCGTGACGTTGCGGTAGATCGGCTCACCGAGCAGCAGCGCCTGGCTCTTGCGTTCCTCGGGGGCCATACCCATACCGGCCCGCACCGCCGCGCCGACGCTGCCCGGACGCAGCGCCCGACCGGCCATCCGCACGGTGCCCGCCTCCGCCCGCCGCGCGCCGTAGATTGTCTCCAGCAGCTCGGACCTGCCGGAGCCGACCAGCCCGGCGATGCCGACGATCTCACCGGCCCGGACGGCGAGCGACACGTCGGCGAACTCACCGGCGCGGGTCAACCCGTCGACCTGGAGCAGGTCGTCGCCGCCGGCGGTGTCGGCGGGCCGGTCCGGGAAGACGTACTCGATGCTCCGGCCGGTCATCTGGGAGACCAGGTCGCGGGTCGGAGTGTCGCGGGCCGGCAGGTTCGCCGCAGTGGTCCGGCCGTCCTTGAGTACGGTCACCCGGTCACCGATCTCACGGATCTCCTCCAGCCGGTGCGAGATGTAGATGACCGCGATGCCCTGTGCGGTCAGCTCGCGGATGATCCGGAAGAGATTGCCCACCTCGTCATGGGCGAGCACCGCGCTCGGTTCGTCCATGATGATCAGTCGGGCCTCGTGGGAGAGCGCGCGAGCCATGCTGACCACCTGCTTGCCCGCCGCCGGCAGCGATCGCAGCATCCGATTCGGCGGGATCTCGGCGTGGCCGAGCCGATCGAGGATCTGGCGGGTCCGGCCCGCCATGTGGCCCCGGCGGACGAACCCGAACCGGCGCGGCTCATGCCCGAGGAAGGCGTTCTCCGCCACCGAAAGGTCGTTGACCAGGTCGAGTTCCTGGTAGATGGTGGCGATTCCGGCGCGCATGGCGGCCTGAGGGTTGACGAAGGCCGCCCGGTTGCCACTCCACTCGACGGCTCCCGAATCTGGTCGGTGCACCCCGGCCAGCACCTTGATCAGCGTGGACTTGCCGGCACCGTTCTGGCCGAGCAGGCAGTGCACCTCGCCCGCGCGCACCTCCAGCTGCACGCCGTCGAGCGCGCGTACGCCCGGGAAGGTCTTGACCACGTCGGTGAGGCGCAGGACCACCTCGCCGGTCACCACGTCGGTCGGTGTCTCGGCCACCGGCGTCTGGTGCTCGGTGACGCCGTCTCCGTGCTCGGTCATGCCGCCTCCCCGAAGGCCAGGTCGCTGGCGAGGACGGCGGCACCGGCCACCCCGGCGCGCGGGCCCAGTTCGGAGAGCACCACCGGAAGGTTGCCGGTCGCCAGGGGCAGTGAACGGCGGTACACGACGCTGCGGATCTCGGCGAGCAGGACGTGCCCGAGCTGGGCGAGCCCGCCGCCGATCACGATCATCGAGGGGTTGGTGAAGCTCACCAGGCCGGCGAGTACGCCGCCGACCCGTCGTCCGCCCTCGCGGATCAACTGGATGCAGGTCACGTCCCCCTCGACGGCCCCGGCGGCCACCTCGAGGGCGGTGACCGTGCCGCTCGCGACCAGCCGCTCGGCCAGCGCGGGCGAGGTGCCGGAGCGTGCCGCGACGGTCGCGTCCTTGGCCAGCGCGGCGCCGCTGAAGAGCGCTTCCAGGCAGCCGGTGTTGCCGCAGGAGCAGACCGGTCCGTGTGGGTCGACCTGGATGTGGCCGATGTCGCCGGCACAGCCGTCGATGCCGCGGTAGACCTCTCCGCTGAGGTAGATCCCACACCCGACACCAGTGCCGATCTTGACGAACAGGAAGTCGTCGACCGAGTGCGCGACCCCGCCGTGCCGCTCACCGATCGCCATGATGTTGACGTCGTTGTCGACCACCGCCGGGCAGCCGTGCTCGCGGGTCAGCAGCTCCCGGACGGGGAAGCGGTCCCAGCCGGGCATGATTGGCGGCGAGACGGGCACCCCGTCGCGGAAGCTGACCGGGCCGGGCACGCCGATGCCGATCGCGTCGAGCCGTTCGTAGACGCCGCCGACCCGCGCCTTGTGCAGCAGTTCGTGGACGCGTTGCAGGATCGCTTTGGGCCCGGACCGGATGTCGGCGGCCTCCGCGTACCCTGCCACTGGCTCCAGCCGGCCATCGACCACCTCGACGTCGATGGAGCTGGCGCCGAGATCGACGGCGGCGAAACGCAGGTGCGGGCTCAGTTCGACCAGAGTAGATCGGCGGCCACCACGGGAGGCGGCCTTGCCCGCCTCGGCGACATAGCCGAGGCCGATCAGCCGCTCCAACTCGGCGAGCAGCCGGGGGCGGGCCATCTGTAGGCGGTCCGCCAGTTCGGCCCGCGACAGCGCTCCCGCGTCGCGGAGCAACCGCAACAGCCGCACGTGCAGAGGGTCGGCGGTGTGCACGGCTCACCTCTCCTACCGGGCTTTCACATCGACGAGATGCCAACGTGTGGTGCCCGACACAGTAAGAGGCTTCGGCCTGCGATGTCCAGATCTTAGGGCGATCTGACAGCAACTTTTGCCTGAGCTAGCAAAAGCTATGTGAGCGGCCGCCCGCGGCTGATCCGAAAGCGGCCGGAAGATCACTCGATGGGTTGCTCGTCGTCCTTCGCACGCGACGTGCGGTCGTCCCGCAACTCGACATAAGGCTCCCGGCCAGCTGGCCGCAGCCCACCGGCGATCGCCCGGCCGCGCGCCAGCTCGGCATCGAACTCCGCCCCGAACAGGATCGCGATGTTGCTCAGCCAGAGCCAGACCAGGAAGATGATCACCCCGGCGAGCGCGCCGTATGTCTTGTTGTACGAGCCGAAGTTGCCGACGTACAGGGCGAACAGGCCGGAGATGAGCAACCAGATCAGCACCGCCAGCACGCCACCCGGACTTAACCAGCGGAAACCGTCCTGCCGGGCGTTCGGCGACGCCCGGTAGAGGATCGCGAACATCAGGCTGACCAGCATCAGCAGCACCGGCCACTTGGCCACGTCCCACACCGTCACGGCGGTCCGGCCGACCCCGAGCGCGGCGCCGACCTGCTCGGCGAAGCGGCCGGTGAAGACCACGATCACCGCGCTGGCCAGCAGCAACACGCCGATCACCGCAGTGACCACGACCCGGATCGGGAGGATCTTCCAGATCGGCCGCCCCTCCGGCACGTCGTAGATCACATTGGCGGCCCGCATGAAGGCGCCGACATAGCCGGAGGCCGACCAGAAGGCTGCGAGCAGGCCGACGATCGCGGTCAGGCCGGCCAGCCCGCCGTTCTGCTGGGCCTGCCCGATGGCGGCGTCGAGGATCTGCCGGATGTTCTGCTCGGGCACCGTCTCCGCGACGGTGTCCCGCACCCCCTCGGTGGCCGACGGCCCCAGCAGACCCAGCAACGAGACCAGCACCAGGAGCCCGGGGAAGATGGAGAGCACGCCGTAGTAGGTCAGCGCTGCGGCCCAGTCGGTCAGGCCGTCGTCGCCGAACTCGCGTACCGTCCGGCGCGCCGCCGCCACCCATTCGCTGCCCGACCGCCGGCTCGGGCTCGTCGGCGCGTCCGGGCGGGAAGACTCCTCGGAGGCCATCGCCCCTCCCCTCAACTCGATCTACTCACCCTCGACACTTGCCCGGCCACGGTCGTCGGGTAACCCCCGGAAGCTGCCGATCAACCGGCACCGGCCACCGATTCGACGTCACCTCGAAATCAGTGGGAAGCGCGTTGCTCGGGGTTCCCATCGGCCGGCTTTGGCAACTAGCACGGCTCGCGCCCACCGGACCGATCGGCACGAAGGAGGCCCCGGCCGGGCGCAACTGCCGGCCGGGCAGAGACACACCACGGCGACAGACCGCGACCGGACCGATCCGGGCGCCACCATCCGCACCAACATGCACGGAGAGTAATCGTCTGAACCAATCCGTACCACCTAAGATGTGACATCAATATACGCCCGAATGCCTGAAAGCGGACAACGTACACAGCCTCCACGATCGACACGCGAACGGCGATCAGCACGTCCGCCGCGATTGCGAAGGCTATTCTGAAACATTCACCCAGGCACGACTTGAACAAATCGAAAGTCACTCAGTGAAGTGACCGTAGACAATGCCCCCAACGCGGAGCCGATTCGCGTATCGTCCCCCCTCGTGTCGGCTATCCGATTCACCGATGACCCCGGACCCGAGCGCCCCGGCGCCCACGCCCGAGTAGTAGAGGCCGACCCGGAGACCAGGCCACCCGCCGCCGAGGTCGACCCGGCCGAACTCGCCGCCCAATTCGAGGAGGAGAAGCCCGGCCGTACGCTGACCGGCCCGGTCGCCCTCATCCTGACCGCCGCGACGCTGGCGATCGCCCTGTTCGCCCTCTGGCAGGTATTCCGGCCGCTGGCCCAGGGCAGCAAGTACTACCTGATCTTCTTCCTGGCCGGCGTGCTCCCGCTGGTCTTCCTCGCCTACCCGGCCGACTGGCGGCTGCCCCGCCTGCTGCGGTCGCTCTCCGCCCGCCGGACCGCGACGCCGGCGCGCCGGAGGACGGCCACCCGCCACAGCGGCCCGAGCCGGGTCGACTGGGCGCTGGCCGCCGTCGCGCTGGCCGGCTGCCTTTACCCGGTGCTGCCGATCCCGCTCGGTGGGGGTGGCGGCGGCTACGACGCCTTCCTCGATCGGCAGGGCCTGCTCGTCGGCGTGGACGTGCTGCTGGGCACCGTACTGCTGCTCCTGCTGCTGGAGGCGTGCCGACGCACCACCGGGTGGATCCTGCCGGCGGTCTGCCTGGTCTTCCTCGGCTACGGCTACTACGGCGGCCTGCTCCCGCAGACCTGGGCGGTCGCTCACGCCGGCCTGGACTTCGGGCAACTGGTGGACGCCTTCTACAACTCCGACAGCGGCTTCTACGGCACCCCGCTGGACGTGGCAGCCACGTACATAGTGCTGTTCACCATCTACGGCGCGGTGCTCGACATCTCTGGCGCGGGCCGGTTCTTCGTGGACCTGTCCGCCGCGGCGTTCCGGCGTTCCCGCACCGCCGCCGGTCGCACGGCGGTGGCCTCCGGCTTCCTGCTCGGCACCGTCTCCGGCTCCGGGGCGGCCACGACCGTCAGCATCGGTGCGGTCACCTGGCCGATCCTGCGCCGCGCCGGCTATCCGGCGGAACGGGCCGGTGGGATGCTCGCCGCCGCAGGCGTGGGCGCCATCCTCTCCCCGCCGACGCTCGGCGCGGCGGCCTTCATCATCGCCGAGTACCTCGGCGTGTCCTACCTGCAGGTGCTGGGCTGGGCAATGGTGCCGACCGTGCTCTACTACCTCGGCATCGTGCTCTCGGTGGAGATCGACGCGCGGCGGTCCGGGGTGCGACCGGCGGCCATGCCGGCCCACTCCGCCTGGCGATTGCTGGCCCGCTCCGGGTACCACTTCGCCTCCCTGTTCGCCATCGTGGGTCTACTCGCCATCGGGCTGTCGGCCACCCGCGCCGTGGTGCTGGCCACCCTGCTCGCGATCGCGCTGTCCTTCCTGGACCGAACACACCGACTCACCCCACGCCGGATGGTCGCCGCGCTCTCCAGCGGGGTACGCGGTGTCCTCGCGGTGACCGTGGTCTGTGCGGCGGCCGGCATCATCACCGCCACCACCACGAAGACCGGGCTGGGTCCGCAGGCCGCCGCGCTGCTGGTCGACGCCGCGAGCGCGGTCAGCTCCGAGCCGGCCGTGGTGCTCGCGCTCACCGCGCTGCTCGCCGCAGTGGCGCTCAGCCTGCTCGGCCTGGCAATCCCGGTGACCGCCTCCTTCGTGATCGGCTGGGTGATCATCGGACCGGCCCTGCTCGACCTGGGGGTCAGCGCACCCGCCGCGGCGATGTTCGTCTTCTACTTCGCGGTGCTCTCCGAGGTGTCGCCGCCGACCGCGCTCGCCGCCGTCGCCGCCGCCGCGATCACCGGCGGACGGTTGGTGCCGACCATGTGGCACACCCTGCGGTACGCGCTGCCTGCGTACCTGATCCCACTGGCCTTCGTGATCACCCCGACCGGGCTCGGTCTGCTCGGCATCGGTGGCCCGCGGCGCATTCTCGTCGCCACCGCGGTCACCGCGCTCGGCGTGGCGGTACTGGCCGTCGCAGCCGGCGGCTGGCTGCCCGGCGTCGGCCCGGTGGGGGTACCGGAACGACTGGTCGGCGTGGCCGCCGGCCTGACCCTGCTCTGGCTGCAACCCGTGCCCATCGCGATCGGCGCAGTGCTGGCCGGTGTCATGACGGTGGGCGTTTTCGTACGACGCGGATCCCCCGGCCCCTCCGGCGGGACGCGAGCCGGATCACCGGCATGACCTTGGAAGGAGACAGAGTGGGACGGATCAACGTGCGCCTCGTCGCGGGGGCGGGAGCACTCGTCCTCGTCGCCGGCGGCGCCGGTTGCGGAGGTCGTCAGGGCGCCGCCGCAACGGACGACACCGCGAGCGCCGTCACCTGTGAGGTGGCCGAGAACACCCGGGTGGGCATCGCCACCGGTAACGCCACCGGCGTCTACTACGTGGTCGGCAACGCCCTGGCCGGGCAACTCTCGGACAGCACCGGCGGCCGACTCACCGGCACCGCGGCCGAGACCGGAGCGTCGGTCCAGAACATCGAACAACTCGTCGGCGGTCAGTACGACGTGGCCTTCTCGCTGTTCGACACCGCCGTCAACGCGGTGGAGGGCAAGGACAGCTTCACCGCACCGCAGCCGGTCGAGGCCCTGACCCGGATCTACGACAACTACACCCAGGTGGTCGTCCGGGCCGACTCGGGCATCAACTCGGTGGCCGACATGAAGGGCCGGAAGGTATCGACCGGCTCGCCCAAGTCCGGTACCGAGGTCATCGCGAACCGCCTGCTGGAAGCCGCCGGCCTCGACCCGGCGACGGAAGTCCAGGCCCAGCGGCTGGATCTCACCAAGACGGTCGAGGGCGTCAAGGACGGCAGTGTCGACGGCTTCTTCTGGTCCGGCGGCCTACCCACCGGCGGGCTCACGGATCTTTTCACCACCGCCGGCGACAAGGTGAAGTTCATCGACATTGCGCCTCTACTACCTAAGATGAGCGAGCTGAACCCCGCGTACCAGGCCGGCACGATCGGCAAGGACGTGTACTCCACAGTGGCGGACACCCCGACCATTGTGGTCCCGAACGTGCTACTCGTCCGCAAGGATCTCGATGCCAACGTGGCCTGTGCCATCACCCGGACCGTGTTCGAGAAGAAGGACGCACTGGCCCAGGCCAATCCCGCGGCCAGGGGCATCGCCCTGAACACCGCCCGCCGGACCGACCCGGTCGGCCTGCACCGGGGCGCGGCCAAGGCGTTGCTGGACCTCGGCGCAAGCTGACCGACGGCGGCCGGACCGGGGCTCCCCACCCGGTCCGGCCGCCCCCGACCTCGGGAGATCCCCGTGCCGCTGTCCTCCCTGGCCCGCGTGCGCCGGCACAACCGTCCGTCCGGCCACACCGGCCGGCTGTGGTCGGTGCGTACCCAACTGCTCGCGCCCATCCTCGTCGCCACCACCGGCCTGCTCGTCCTGGGCGCCATCCAGACCGGAAACGCGCTGGCCGCCTCCACCGACGCCGAGCGCGCCAGGGTGCTGGCCGGCACCGCCACCGCGACCGTCTCACTGGTGCACGAACTGGAGCGGGAACTCGGCGAGACGGCGGCACTACGCCAACGCGGCGGGACCTCCGGCCGGCAGTTGGTAGACGCCCAGCGGCGGCGGGTCGACGAGGCCACCGAGCGGTATAGATCCGCCAGCGCCGACGCCCGCCGCACCACCCCTGACCTCGGCCGGGCCCTCGACGGGGTCAACGAGCACCTCGACCAGCTCGACGATGCGCGGGGCACCGCGCTCCGCGCCGCCACCGCCGACCCGACCTACGTGGGCCTGGTGGACTCACTCCTGGCCGTCGCGGACGCGCTCCCCGCCCAGCTACGCGACCCCGAACTTGCCAATCGTGCCCGCGAGGTGGCCACGGTCGCCGCCCAGGAGCACCTGGCGTCCCTGGAACGTGACCTGCTGCGGGCCGTCTTCGTCCGGGGCACGCTGGCCCCGGGCGAACTCACCCAGCTCGGCCGGCTGCGCGGCGCGCAGGAACAACGCCAGGCGGAATTCTCCCGGATCGCCGGTGAACGCGCCACCGGCGCGTACGCCCGCCTGCTCGCCGGCACCGACGTCTCCACCGCGCGGCGGATGCGCGACAGCGCCCTGAACGCCGACACCGAGCCGGCCGCGCTCGCCGTCGACGGTGACGCCTGGTACGTCGCCCAGAGCGGCGCCATCCGCCGGATCAATCTGCTCGGGCGGGAACTCTCCGACGAACTCGACCGGCGCGCCGCCGAACTGGCGGGCGACGCCCGCCAGCGGGCGCTGCTCACCGGCGGGTCCACCGGAGCGCTGGCGTTGGCCTCGCTGGCCGCCGCGGCGTTGCTGGCGGTACGCACCAGCCGCCGACTACGCCGACTGCGGGTGGCGGCGCTCACCATGGCGCACCGCGAACTGCCGGCACGGATCACCGCCATCTCAGCAGGTGAGGGTGGCCGGAGCGACGGCCCCGCGTCCCAGCTCACCGCCGGCATCAGCCGCGGGCGCGACGAGATCGCCCAGGTGGCCGAGGCGTTCGACACGGTCAACCGGGCCGCCCTGCGACTCGCCGGCGAACAGGCCGAGCTGCGGATGGACGTGACCCGGATGGTCGAGGCACTGGCCCGCCGGATCCGCACGCTGATCACCCGGCAACTGCGGCTGCTCGACGAGTTCGAGCAGGACGAAACCGACCCGGACGCGCTGGCCCGGCTCTTCGCGCTCGATCACCTCGCCGCTCGGATGCGACGCAACGGGGAGAACCTACTGGTCCTCGCCGGCGGCGAACCCGGCCGCTCGCACGAGGGGCCGCACCTGCTCGCCGACGTGGTACGCGGCGCCGCCTCCGAGATCGAGGAGTACGCCCGGGTCGAGATCAACGTGCCGACCGTCGCGGTGACCGGCTCGGCCGTGGGTAACCTGGTGCACCTGCTGGCCGAACTGCTGGAGAACGCCACCTCGTACTCACCGCCGCAGACACCGGTGCACGTGGACGGCCGCCGGACGATCGACGGGCTCACTCTGCGCGTACACGATCAGGGCATCGGTATCGGCGAGAACCGGCTTGCCGAGATCAACGAAGGTCTGCGCGCGCCGGCCATGCTGTCCAGCGCGGCGGCCGGCAGCATGGGCCTGCACGTGGTCTCCCACCTGGCCACCCGGCACGGAATCCACGTGCGGCTGCACAGCGCCGGTTCCGGCACCGTGGCACAGGTGGACGTGCCGGAGACGGTGCTCACCCGGATGGAGCAGCCCGGCGCCCGGCCGGCGGGCACCGCTCGGACGGCAGACCGCAAAGCGGTGTCCGCAAGCGTCGACGGTTGGTTCCGGACCGGGGGTGCCGGTGGCCGGTCGGCGCCCGCGCCGAGGGCGACGGTCGGTGCCGCACCGGACCACTTCAACGTCCACCAGGCGCCGACGATGGCCCTGCCGGTGGTGAACGGCGTGGCGCCGGCCTGGCAGCCTGGCGCCGTGCAGACTGCGGAAGCCACCAGGTCCGGCCTGCCCCGGCGGGTACGCGGTGGCGGACTGCAGGCCGAACTGCACGACGTACCCCCGCCGCAGGCCGCCACCGACCTGCTCGACCCCGAGGTGGTCCGGGCCCGGCTCTCCGCCCTCTCCGCCGGCGTGGCCCATGCGATGCGACGTAACCAGCAGACGAACGGGAGACCTAGATGACGCCCAACGGCAGCCCCGGCCTCGATTGGCTCCTGGCAAACTTCGCCGATCAGGTACCCGACGTGTCGCACGCCCTCGCGCTGTCCGGAGACGGTCTACGCCTGGCGGCCTCGCCGCATCTGTCGACCGACCAGGCCGACCAACTCTCCGCTGTGATCAGCGGCCTGGCCAGCCTGACCTTCGGCGCCGCGCGGCTGATGTCGGCCGGCCGGGTTCGGCAGCAGATCATCGACATGGACGGCGGGGTACTGCTGGTGATGGCCGTCGGCGACCGCGCCCTGCTCGGGGTACTGGCCGCTTCGGGTTGTGACCTGGGCCAGATCGGCTTTGAGACGGCGACCCTGGTCCAACGGGTCGCCGAGGCACTCGAACCGGCGGTACGGGCATGAGTGGTCGTCCTCACACCACCGACCCCGTCAGCGGTGCCGGCGGGCGTGTTTGGTTGGCGGCGGTGCTGGTGGCGGTCACGCTCGTCGCCGGCTGCGCCACCGAGGACACCCGGCAGCCACGACCGTGGCACGACGGGCGGATCTTCCTCGCCACCGGAAACACCACCGGGGTTTACTACCAACTCGGAGGCGGCTACGCCGACATCATCAGCCGTCACCTGCCCGGCTACGAGGCCCGGGCCGAACCGACCGGAGCCTCGGGCGAGAACATCACCCGGCTGGTTGACGGCGACATGGAGATCGCCTTCAGCCTGGCCGACACGGCTGCCGACGCCAGCGCGGGCCGTGGCGCCTTCGCCGGCCGGCCCCAACCGGTGCGTGCGCTGGCCCGCGTCTACAGCAACTACACGCACGTGATCGTCCGGGCCGACTCGCAGGTGACCGACCTCGCGGCGATACGCGGTATGCGGGTCTCCACCGGCTCACCCAAGTCCGGTACCGACGTCATCGCCGGCCGGATGCTCACCGCCGCCGGGCTGGATCCGGAGCGGGACGTCCGCCGGGCCCGCCTCTCGCTGCCGGAGACGGTGGCCCGGATGCGCGCCGGCACGCTGGACGCGATGTTCTTCTCGGGTGGGTTGCCCACCCCGGGCATCGCCGACCTGCTCACCAGCACCGCGGACCGCTTCGCACTGCTGCCGGTCGCCAACCTCAGCGAGTCGCTCAGCGCGGCCCACGGCTCGGTGTACACCACCGCCGAGCTCCCCCGCGACGCCTATGACACGCCGTCCGGCACCCCGACCGTCACGGTCGCGAACGTGATCCTGGTCAGCACGGACATGCCCGACCAACTGGCGTACGACCTGACCCGGTTGCTCTTCACCTACCAGGCGGACCTGGCCGCGGCGCACCCGGAGGCACGCAACTTCGACCGACAGAGCGCCGCCACCACCGATCCCATCCCCCTGCACCCCGGTGCCGGCCGCTACTACCAGGGCGGCTGACCCCGGCCCCTGGCGTCGCGTTGCAACAGTGTGGACCAGGGGGACCGGCAGCTGCAGGACGGCGGGGTTCCTCCTTGGCCTCCCGCGACCCCTGCGGAGCTGATCCGTCTGTGTCGTCGCACCAGGCCTCTGGCCCCGCGGCACGACCTGGATTGGGACCCGGGCAGCGGAGAGCCGAGCTTCACCAGGTGTCGCAGTTGCTCGCCCATCACCTCCGGGCCGCCGATCCGGCGACGCAGCGCGAGTGGGGCGCGCGTTACAGGTCGGAGGGTGTGGTGGCGGCGCGGGCCGCGGCGACCAGGCGATCGGTCTCGGCGAGGACCGCCTCGTCGTCGACGGGAGTGCCGGGGTCCAGCCGGACCATCCAGGTCAGACCGTCCACGCCGGAGATGCGGCGGCCGACGATCCGGCCGGAGCCGCCCGGCAGGGCGTGCTGTTGGGTGTACGCCACCGACCGGGTCACCCGGGTGCGTACCTGGTGCGGCAGGTCACCCGGATCGAGCAGCAGGTAGCGCTCGGCCGGGGAGTCGACGACCAGCTGGTAGCCGTCGCGCTCGGCGGCCGGCTCACCCGGGATGACGGTCAACTCCCGCCCCGACCAGACGGCCTTGACTAGGTCGTGCCAGCCGATTCGGTGACTCCGACCTGGCAGCCAGAGCCCGAGGTTGGTGGCGACGACCACGCCGTCACCCTCGCCGTTACCGGCGGCAGCCCAAGCCAGCAGCCGCTCGTCGCGCTCCAACGGGGGCCGGGCGGCCGGTGGCAGCTTCGGCCGGCGGCGGAACAGTCTCATGGTCACAGCTCTCCCGCCGCCTGCTCGCGCAGCGCGCGGGCGTGCTGCTCCAGCGACAGCAGTTCGCCGAAGGTGGCGAAATACTCGTCCTTGTTGTTAACCGGGTTGATCCGCTGGATCCGCGACTTGAGCTCCCGGATCCGCGCGGTGACCGAACCCCACTGTAGGCGGGCGATGGTGATCGAGACGTACCTCGGGTCGGGCTCGCCGTCGATCCGCACCGGCTCCACGGCCAGCTCACCGACGAGTGCCGCGGCGGCGAGGTCCTCGCAGGCGTCCCGCACCAAGGAGATCCACACCGCCCCGCCGGCCGCCCCCGAGGCTCCGCCGGCCGCCGCGATCGCCGTCCGGACCGCGGCATGCACGGGATGCCGGTAGTCGGCCGCCTCGACCGCGTCGAACATCGGCCCGGCAAGCACCGGCTGCTGTAGCGCCAGTTTGAGCGCCTCCCGCTCCACCATCGACTGCGGGCTGTCCGGCGTCGGCCCGCTCCGGGCGGGACGCGCGGGCCCGTCCGCCGGTCGACCCGAGGCAGCCGCCAGCACCGCCCGCTGCACCGGCTCGATCTCCATGCCGAGGTCACCGGCGAGCTTGCGCACGTACTCCGGGCGCTTCTCCTGGTCCTTGAGCTTGGCCACCAGCGGCGCCGCCCGGCGCATCGCCTCGACCCGGCCGTCCACGGTGTCCAGGTCGTGCCGGCTGATGACGTGACGCAGCGCGAAGTCGACAAGCGGTTCGCGGCGGGCGACCAGGTCACGGACGGCCAGGTCACCCTTTGCCAGGCGCAGGTCGCACGGGTCCATGTTGTCGGGGCTCACCGCGATGAAGGTACGTCCGACGAAGCGCTGGTCGTCCTCGAAGGCGCGCAGCGCGGCCTTCTGCCCTGCGGCGTCTCCGTCAAAGGTGAAGATGATCTCACCGGCTACCGCGTCGGTGTCCAGCAGCAGCCGACGCAGGACGCCAATGTGGTCGCCGCCGAACGCGGTCCCGCAGGTCGCGACGGCGGTCGGTACGTCGGCCAGGTGGCAGGCCATCACGTCGGTGTAGCCCTCGACCACCACCACCCGCCCCTGCTTGGCGATCTCCCGCTTGGCCTGGTCGATGCCGTACAGCACGTGCGACTTCTTGTAGATCGGAGTCTCAGGTGTGTTGAGGTACTTCGGGCCGTCGTCGTCGGCGAAGAGCTTGCGCGCACCGAAGCCGACCACGTCGCCGGTGAGGTCGCGGATCGGCCAGAGCAGCCGACGCCGGAAGCGGTCGATCAGGTTGCCCGACCGGGCCGGGCGGGACAGCCCCGCGGTGACCAGTTCTTCGTGGCTGAAACCACGCTGGCGCAGGTGCCGGGTCAGTAGATCCCAGCCGTCCGGGGCGAAGCCGCAGTCGTACCGCTGTGCGGCAGCCCGGTCGAAACCGCGCTCGGCCAGGAACTCCCGGGCGGCACGCGCGCCGGCCGCGCCCAACTGGGCGGTGTAGAACTCCACGGCGGCGGCGTGCGCGGCGACGAGCCGCTGCCGCTGTCCCTGCTGCGGGCGGTTGCCACGCGGCGCGGCGCGGTCCTCCTCGACATAGCGCAGTTGCAGTCCGGCACGGCCGGCGAGCCGCTCCACCGCCTCGACGAAACTGAGGTGCTCGGCGTCCATCAGGAACTTGATGGCGTCCCCGCCCGCGCCGCAACCGAAGCAGTACCAGACGTTGCGGGCGGGCGACACGTTGAACGACGGGCTCTTCTCGTCGTGGAACGGGCAGAGCCCCTTGAGGTTGCCGCCGCCCGCCGACCTGAGCGTCACCGTGTCGGAGATGACCTCGGCGATGGACGTGCGCTCCCGGACCAACGCGATGTCCTCGTCCCGGATCCGCCCCGCCATTTCGGCCACCTCCTCGGCTACATCCTGCCCTGCCCGGCCGACAGCGAAGGAGGGGCCCCTTCCTAACGCCTACGGCATAGGAAGGGGCCCCTGTTAACACCCGGAGCAGCCCGAGCCGATCCTCAGTCGGGGCGACGGCGCAGGTAACGGCGTACCGGCGGCGGATCCTCCTCCTCGTACGACCGGGCGGCGCGCACCGCTTCCGCCAGGCCCTGCGGGCGGTTGCGCGGCGGCACCGCGAGCAGCGGATCGCGGGCCATGTCCTTGATCAGGGCAGCGGCCAAACCGAGCATCACCACCACGAACGGCAGCGCCACCATGATGGTGGCCTGCTGGAGCGCGTCGAGACCGCCGGTGAACAGCAGCACCCCTGCGACCAGGCCGATCAGGATGCCCCAGAGGACCACCAGCACCCGGTGCGGTCGCAGCGCGCCCCGGGACGTCAGCGAGCCGAGCACCAACGACGCGGAGTCGGCGCTGGTGACGAAGTACAGCGCCACCAGCACCATGGCCAGCACGCTGGTCACCGCCGCCAGCGGCAACGCGTCAAGCAACCCGAACAGGGCCTGCTCACTGCTCGTCGCGGCGTCAGCGACCAGGTCACGGGCCCCGGTGGCCTGCACCCGCAGCGCGCTGCCACCCATGATCGCGAACCACACGGCGCTGGCACCGCTGGGCACCAGCAGCACGCCGATCAGGAACTGCCGGACCGTACGCCCTCGGGAGATGCGGGCGATGAAGGTGCCGACGAACGGTGCCCAGGAGATCCACCACGCCCAGTAGAAAATCGTCCAGCCGCCGAGCCAGGCCGGGTCCGAGAAGGCACCGGTACGGGTGGACAGGACGACCAGGCCGCTCAGATAGTCCCCGATGGCGGCGGGCAGCACCTCGAGGGTGTAGATGGTCGGCCCGACCACGAAGACGAAGAACATCAGCGCGACGGCCAGCACCACGTTGGTGGTGGAGAGCCACTTGATGCCGCGATGTAGTCCGGTGAAGGCGGAGATCACGAAGGCCAGCGTGAGCGCCCCGATCACGATCAGCTCCACCGCGGTGCTGTCGGGTACGCCGGCGACCAGGTCCAGCCCGGCGGCGACCTGGAGGGCGCCGAGACCGAGGCTGGTGGCCGAGCCGAAGACGGTGGCGAAGACGGCCAGCAGGTCGATGACCCGACCGGTGGTGCCGTCGGCCCGGTCCCCGATGAGCGGCTGGAAGGCCGCCGAGATGCGGTTCTGCCGGCCACGACGGAACGTCGAGTACGCCAGCGCCAGCGCCACCACCGCGTAGATCGCCCACGGGTGCAGGGTCCAGTGGAAGAGGGTGTACTGCATGGCTGCCGAGGCCGCCGCGCCGGTCTGCGGCTCGACGCCGGTCGCCGGAGGCGGGGTGGCGTAGTGCTGGATGGGTTCGGCGACGGCGAAGAAGACCAGGCCGATCCCCATGCCGGCGCTGAACATCATGGCGATCCAGGCCAGCGCGGTGAACTCCGGCTCGTCGTCGTCCTTGCCGAGCCGGATCCGGCCGAACCGGGACAGCGCCAGTACCACCGCGAGCACCAGGAAGGCGTTTGCCGCCACCACGAAGAACCAGCCGAACGTTTCGATCACCCAGGCCAGGCCCGACTCTCCGACGCTGGCCAGTGAGCCGCGCGCCAGCACGCCCCAGACCACCACGGCGAGCACGCCGCCGACACCGAGACCGAGCACCACCCGGTCGATCGTGCCGCCTGTACCAACGGTCTTCTCGTCTGCCTGCTCACTCATGGTCACCCCCGACCATCCTCCTGGTCCGCCGCCACCTGCGATGCCCGATTCGGCAAATCACACCCGACGGTCGGCTTTCGGCCACAGACGGGCACGTTGGGATGCCACCTTGCCGGTTGCCGACCCGATGGTCAACCGAGCCGGGCGAGACTGCGGGCCTGTTCGTCGGCCTCGACCTGTCGGTTCCAGTCCGGTTTGGTGGCACGCCAGCCCTCGTCGTCCAGGCCCTGACGCCAGTACCCGGAAATGGACAACCATTCGCGGGACAGGCCACGCTCCACCCGCAGGAGACGGCGCAACTGACGGACGACGGACGCCTCGCCGTGCACGAAGGCGTGCACCGTGCCGGACGGGAAGTCCAGTCCGCGTACCGCAGCCACCAGCGCCTCACCCACCGGCCGAGCGCCCCGGTGCAGCCAGGTCGGGTGTACCACGCCGGGGCTGGGCAACGGCTGCTCGTCGGCCGCGCCGTCGACCTCGACGAACACGTGCGCGGACGCTCCGGCCGGCAGCCGGGCCAGCGACGCGGCGATCGCCGGCAACGCGCTCTCGTCGCCGACCAGCAGGTGCCAGTCGGCCTCCGGGCTCGGCGCGTACGCCCCACCCGGGCCGGTGAACAGCACCTCGTCGCCGGGTCGCAGCGCGGCGGCCCACGGTCCGGCCAGCCCTTCGTCACCGTGGTGCACCACGTCGAGCGTCAACTCACCGTTGACCGCGTCCCAGGCACGCACCGTGTAGGCGCGCAGTCGGGGCCACTGCTCGCGCGGCAACTCGCGACGGATCGCGGCGAGGTCGGTCGGCCGAGGATGATCGACTCCGACGACCGGAAACACTATCTTGATGTAGTGGTCGGTGAACTCGCCCACCGGCAGGCCGGCCAGTTCCGGACCGCCGAGCACCAGCCGGATCACGTGCGCGGTGGGCCGCCAGGTGCGCAGCACGCGGGCGGAGGTGACCTTCTTCGGGCGCTCACTCATTCGGTTAGGCTAACCTCACTCGAAACGCGACCATCGGCCACCCACGGCGGTGCGGCTACCCGACACCGGAGCAGCGCGGTGCCCACCGACCCTGGTGTCAGCTGCCGATCAGACGAACATGCCAGCCGACCGCGGCCGGATCCGTCAACGAGGCCACCTGGTCGACCACCACCCGCAGCCGGGCGGCGTCATCGGACGCCGCCCGCCACAGCGGGGCGAAGAGCGGGTCGAGCGCCTCCGGCGCCCGCGCCACCAGCGTGGTCACCAGACCGGTAACGATCTCCCGCTGCCGCTGGTACCGCCCCTGCGCGTCGGGCCGACGCATCACGTACCGCAGGGCGATGCCCTTGAGCAGCGCGCACCGGGCCCGCAACGACCGGGGTACGACGAGGTCGGCCGCGTACCGTCGATGCGGCCCGGGACCGAAACGGTCGGTGGTGGCGGCGACGGCGTTCGTCACGAAACGGCCGGTCAGCGCGCTGGTGGTGGCCTTGAGCGCGGCCTGCGCGCGATGGCTGCCGTCATAGCCGGCCAGCGGGGCGAGCACCGGATCGGCGAGCAGGTCGACCAGCGCCTCGCCGAGGTAGCCGGGCGACTCGGTCGAGTAGGCGGTGGCCACGTCGGCGCAGAGCGCCGCCCGCTCGTCGGAGTCGGCGAGCAGCGGCTCCAGGGTCAGGTAGCCGCCGTGAATACCGTCCTCGACGTCGTGCACCGAGTAGGCCACGTCGTCTGCCCAGTCCATCACCTGCGCCTCCAGGCAACGCCGCTCACCGGCCGGCGAACCCTCCCGGAGCCAGGCGAAGACGGGCAGGTCGTCGGCGTACACCCCGAACTTGCGGCGACCCGGCCGGCGGGTCCACGGATACTTGACGACCGCGTCGAGGCACGCGCGGGTGAGGTTCAGTCCGGCGGAGGCGGCGTCGGGGCCGTACACCTTCGCCTCCAGGCGGGTCAGCACCCGCAGCGTCTGCGCGTTGCCCTCGAAGCCACCGCAGCCGGCCGCGACCTCGTCCAGCGCGGCCTCGCCGTTGTGTCCGAACGGCGGATGCCCGAGGTCGTGAGCCAGGCCGGCGGTGTCCACCACGTCCGGGTCGCAACCCAGACCGGCACCCATCTCGCGAGCGATCTGAGCCACCTCCAGGGAGTGCGTCAGCCGGGTACGCAGGAAATCGTCCGTGCCCGCCGCGTGCACCTGGGTCTTCGCGGCCAGCCGGCGGAAGGCCGCCGAGTGCAGCACCCGCGCCCGGTCCCGCTCGAACGGCGACCGGTCGTGGCCGGGATCCTTGGCCGGTTCGGCCACCCGGCGAGCCGCGTCCGGCCCGATCGGCGTAGCGCTCAATCCCCACGCTGCCGCAGCACGCAGAACTCGTTACCCTCCGGGTCGGCCAGCACCGTCCAGTCGTCGCCGTCCTGACCCACGTCGACATGCCGGGCTCCCATGTCGACCAGCCGCTCCACCTCGGCCTCCCGATCCGCCGGGCGCAGGTCGAGGTGCAACCTGTTCTTGCCCTGCTTGCCGCCGCGGACCGCCACGAAGACGATGCCGGGCAACCGGTCGACGCCCTGCCGGATCTCCACCTCCGCCGGCCGCTCGTCGACCACCTGGTAGCCGAGCACCTCCGCCCACCAGCGGGCCAGCCGGCCCGGGTCCCGGGCGTCGACGGTCAAGCTCGCCCAAACGCTGGTCATGCCGACACCGCCGCCGCGCCGGCGACACGTCCCATCGACAGCTCGGTACGCGATCTCATCGGGCCACCCCTTCGCGACGACGGTCCTCGGGCGAGCTCAGGTTACGCCCGGCCGCCCCGTACGGCGCGCCCGCGGCGTGGCCCGACGGGTCCGCATCCACCGATCAGACGAGAGTTGCGGCCCGATCGCCGACAGTCACGGGATCGCGTACATCGACGCCCGCAGGTAGCGTCGCCATCGCGGAACGTCACCTGTTGCGGCGAGACACGACCGGTGGGAGAGACACGCTCGTGAACGCGGAAACGATGATGGGCACCGAACTGCGCGGGCTGCGCCAGCGGCGCCCTGAGGTCGCCGGCACGGTCCTGGCCGGCACGGACGGGCTGCTCATCTCCAGCGACCTGCCCACCACCGACGCCACCCACCTGGCGGCCCTGGCCGCGGCCAGCTTCGGCCTCGGTCACCGGATGGCGGCCACCGTCCGGCAGGGCGAGTTCCACGAGTCCGTCGTGCACACCGCGGCCGGCTGCGTGGTCACCTACCCGGCCGGCCGGGACGCCCTGCTGACCCTGGTCGCCTCGCCGGGGGCAGACCTGACGGCGTTGCGCGAGGAGGCACGGGCGATGGTCCACCGCTCCGGCCCGGCGCTGGCTGCCTGCCGGCGCCCGACCCTGCTGCCCAACCAACCGGATCCACACGCCCCGCTGGCTGTGCGGAGCCCGATGGCGACCCTGCCGAACCAGCGTCCGCGCCGGGATCCCGTCAGCTGGCGTCGACCGCCGATCTGACCGGACCGGCCCGGCAGGGTCGAGCGTCAGCGGCTGTCCGAGCCGGTGGTGACCATCGCGGCACGGCCGGCCTCCAGTCGCGCCACCGGCACCCGGAACGGCGAGCAGGAGACGTAGTCCAGCCCCACCGAGTGGAAGAAGTGCACCGAGTCCGGGTCGCCGCCGTGCTCGCCGCAGACGCCGATCTTCAACCCGGGACGGGCCGCCCGGCCCTCCTCGGTGGCGATGCGCACCAGCCGCCCGATGCCGTCGGCGTCGATGGACTCGAATGGCGAGATGCCGAAAATGCCCAGCTCCAGGTAGCGCCAGAAGAACGCGCCCTCCACGTCGTCGCGGGAGAAACCCCAGCCCATCTGGGTCAGGTCGTTGGTGCCGAAGGAGAAGAACTCGGCAGCCTCGGCGATCTGGCCGGCGGTCAGCGCCGCCCGGGGCACCTCGATCATTGTGCCGATCAGCACGTCGACGGCCTTCTCCCGGGTCACCTCCGCGATGATCCGCTCCGCCTCGGCGCGGACCGTCTCCAGCTCCTGCACCGCACCGACCAGCGGCACCATGATCTCCGGCCTCGGGTCGCCGCCGCCCTCGGCGGATTCCACGGCGGCCTCCACGATGGCCCGCACCTGCATCGCGAACAGCCCGGGGATGACCAGGCCGAGGCGTACCCCGCGCAGTCCCAGCATCGGGTTCTCCTCGTGCATCCGGCGTACGGCGGCGAGCAACGCCTCCTCCTTGGCGACGTCCTCACCACGCTCCTGGGCGACCGCCACGTCGACCGCGAGCTGCTCCAGCGGGGGCAGGAACTCGTGCAGCGGCGGGTCGATCAGCCGGACGGTGACCGGCAGGCCGTCCATCTGCCGGAAGATGTCCACGAAGTCCGCCCGCTGCAACGGAAGCAGCGCGGCGAGCGCCTTCTCCCGCTCTCCTGCCGCGCGGGCCAGGATCAACCGCTCGACCAGCTCACGCCGGTCGCCGAGGAACATGTGTTCGGTCCGACACAACCCGATACCCTCGGCGCCGAACCGCCGGGCCCGGGCCGCGTCGGCCGCGGTGTCCGCGTTCGTGCGTACCGCGAGCCGCCGGTGGGCATCAGCGTGCGACATGATCCGATGTACGGCTTGGACCAGCGCGTCGTCGATGCTCGCCGGGTCGACTTCGCCCTCGAAGTACCGCACCACCTCCGACGGGCTGACCGGCACTTCGCCCAGGTAGACCTTGCCGGTGGTGCCGTCGATCGAGACGACGTCGCCTTCGGTGACCGTCCGCCCGGCCACCGCGAAGCGCCGCTTCGGCACATCGATGTCCAGTTCGTCGGCGCCGGAGACACAGGTCTTGCCCATACCCCGGGCGACCACCGCGGCGTGGCTGGTCTTGCCGCCACGCGAGGTGAGGATGCCCTGCGCCGCGATCATGCCGTTCAGGTCGTCCGGGTTGGTCTCCCGACGGACCAGGATGACAGCCTCACCGGCGGCGGCCAGCTCCACCGCGCGGGCCGAGGTGAAGACCACCTTGCCGACCGCCGCGCCCGGCGAGGCACCGATGCCGGTGGCGACCGGCTGGATGTCGTGGTCGAGTCGGAAACGGGGGAACATCAGTTGGGCCAGTTGCGCACCGTTGACCCGGTGCAGCGCCTCGTCGAGGTCGATCAGCCCCTCGTCGACCAGCTGGCCGGCGATGACGAAAGCGGCTGCGGCGGTGCGCTTGCCGACCCGGGTCTGCAGCATCCACAGCTTGCCGCGCTCGATGGTGAACTCGATGTCGCACAGGTCCCGGTAGTGCCGCTCCAGCCGGGCCAGGTAGTCGAGCAGCTCGTCGTAGGAGTGCCTGTCGATCCGCTCCAACTCCTGCAACGGCACCGTGTTGCGGATGCCGGCGACGACGTCCTCCCCCTGGGCGTTGGCCAGGTAGTCGCCGTAGATGCCCTGCGTGCCACTGGCCGGGTCGCGGGTGAAGGCGACTCCGGTACCGGAGTCGGGGCCGAGGTTGCCGAAGACCATCGCCACCACGTTGACCGCGGTGCCGAGGTCGGCCGGGATCCGCTCCTGGCGACGGTAGACCACCGCCCGCTCGGCGTTCCACGATTCGAACACCGCCCGCACGGCCAGATCGAGTTGCTCGCGCGGGTCCTGAGGGAACTCCCGTCCGGTGTGCTCTTTGAAGATCTTTTTGAACGCGTCGACCAGCCCGCGCAGGTCGGCCGCTTCCAGGTCGAGGTCGTCGCTGGTACCCCGGGCGCGTTTGGCCTCGTCGAGCGCGTGCTCGAACTCCTCGCCCGGCACCTCGCAGACCGTCTTGCCGAACATCTGGATCAGGCGCCGGTAGGAGTCCCAGGCGAACCTGTCCCCTCCGCCGGCCGGACCGCTCGAGCCGCCGGAGGGGGCGGGGTCGGTGGTGCCGCCAGCCTGCCGGGCGAGACCTTCGACGCTGCGGTCGTTGAGCCCCACGTTGAGGACGGTCTCCATCATCCCCGGCATCGAGAACTTCGCCCCGGAACGCACGGAGACCAGCAGCGGGTCGTCCGGGTCGCCGAGCCGCCGGCCCATCTCCCGCTCCAGTGCGCCGAGGTGAGCGGCGATCTGGGCGGTCAGCCCCGCGGGTTCGGCACCGGTGTCCAGGTACGCCTTGCACGCCTCGGTGGTGATGGTGAAGCCGGGCGGCACGGGCAGGCCGAGCCGGGTCATCTCGGCCAGGTTGGCCCCCTTGCCGCCGAGGAGGTCCTTGAGGTCCTTGTTGCCCTCGGCGAAGTCGTAGACGTACTTGCGCTCGGCCGTCTGTTGCGTTGTCACCAAAGCCTCCCACGCGCCCGGAATGACACTTAACGAAGGTTCAGGTCTTCGATACCCCGGGACTGGCCACTGGTTATCCAGGGAGCCGTGCCGGTCGGTGGGCGAAGGTTAAGCGACCACGGCGCAAGCCGCGAGCATTCGGTGACAATAGGCACAGCAATCCCGACTGTCCGCGTTCACGACAGCTTTTGGGAACGGTCCCATGAGCACCAACGAACAATCGCGAACCTCCCCGTACGCTAGAGGGCACGCAGCGTCACCACACCTCGCACCATTGCCACAACCGCCGCGAATACACCCCTCGGAGGCGTCGCCGTGTCCTCGTCCCCCGTCACCACACCCGATCCGCTGGAACCGGTGGGCGACACCCCCGCCAACAGCACCCCTCGGCGGGCTGCTCACGAGCTGCCGGGCATCTCGGCGCGTACCGCCGGGGAGTTGGCCGGGGCGGCGGAGCGGGCCGCCGCCGCGCAGCTCGCTCCCCCACCACCGGTGCGGCTCGGCGACGTGGTGCCCGCGCCGGAGCAGGTGACACCGGACGCCGACGGTGACCACCTGCTCGCTCCCGACACAGTGATCCGGGCCAGCGCCGACCCGGCCGCTCTCGCCGTCGCCGAGCAGCTCGCCGCGCTGCTGCGCCCAGCCACCGGCTATCCGCTGCCGGTGACCGAGGCCGCCGCGCCCGCGCCGGCCGTCGGCATCGCCCTGCTCCTGACCGGCGACGCCGACCTCGACCCGGAGGGCTACCGGCTCGACATCACCGCCGCCGGGGTACAGATCAACGCCGGCACCGCCGCCGGCCTCTTCCACGGGGTACAGACCCTGCGGCAGTTGCTCCCGGCCGCCGTCGAAAGCGCCACCCCGGTCAGCGAACGCTGGATCCTGCCCGGCGGGTCGATCCTCGACCGCCCCCGTTATCCGCACCGGGGCGCGATGCTCGACGTGGCCCGGCACTTCTTCGGCGTCACCGACGTGCTGCGGGTGGTCGACCACCTGGCCAGGTACAAGCTCAACCGGCTGCACCTGCACCTCACCGACGACCAGGGCTGGCGGGTCGCCATCGACTCCTGGCCCGCGCTGGCCACCGTGGGCGGGGCCGGCGCGGTGGGCGGCGGCCCGGGTGGGCACTACACCCAGGCCGAGTACCGCCGGATCGTGGCGTACGCCGCCGACCGGCACATCACCGTGATCCCCGAGATCGACCTTCCGGGTCACACCAACGCGGCGCTGACCGCGTACGCCGAACTGGCGCCAGACGGGCTGGCACCGCCGCCGTACACCGGCACCGAGATCGGGTTCAGCTACGTCGACCCGGTCAGCGAGCGGACGTACGATTTCGTCGCCGACGTGCTCGGCGAACTCGCCACCCTCTCCCCCGGCCAGTGGCTGCACATCGGCGGAGACGAGGCGTTCAAGGTGCCCGCAGAGGTGTACGCCCGTTTCGTCGCGCGGGTGCAGGGCATCGTCGCCGGGCTCGGGAAGACGGTCGTCGGCTGGCACCAGATCGCCCCCGCCGCCCATGCCGACGGGCGGATCCTCCAGTGGTGGGGTACCGCCGGCGATGACCCGGTCACCGCCGAGGCGGTACGCCGGGGCGCCAAGCTGATCCTCTCCCCCGGCAACCACGCGTACCTCGACATGAGGTACGCCCCGGACACCCCCATCGGGCACGACTGGGCCGGCCTCGTCGACGTGCGCCGCGCGTACGACTGGGATCCTGCGACGCACCTGACCGGCGTCCACGCCGATGCGGTGCTCGGCGTGGAGGCGCCGCTGTGGACCGAGTCGGTGACGACGCTCGCCGAGATCGAGTTCATGCTCCTTCCTCGACTGCCCGCCATCGCCGAGCTGGGCTGGTCACCACGCTCGACACACGACTGGGACGGATTCCGGCGCCGGCTGGCCGGGCACGGACCCCGCTGGACCACGGCGGGGATCACCTTCCATCGCAGCGCCGAGGTGCCCTGGCGCACACCGGCGGGCGTCCCCGCGCCGCGTGACCCGGCGCAGGAGCAGGAGTCGATCCGAACCGGAGGAGCGGAGCCGGCGCCCGGGTGAGGTCGGGTGGGGCTGTTGGGCGAGACGTGCTCCGGGACGGTGCCCTGCGGCCATTCGTCGACGGAGTCGGGTTCGTCCCTGGACGTCGTAATGAACGTCCGGTATGCGAGTTTAGTGCGTAGTGCCTGTCACCCGCCCGGCGGAATCATGGCCCCACCCCCGCCGTTGTACATGGCGTGACCGCAGTGCCCACCGGCGCCGCACCATGGCACGACCCCGGGCCCCGGCCCCCGGGTCGGAATGACCCCGCCCCGCCCGGCGCTACATCCCCGGCGTCGTGAACAGGTCCCCCCGGATCTCCGACGGTCCCGAGCACGGTCCCCCTCCCGCAGCACATTCGCACCCCCGCGTGCCTGCGGAACCCCCCGAACGAAAGGCGTGACTCACCATGCGTACCGCCATTCTTCGTAAGGCTGCCCTGACCGCTGCCGGCCTCGCCTTCACCGGCGGCGCCATCGCCGGCCCCGTCACCGCCGCCTACGCGGCCCCGACCGGGCAGATCACCACGACTGTGCAGGCCGACCGCAAGACCAGTGGCGAGCGCCAGCTCGACGTGCGCTACGAAGCCCAGCCGAACTTCTACTACTGCGGCCCCGCCGCCACCCGCAACGCCCTCAGCGTGCAGGGCAAGAACATCGACGTGCACGCCATGGCCAAGCAGATGGGCACCACCGAGGCCGGCACCGACTCCATCAACGACATCACCCCCGTACTGAACAAGGAGACCGGCAAGGACGTCTACAAGTCCGTCGAGATCCCCGACCCCACCGCCGACGACAAGCAGACCCACAAGCTGCGCGAAGACATCGTCCGGACCGTCGACGAAGGCCGCGCCGTGGTCGCCAACATCGCCGGCACCACCACCGACACCGACGGCACCACCCACGCCTTCGAAGGCGGGCACTACATCAGCGTCGTCGGCTACCACGACAACGGCGACACCGTCACCATCGCCGACTCCGCCGACCCCAACCAGGCCTCCTACCAGATCAGCACCGACAACCTCGCCGACTGGATCGCCACCCGCGGCTACAGCGCCACCTCCTGACCACACCACACGACAGGGCCGACCCCACCGGGTCGGCCCTTCGTCGTCTCCGCCCTCCGCCCCGAGCCGCCTCATCCCCGGGCAGGCCGTGACCTCCGGCAGGCCGTGCCATCAGGAATGTCGTGACCTGCCCGGCCACGGCAAACCACAACATCCCTGAACATGCGACGTCGCTTCGGAGGCTCCGTGCGCCGGCAGGTCGCCCATGGCCGGCGCTCCACCTCAGCCGCCGGAGTCGGCCAGCTCGGCGCCCTCGGGGACGGTGTCGTCGTCCCGGCCGGCCAGCCAGCCCTCCGGCAGGAAGACCTTGCCCGGGGAGTTGGTCCGCCCACGTGGCTGGCCCAGCGTCTCCACCGGGAACGGCACAACCGGGTCAAGCTTGCCGAGCAGGTCGTCGAGCTGCGCCATACTGTCGATCATCGCCAGGGCGCGGCGCAGCTCACTGCCGATCGGGAAGCCCTTGAGATACCAGGCGACGTGCTTACGGAAATCGGTGCAGCCGTCGCGCTCCCCCCGGGCCGGGCTACGCGCACCCACGCCGAACTGCTCGACCAGCAGCTCAGCGTGCCGGCGCATGGTCACCGCCACCTCACCGAGGTTGGGCAGCCGCCGCTGCGGGCGGCCGTCGAAGGCGGCCTCAAGGTCGGCGAAGAGCCACGGCCGGCCGAGACAGCCGCGCCCGATCACCACCCCGTCTACACCGGTGTGCGCCACCATCCGCAGCGCGTCGGCGGCCTCCCAGATGTCGCCGTTGCCCAGCACCGGCACGTCGAGCGCCTGCTTGAGCGTGGCGATGGCATCCCAGTCGGCCGTGCCCGAGTACCGCTGCGCCGCCGTACGACCGTGCAGCGCGACCGCGGCGACGCCGGCCTCCTGCGCGGCGAGCCCCGCCTCGACGTACGTCAGGTGGTCGTCATCGATGCCCTTGCGCATCTTCACCGTGACCGGCACACCGGCGGGCGACGCGGCGTCCACCGCGGCCCGCACCAGGCGGGCGAAGAGCCGACGCCGCCAGGGCAGCGCCGCACCGCCACCGCGACGGGTGACCTTCGGGACCGGGCAACCGAAGTTGAGGTCGATATGGTCGGCGAGCCCCTTGGCGACCACGATCCGCACGGCGGCGGCGGTCGTCTCCGGATCGGTACCGTAAAGCTGGAGGCTGCGCGGGCGTTCGTCCGGCCCGAACGCGATCATCCGCAGCGTCTTCGGATTCCGCTCGACCAGCGCGACCGTGGTGATCATCTCGCAGACGTAGATGCCGCCGCCCTGCTCCCGGCAGAGCTGCCGGAACCCGACGTTGGTGATGCCGGCCATCGGCGCGAGCACCACCGGCGGCCACACCTGGTGCGGCGCGATGCTCAGCGGGCGTGGGGCAGCAACGATCTTCGGCACCGCCCAAGTGTAAGGAGGGGTCACCTGCTGACGCCCGCCGCTCTACCGGTCTGCGAGCCGGCTCGCGCGGTCGTGGACGCGGCGCGCGACCTGCGGCAGCTACGTCTGGTGCGAGCGGCCGTCGCAGCGGCCGTCCAGCGGGTTACGCCGACCTAGCGTCCCTGGACGAGGAGATCCGCCGGGCCCGACGAAGCCGGACGACGCTGATCAGGAAGGCCCCTCCTTATCCGTCAGCAGCCGGGGAGGTGATCGATCAGGAAGCGCTCGACCTGGTCCAGGGCGATCCGCTCCTGGGTCATCGTGTCCCGGTTGCGGATGGTCACGGCGTCGTCGTCCAAGGTGTCGAAGTCGACGGTGACGCAGAACGGGGTGCCGATCTCGTCCTGACGACGGTAGCGGCGGCCGATGGCCTGCGAGTCGTCGAACTCGACCACCCAACGCTTGCGCAGCTGCGCGGCGAGGGCCTTCGCCTTGGGCGAGAGCGCCTCGTTACGCGACAGCGGCAGCACCGCCACCTTGACCGGGGCCAGCCGCGGGTCGAAGCGCATCACGGTCCGCTTGTCGACGCCGCCCTTGGTGTTCGGTGCCTCGTCCTCGTCGTACGCCTCCAGCAGGAACGCCAGCACCGCGCGGGTGAGGCCGGCCGCCGGCTCGATCACGTACGGCATCCACCGTTCCTGCTTGGCCTGGTCGAAGTAGGAAAGGTCGACGCCGGAGTGCTTGCTGTGCGTGGAGAGGTCGAAGTCGGTGCGGTTGGCGACGCCCTCCAGTTCGGCGAACTCGGTACCGCCGAACTGGAACCGGTACTCGATGTCGACGGTGCGCTTCGAGTAGTGGGAGAGCTTCTCCTTGGGGTGCTCGTGCAGGCGCAGGTTGTGCTCGGACAGTCCGAGGTCGAGGTACCAGTTCCAGCGCTCGGTGAGCCAGTACTCGTGCCACTGCTCGTCGGTGCCCGGCTCGACGAAGAATTCCATCTCCATCTGCTCGAACTCACGGGTACGGAAGATGAAGTTGCCCGGGGTGATCTCGTTGCGGAACGACTTGCCGGTCTGCGCGATGCCGAACGGCGGCTTCTTGCGGGCGACGGTCTCCACGTTCCGGTAGTTGACGAAGATGCCCTGGGCGGTCTCCGGGCGCAGGTAGTGCAGGCCCTCGTCGCTCTCCACCGGGCCCAGGTAGGTCTTCATCAGGCCGTTGAACATCCGCGGCTCGGTAAAGGTGCCCTTGTTGCCACAGTTGGGGCAGTTCAGCTCGGCCAGCGAGGCCGGCGGGCGGGCGTGCTTGGCCTCGTACGCCTCCTCCAGGTGGTCGGCACGGAACCGCTTGTGGCAGGACTGGCACTCGGTCAGCGGGTCGACGAAGGCGTCCAGGTGGCCCGAGGCGGCCCACACGTCGCGGGCCAGGATCACCGCAGAGTCCAGGCCCACCACGTCGTCGCGCTGCTGGACCATGGTTTTCCACCACTGCCGGCGGACGTTCTCCTTGAGCTCCACACCGAGCGGACCGTAGTCCCACGCCGACCGGGTGCCCCCGTAGATCTCGCTGGAGGGGAAGACAAAGCCTCGGCGCTTGGCGAGGCTGACGACGGCGTCGATTCGGTCGGCTGGCATTTTTCCTCCTACGCCGACTGGCGGTCGGCGGGGACGTGGTGGGATGGATCGAACAGTCGCAGACAACGGTACGGCCGGTGTGGGCACCGCCCGAGCACATTACCTGCGCCCGGTCAGTTGACTCCGCAGACCTCCATGCCACCGGTCTGGGTGTCCTGTGCGAGCACGACCTGTTGCCGTTCCTGGCCACCGCCGGCGAAGGTCACCTCGACCGGCACCGTGAGGGTGGTGGTGTTCACCTCGCCGACCCGGTAGGCGGCGATCTGCGGCTCCGCGGCGGTACGGCGCTCGAACTCCTGCCGGGATTCGCGCCGCCGGGCGTCCTCGCAGAGCTGGTCGTACGCCCGGCCGTACTCACCGTCGGCGAGGGCCCGGTAGTAGTCCCCGGAGACCGTACGGCCCTGCTCCTCGATTGCCTGCACCCCGCTGACCAGCAGGCCGACCACCGCGGTGCCGCCGCCACCGCAGCACAGCAGCAGGGCCAGCGCCCCGGCACCCAGGCCGAGCCAGAGCCGGGACCGGCCGCCTTCGGTCGGTGGGGCCGCGAACGGCGGTGCGACTCCGGGACCGGGCGGCGGCGCAGGGACGCCCGGCTCGAAGGCATCCGGAGATGCCGACGCGGCGGGACTTGTGGGCGTCACGGCGGTGCCCTCGGTGGACGGCGGACCGGACGCGCCCGGCAACATGCCGGTCTCGCTCGAGACCTGAGGTCCCTGCTGGTCGGGCAGCGACGGGTCCGGTGGTGGGGCTGCCGGTCCGGGAGCGGTCATAGGGGCCAGCGTAGTGCCCGGTGGCTCAGCGGTAAGGACCCGCAGCCCGGTCGCTGGCGACCGTCACCACGTCACCGCCCGGCGCGGCGGTGGCCAACGCCTCGTACGCGGACGGCTCGTCGACGCTTTCGGCGAGCAGCGGCACCGCCGTGATCTTCACGTCGAATCCGCCGAGCGCGCGGCGGTAGGTGCCGACCGACTCCCACTCGGTGACCAGGCACCAGTGGCGGGGGTCGTCGAGCGCCCGGACCAGCTGTCCGCGCAGGTAGCCGGGCGCGGCGGCGAGCGCGGCGAGGGCCGCGTGGGCCCGGGCGGCGAATGCCTCGGCGTTGTCGTCGTCCACCACGAACCGGTTGGTCACCAGCACCGGAGCATCCTCCTCGTAGAGTCTGAGGAATGCAGCGTACGCAGCACGGGATCACCGGCCGGCTGGCCCGGGTCAACCCGACGACGGTGTTCCTGGTCACCCTGCTCCTCGTGTTGGTGGCGTTCTTCACCCCGGGGGTACCCGGCGGGCTGTTGACCTTGTTGCTGGCAGGCGGGTTGGTCGCGCTGCTGGTGACGACCTGGCGGGTGCAGACCCCGCAGACCCGGGTGATCCGGCTGCTGGCGCTGACCCTGTTGGTCATCGCGGCCCTGGTGAAGCTGCTCTGACATGCAATTATGCTTTTTTGACAATCATTCTCGTTGTCGCGGACAGTCGGTGACATGACCTTCCGCCCCGCCCCGCGTGCCCTGGCCACCGCCACGGCCGCCCTGCTCGCCCTGACCGGCGTCGCCGCGTGCTCGACCGATGACAACCCGGCCGGCGCCGACCCGGAGCGGATCGACGTGGTGGCCGGTTTCTACCCGTTGCAGTTCCTCGCCGAGCAGATCGGCGGCGACGGCGTCGCCGTGACCAACCTGGCCCGGCCCGGTGCCGAGCCGCACGACCTGGAGCTGAACCCGAGCCAGGTCGGGCAGATCAGCGAGGCGCAGCTGGTCGTTTTCCTGGACGGCTTCCAGCCCGCCGTGGACGAGGCGATCGAGCAGAACGCCGGTGACCACGCCTTCGACGTGGCAGGCGTGCAGCCGCTGCTTGACGCCGCGGCCGGCGGGCACGACCACGACCACGACGGGGAGCACGCCGACGAGGACGAGCACGGCCACGACGAGGACGAGGAGCACGCCGAGGAGGAGCACGCCGAAGGCGAGTCGGACGCCAAGGACCCACACCTCTGGCTCGACCCGACCCGGCTCGCCACCGTCGGCGACAAGCTCGCCGATCGGCTCGGCGCCGTCGACCCGGACCGGGCCGGCGACTACACCCAGCGGGCGGCTGCCCTGCGGACCGAGCTGGAGAAGCTCGACACCGAGTTCACCGAGGGCCTCAAGACCTGCGAGCGTCGGGAGATCGTGGTCAGCCATGCCGCCTTCGGTTACCTGGCGCAGAAGTACCAGCTGGAGCAGATCGGAATCAGCGGCCTGACCCCGGAGGACGAGCCGTCGCCGCAGCGGCTGGCCGCGGTCGCCGAGGAGGCCCGGGAGCACAAAGCGACCACGATCTTCTTCGAGACGCTGGTCAGCCCCAAGGTCGCCGAGACGATCGCCCGGGAGGTCGGCGCCCAGACCGCGGTGCTCGATCCCATCGAGGGACTGTCCGAGGAAAACGGCGGGGACTACCTTTCGGTCATGCGCACCAACCTGCAGGCCCTGAGGACGGCGTTGAGCTGCTCGTGACACCTGAAGTCATCGCCGTCACGCACGGGGTGGTCGGCTATGACGGCCGCCCCGTGCTCCGTGACGTCTCGCTGACCGTGACCGCCGGTGAGGTGATCGCGGTCCTCGGCGCCAACGGCTCCGGCAAGTCCACCCTGATCCGCGCCATCCTCGGGTTGGTCCCGTTCAGCGCCGGCACCGTGAGCCTCTTCGGCGAGCCGGGGCGCCGGTTCCGGCAATGGCGCCGCATCGGGTACGTCCCGCAACGCCTCGGTGCCGGCAGCGGCGTGCCGGCGACGGTGGCCGAGGTGGTCGCCTCCGGGCGGCTGGCCCGCCGGGGCGTCCTGCGTCCGCCAGGGCGCACCGACCGGGAGGCGGTCGGCGCGGCGTTGCGCGCCGTCGGGCTGGCCGACCGCGCCAAGGACCCGGTGGCCACCCTCTCCGGCGGGCAGCAGCAACGCACCCTGATCGCCCGGGCGCTGGCCGGTCGGCCCGAACTGCTGGTGCTCGACGAGCCGACGGCCGGCGTGGACGCGGCCAGCCAGGAGGCCTTCGCCGGTGCGCTGCGCAGCTTCGTCGACGACGGGGGGACCGTGCTGCTCGTCGCGCACGAACTGGGTCCGCTGCGACCGCTGATCAGTCGGGCGGTCGTCGTACACCAGGGGCTGATCGCGCACGACGGCGCCGTGCCCGAACCGGCCGGGCACCACGCCGCGCCGGACCACGACCACGTGCACCCGCACGGTCCCGAGGAACCCGTCGGGCTGTGGACATCCCGATGAGCCTCTTCCAGTACGAGTTCATGGTGCGCGCCCTGATCGGCGCACTGATCATCGGCTTGGCCGCGCCGACGCTCGGCATCTACCTGGTGCAACGGCGCCTGGCACTGATCGGGGACGGCATCGGGCACGTGGCGCTGACCGGGGTCGGCGCCGGCCTGCTCTTTCAGACCTCCCCCGTGATCATGGCGGTGTTGGCGGCCACCATCGGCGCGGTCGTCATCGAGCTGATCCGGGAGCGCGGCCGTACCTCCGGCGACCTGGCCCTGGCGCTCCTGTTCTACGGCGGCATCGCCGGCGGGGTGGTCCTGGTCGGGCTCTCCGACAGCACCAGCGCCAACCTCAACGCGTACCTGTTCGGTGCGCTCACCACCACCTCCCGCAACGACCTGGCCACCATCGCGGTGCTCGGCACGGCAGTGCTGATCACCATGATCGCGCTGCGACCCGCCCTTTTCGCCGTCTGCCATGACGAGGAGTACGCCCGCGTGTCCGGTCTGCCGGTGCGGGCACTGAACCTGCTGCTCGCGGTGACCACCGCGATCACGGTGACAATCGCCATGCGGGCAGTGGGCGTACTGCTGATCAGCGCCCTGATGGTCGTCCCGGTGGCCACCGCCCAGCAGGTGACCCGGGGGTTCCGGAGCACCATGGCGGCGGCGATGGCGCTCGGCCTCTTCGCCGCCGGCGCGGGGGTCTGGCTGGCCGCGGTCGCCGACACCGCGCCCGGTGCCTCGGTGGTGGTGCTCGCGATCGCCTCGTTCGTCGTGGTCACCCTGCTGGCCGCTGTCTGGCGGCGGATTCGGCGGTCCAGACCGGAGCCGGCGGCCACCCCCGAACCCCACGAGGTCGTGCTCGGCGGATCCTGACCACGAGGTCCACGCCGGTATTGGTTACCGTTGCAGGGTGACCAGTGGATCCGGCTACGACGCGTACGAGGGTGCCAGCGAGCTTCTGCGCGCTCTTTCTGCGCCGATCCGGCTGGCCATAGTCAGCGAACTGGCCGGCGGTGAGCGTTGCGTGCACGAGTTGGTGGACAAGCTCGGGGTCACGCAACCGCTGGTCTCCCAACATCTGCGGGTGCTACGTGGGGCGGGCGTGGTTCGTGGTTCCCGGCGGGGCCGGGAGATCGCGTACACCCTGGTCGACGAGCACGTCGCGCATATCGTGGCCGACGCCGTCAGCCACGCCGGGGAGGGATCATGAGCGAGCGAACCAGGCGGCTGGACGCGGCGACGCCTCAGGGCGGCGTGTGGCGAAACGGAGTGCAGTCATGAGTGAGAGCGGTACCGCTGTCCGCAACACCCGCCAACGCTCCGCCGTGAGTGCTCTGCTGGCGGAGGTGGAGGGCTTCCACAGCGCCCAGGACCTGCACGCGATGCTGCGCGATCGGGGCGAGCGGGTCGGGTTGACCACGGTCTACCGGACGTTGCAGGGTTTGGCCGAAGCGGGCGAGATCGACGTGATGCGACCCCCGGGTGGGGAGCATCTCTACCGCCGGTGTAGCCAGGGCCACCACCACCATCTCGTCTGCCGGGCCTGCGGTCGTGCGGTCGAGGTCGCCGGCCCCACCGTGGAGACCTGGGCCGACCGGGTGGCCGCACAGCACGGCTTCACCGACGTCAGCCACACCCTGGAGATCTTCGGCACCTGCCCCGCCTGCGCCCGCTGACCCCACCGCCCTACCGACCTTGTACGGTCCGTCGGGCGAGAACCGTCGGTGTGGGCACACCGGCGACCTGAAGTGCATGATCGGCGGGCCGGCGACCGCCGACGTCGGGATGCCTGATGGGTCGTGCCGTGGCACGCTGTCCGGCGTGAAGATCTACGCTGATCGCTTTCCGGCCGCCCTGCGGCAACTGCTCACCGATCTGCTCGTCGTCGCCTGGGTGTACGCGACGATTCGGGGGGCGCGGTGGCTGCATGATCTGGTGCAGGAGCTGGCCGTGCCGGGCCAGAAGATGGAGGGGGCCGGCGGCGGGCTCGCCGACAACCTCGCCGAGGCCGGCGGAAAAGTCGGCCGGGTACCGCTGGTCGGAGACGAGTTGACCGCGCCGTTCGAACGGGCGGCCGATGCGGCCCGTTCGCTCGCCGAGGCCGGACGGGACCAGCAGGAACTCGTCGACCAGTTGGCGCTGGCACTGGCCGTCGGCCTGTTGATCGTCCCGCTCGGTTTGGTGCTGTTCGGCTGGCTGCCGCTTCGGGTGCGCTGGATGCGCCGGGCCGGGTCGGCGGCGGCGCTGGCCGGCGCGCCCGCCGGCCGGGACCTGCTTGCCCTGCGCGCCCTGGCCGGACAGCCGCTACGCAAGCTGACCCGGATCGCCCCGGACGTGGCCGAGGCGTGGCGCCGCGGCGACGACGCCACCGTCGACGCCCTGGCCGCCCTCGAACTACGTCGCCTCGGCCTCCGCGACCCTCACCACGACTGACCCACCCCATCTTGACCAACAGAAGCCGTGGGGTAACGAAGTTCAGGCGGGTGGGGGGATGCGGCGGCGGGCGTCGGTGGTGACGGTGGACGGGCCGGGAGTCCAGCCGGTCACCCAGGGCAGGTCGGCCGGTGGGGTGATGACGCCCTCTTCCACGGCGGCGTAGCGGCCGGCGAGGATCCGCTTGGCTGCCACCACGTCGACCGAGTCGGTGTTGTCCCACAGGGCGGTGAACAGCGCATCGACCCGCGCCCGGGCCTGGCGGCAGAACAGGTCGGCCAGCTCGACGTTCTCCGGTCGGGCGTCGCGCTCCGAGTGGGCGCGCACGCAGACCGCGCTCATGGCGAACAACTCCGCACCGATGTCCACCACCCGGCCGAGAAACGCCTGTCTGCGTTCCAGCTTCCCCTGCCAGCGGGACATCGCGTAGAAGGTGGACCGGGCCAGCTTCCGACTGGCGCGTTCGACGTGACGCAGATGCCCGGCGAGCGGACCGAACTCGGCGTACCCGGTCGGTTGCTGTCCCTTGCCGACCGCGAGGGTCGGCAGCCACCGTGCGTAGAACGCGCCGGCCCGCGCACCGGCCCTGGCCTTTCTGCCGAGCCCGGCGTCGGGGTCGACGATGTCCCCCGCGACCGAAAGGTGAGCGTCCACCGCCTCGCGGGCGATGAGTAGATGCATGATCTCGGTTGACCCCTCAAAGATCCGGTTGATCCGTAGGTCGCGCAGCATTTGTTCGACCGCGGCCGGGCGCTCGCCCCGGGCGGCCAACGACTCGGCCGTCTCGTACCCCCGGCCACCGCGGATCTGGACCAGTTCGTCGGCGATTCGCCACGCCATCTCGCTGGCGTAGAGCTTCACCAGCGCCGCCTCGATCCGGATGTCGTTGCGGTCGTCGTCGGCGAGCAGGCAGCAGAGGTCGAGCATCGTCTCCATGCCGTAGGTGGTGGCGGCGATGAAGGCGAGCTTCTGCGCGACCGCCTCGTGCTCGCCGACCGGCCGGCCCCACTGCACCCGATCGGCGGACCACTCCCGGGCCACGTGCAGGGCCCACTTGCCGGCGCCGACGCACATCGCCGGCAACGACAGGCGACCGGTGGTCAACGTACTCAGGGCGATCCGGAGCCCCTTGCCCTCGCCGCCGATCACGTTCTCCCTCGGCACGAAGACGTCGTGAAAGCGGGTCAGGCTGTTCTCCAGGCCGCGCAGGCCGACGAAGGCGTTGCGGCGCTCGACCGTGATGCCCTCGGCGTCGCCGTCGACCACGAAGGCGGTGATGCCACCCTTGTGCCCGGCGCCCTTCGGCACCCGGGCCAGCACCACGAGTTGGGTGGCCACGGTGCCGTTGGTGGCCCACAGCTTGACGCCGTTGAGCCGGTAGCCGGTACCGTCCGGGGTCGGCTGCGCGCTGGTCGCCAACCGGGCAGGGTCGGAGCCCACGTCCGGTTCGGTCAGCAGGAACGCGGATACCTCACCGGCGGCCAGCCGGGGCAGCAACCGCCGCTTCTGCTCGTCGGTACCGAACATCTTCACCGGCTGCGGCACGCCGATCGACTGGTGCGCCGAGAGCAACGCACCGATCGCCGGACTCACCGAGCCGGCCAGCATGAGTGCCCGGCAGTAGTGCAGGTTGCTGAGCCCGAGCCCGCCGTACTCCCGGTCGATCTTCATCCCGAAGGCGCCCAACCGGGCCAGGCCCTGGAAGATCTCGTCGGGAATGCGCGCATCCCGCTCGATCGCCGCACCGTCTATCTCGGACGCCACGAAGTCGCGGAGCCTGCCGAGGAAATCCTCGGCCCGGGCCTGCTCGGCCTGGTCCGGTCGGGGCCACGGGTCGATCAGGTCGAGCCGCAGCCGGCCCAGGAAGAGTTCCTTGCCGAAGCTGGGCCGATCCCAACTGGTGTGCCGGGCCCCCTCGGCGACCTGGCGGGCCTCCTTCTCGGACACGGTGGCCGCCGCGTCGGTCGACGCCTGACCTGTCGCGTCGGGCGGTGGGTCGGCGCGGCGGTCGTCGGTGGCTGACGAACGGTCGTCTTCGGCAATGGCCACGGCAAACCCCCGGGCTCGATCCGGACACTGGAGACTGTTCCGCCTGCTCAGTAGGCTACCCGCGTTTGTTACCCAAAGGTAGTCACGATTATCCGCGGCGGCCTCGTGCTCAGCTCTGCTGGAGGCCGCTCGGATCCTCCTCGTCGTCGATATCGTCCTCACCCCAACCTCGCCGGGCGAACGGCAGCGCCACCCAGAAGGTGAGAAACCAGAGACCGGTGACCGCGCTGAGCAGGAAGGCGACCAGCCGGTCCAGCACGAAGTCGGTGATCAGTAGCACCGCGCTGACCATCGCGACCAGCATGAGGGCCAGGCCACCACTGGCCATCCGGTGCGCGAAACGCACCAGCTCCGGCTTGCGACCCTGCCCGCGCTGGCCGTACGCCACCCGGTTCATCGTCTCGCCACCGTGACCAGGTGGTCCTCGGTGCCGGGCGGCGTCTTCCCTGCGCTCACTCAGCCGGCCGGAAGCGTCCGGGCCAGGATCGCCTCGCCCAACGGCGCCGGCGCCTCGTCCGGAATCCAGTGGCTGACCCCGGCCAGTTCGACGTACCGGAAGTCGCCGCTCACGTGGGCGGCACAGGCCCCCGCCGCGACCCGTCCGATGGCGACGTCACCGTCGCTCCACACATAGGTGGTCGGCACCGCCACCGGGCCGACCGCCGCGAACTCCCGCCGGGACATCGCCCGGTACCAGTTCAACGCGGCGGTCAGCGCGCCCGGCCCACGCATCGGATCGGTGTACCCGGCCGCCCGGTTGGCGTCACCGACTCCGTGCAGCAGCCGGCGCAGCCCGGCGGCGCCCAGGGCCAGCAGGGTCTTCTCGGCCACCACCGGCTGCCGGAACAGCAGCATGTACGCCGAGCGCGCCTTCTGCTGCGGGTCGTTGTCCAGCGCGTGCGCCATGGCCGCCGGGTGCGGCACGGAGACCGCGGTCAGGGTGCGTACCCGATCCGGTCGGCTGGCGGCCAGCGCCCAGCCGACGATGGCGCCCCAGTCGTGTCCGACCACGTGCGCGGTGGCCACGCCGAGGGCGTCCAGCACCGCCGCCGCGTCGGCGACCAGCTCAGCGAGCCGGTACGCCTCGACCTGGGTGGGTCGCGCCTGCGGCGAGTAGCCCCGCTGGTCCAGAGCGTAGGTGCGCAGACCGGCGGCGTGCAGGGTTGGCGACACGCCGTCCCACTCACCCGAATGTTGCGGGAATCCGTGCAGCAGCAGCACCGGTTCCCCCTGCTCGGGTCCCCCGACGGTGACCTCGAACCGCAGACCTCGGGCGTCGACACGCATGCCGGCAGCCTACCGACGCCCCGTACCCGGTCTGCCCGGCCGGGTCAGTCGTACTGCTGCCTGGGTACCGGCACCTGCCGCCAGGACTCGACCTCGAGGTAGGGGATCTCCGCGTCGTTGACCGGATCCCGGCCCAGCCGGTCGCTGTAGCGCCCGACGACCTCCACCCAGCTGTCGTTGGGCAGCCCGGCGGGCACGTCGCCGAGCATCCCGAGCTTGATCGGCCGGCCGTCGGCGGCACAGCAGGACAGCACCATCCGGGCCAGGATCGGCTCCCCACCGGCCCCGCTGGCGATGAAACCGGTGAGCTGTACCCGCCGGTCGCCGATCGACGCGCCCCGGTCGAACAACGCCCGGGAGGCGTAGTCGAGGACGCTTACCTGCACCGGGTCACCCTCGGGCAGTGGCGGGTAGTCCGACTGCTGCTGGCTGCTGAGCGCGGTGCCGGCCTGCCCGGCGGCGTACGACCCGAGGGCCGGCGGGGCGACCAGCAGCAGGCCGAGCACGGGCAGGATGAGCAGCCATCCGATCCGCGGCTCGTGATGGTCGTGGTCGCCGGCGGCACGGTCGGCGGGCGCGACGCCGGGGCCGTCAGCGGCACCGCCGGCCGGCGCGAGCGCGGCGGGCGCGGCCGGACGCAGCTCGTGCCAGAGCGTCATGATCGCGGCGACCACCAGCAGCAGGCCGGCGGCGATCAGGAAGGGGCGCAGCCCCTCCTTGACGTATCGCAGGTAGAGGTCGGTAACGCTGGCCCGGATCACCGCGCCGCCGAGTAGCAGCAGGACCACCGCCTGCGCCTGCCGGTTCACAGCAGCACCATGCCGGCTCCGGTGGCGACCAGCAGGGCCACCGCGAACGTGGTCGGCGCGAACCGGAAGGCGAACCGGCGGCCGAAGACACCGGCCTGCATCGAGATGAGCTTGAGATCGACCATCGGCCCCACCACCAGGAACACCAGTCGGGACGTGAGAGAGAACTGCGACAAAGAGGCCGCGACGAAGGCGTCCGCCTCCGAGCAGAGCGAGAGCAGTACCGCGAGCAACGCCAGCGCCAGGATCGACAGCCAGGCGTTGTCGGCCAGGGTCTGCAGCCATCGCTCCGGCACCAGCACGTTGATGCTGGCCGCGGCCATCGCGCCGAGCACCAGGAACCCGCCCGCGTGGGTCACGTCGTGCCGGACGGCGGCCCAGAAGGCGCGGGTCCGGGAGGCGTCGTCCAACTCTGGCCGGCGCGGCATCCTGATCCATTCGGTGCGGCCGAGCCGCAGCCAGAGCCAGCCCATGACCATCGCGACCACCAGACTGGCGACGCCCCGGGCGACGACCATCTCGGGGTTGTTGGGGAAGGCGACCGCGGTGGCGGTGAGCACGATCGGGTTGACCGCCGGGGCGGCGAGCAGGAAGGCGAGCGCGGCGGCCGGGGTGACGCCCCGGCGGATCAGCGAGCCAGCGATCGGCACCGCGCCACACTCGCAGCCCGGCAGCACCACCCCGGCCGCGCTGGCCGCCGGCACCGCCAGGGCCGGATGCCGAGGCAGCGCCCGCGCCCAGAACGACCGGGGTACGAAGACCGCGATCACGGCGGAGAGCAGGATCCCGAAGACCAGGAACGGCACCGCCTGAACCATGATCGAGACGAAGACGGTGGTCCAGGTCTGTATCCGGGGATCGTCCAGTGCGGCGGCCAGCGGATCCCGGAAGATGATCAGCAGGACCAGTAGTGCCGCCAGGACCTCCACCGACCCGATCCGGTCGCCGAGCCACCGGCGGGGCGGCGGCGCCGCGGCGGTCTCCGGCGGGCGGGCCTTGGTGACGACCCCTGTGCCAGTGAGCGGACCTTCCGGCTCACCGGCCGCCGAGGCATGTTCAGTGTCTGTGGTCACCCGTCGCCCCTCGGCCAGTTGCGGATCGGCGGCCTGAGATTACCGCCCAGAGCCGGCAACGTCGATGAACGTCACAAAATTGGCCGGGCCCGAGTGCCATCCGCGCCGCCAGGTCGGAGGCGAGCACCCTTCGCCACCTGCGAAGATCACATTGTCTGTCGATCTTCGGGGATGCTAGCGTCGGCGGGACAGACAACACCTCCGACAGGGGAGCGCACAGCGCTGAGAGTGCGGGTCCGCCCGCAGACCCTCGATACCTGATCTGGGTAATGCCAGCGCAGGGAGTTCGGTCCACCTCCAGCCCGCCACGCCCGGCACCGCCGGGCCGAGCGTGCGTCTTGCCTTGGTTCGACCTTGAACTGGGAGCAATCATGAATCAACCGACCAGCAGCCGGTGGCGCACCATCGACATCGTCGTGGCCGCGGTGATCGCCGTCGGCTTCGGTGTCATCTTCTGGGCCTGGGGACTGCTCTGGCGGGCCGCCGACCCGGCTTTCGCGTTCTTCCCGGCCAGCCAGGCCCTCATGTACGGCGTCTGGCTGGTACCTGCGGTGCTCGGCGGGTTGGTGATCCGTAAGCCGGGTGCCGCGCTGTTCTGCGAGGCGGTCGCCGCGACGGTCTCCGCGCTGCTCGGTTCGGAGTGGGGCGGCATCACCATCCTCCAGGGACTGATCCAGGGTCTCGGCGCGGAGTTGGCGTTCGCCGCCTTCCGATACCGCTCGTTCCGGCTGCCGACCGCGCTGCTGGCCGGCGCGTTGACCGGGCTCGGCGCGGCGTTGTTCGACTTCTTCGTCTGGAACGCCGCGTATGCGATGGCCAGCTACCGCATCCCGTACGCGCTGCTCACCGTGCTCAGCGCCACCGTGATCGCGGGCGCCGGCGCGCACCTGCTCACCCGCGCCCTGGCCGGCACCGGCGTCCTCGCCCGCTTCCCCTCCGGCCGCGACCGCCCTCTCGTCTGACCTCGCCATCGCGTTGATCATGATTAGGAGGCAGCCCGACCTTCGAGTCACGCCAACTCATGATCAACCGGGCACGGCCGAGCATGGGAGAGGGGGTGGGGGCGTGGGTGGGGTGAGGTTGCGCGGGTTCGGCTGGCGGCACGCCGGGCGACGAGCCTGGGCGGTACGCGGAGTGGACCTGCGGGTCGAGCGCGGCGAACGGGTGTTGCTCCTCGGGCCCTCGGGCGCCGGCAAGAGCACACTGCTGGCCGCGCTGGCCGGGCTGCTGCCCGAGGACTCCGGCGAACACGAGGGCTCGATCGAGGTCGGCGGCCGGCCGGCCGCCGAGGCCCGGGACAGGGTTGGCATCGTCTTCCAGGACCCACAGACGCAGCTCGTGATGGCCCGCAGCGGCGACGACGTGGCGTTCGGGCTGGAGAACCGGGGCGTACCGGCCGGGCTGATCTGGCCCCGGGTGGACCAGGCGCTGCACCGGGTCGGCTTCCCCTACCACCGGGACCGACCCACCGCCGCCCTCTCCGGCGGCGAACAGCAGCGTCTCGCCCTGGCCGGCGTGCTCGCGCTGCGCCCCGGGCTGCTGCTGCTCGACGAGCCCACCGCCAACCTCGACCCGGCCGGCGCCGCCCTGATCCGCGCGGCACTCGCCCGGGCGGTCGGCGACCAGACCACGCTGATCCTGGTCGAGCACCGGGTCACCGACGCACTGCCCCTGGTCGACCGGGTGGTGGTACTCGAACCCGGTGGCGGAGTGCGCGCCGACGGACCGCCAGCGGCGATCTTCGCCGCCCACGGGGCCACGCTCGCCGCCGAGGGTGTGTGGGTGCCCGGCCGGGAGATCCCACCGCGCCGGGCCACCGGCCCGGCCGGCGAGGTGCTGCTCACCACGGACCGGCTCGGCCTGCCGCCCCGGCTGGCCCCCACCGACCTGACCGTACGCGCTGGTGAGACGCTCGCGGTGCTCGGCCGCAACGGCGCCGGCAAGTCCACCCTCGCGCTGCTGCTCGGCGGGCTGCGCAGACCTGGCAGCGGGCGGCTGACGGCAAGCCCGGAACTGGCCGGAAAGGACGCCGGCACTGCCCCGCACCGCTGGCGGGCTCCTGCGCTGGCCGGCCGGATCGGCTCGGTGTTCCAGGACCCCGAGCACCAGTTCGTCACCGCCACGGTCCGCGACGAGTTGGCGCTGGGTCCCCGCCGGTCCGGTGCCACCGAGGCGGCGGTCGACGACCGCGTCGAGGAGCTGCTGCACCGGCTACGGCTGGCCCGGCTCTCCGGAGCCAACCCATACACTCTCAGCGGTGGCGAGGCGCGGCGGTTGAGCGTGGCGACCGCCCTGGCCACCGCCCCCCGCCTGCTGATCTGCGACGAACCCACCTTCGGCCAGGACCGGCGGACCTGGTGGGAGTTGGTGGATCTCTTCGCGGAGCTGCGGGAGGCGGGCCATGGCCTGGTCACGGTCACCCACGACACCGAGTTCGTTACCGCACTCGCCGACCGCACGCTGACCCTCGGCCACCCGCCGGCACCGGCCGAGACTGCCAGTTCCGCCCCGGCCGCAACCGCGGGTACGGCCGCGGGCACCGACAGCGCCCGAACCGCGACGCCCGTGTCCACCGGCCCCACGCCGGAGCAGCGATGATCGACCTGGCGCCGATCGCCCGGCCGGACGCGCCGCTGGCCCGGCGCAACCCGGTGGCCAAGCTGGCGGCGGCGGTGCTGTTCGCGATCCCGTTGATGGCAACGCTGGACCCGGTGGCGCCGGCCATCGCGATCGCGGTGGAGCTGGCGGTACTGCCGCTGTTCGGCATACACCCCCGGGTGCTGGTCCGGCGGGCCTGGCCGCTGCTGGCCGCTGCCGGCGGCGTACTGGTCACCCTGGTGCTCTTCGCGGCGGACCGGTCGGGACGTGTGCTGCTCGACGCGGGGCCGGTCCTGGTGACCTCGGGGGTGCTGGTCACCGCGCTCGGTCTGGTGCTGCGACTGTTCGCGGTGGCCCTCCCCGGGGTGATCGTCTTCGCCACCACCGACCCGACCGACCTGGCCGACGCGTTGGTGCAGAACGCCAAGGTGCCGGCCCGGTTCGCGATCGGGGCGCTGGCGGCGTTCCGGTTGGTGCCGCTGCTCGGCGCGGAGTGGCAGATGATCGCGATGGCCCGCCGGGCACGCGGCGTGGAGGCGGGCCGCAACCCGGCGGCCCGGCTGCGGTTGTTCGTCTCGACCGCGTTCACGCTGCTGGTCGGAGCGATCCGGCGGGGCACCCGGCTGGCGGTGGCGATGGACGCCCGCGGCTTCGACTCCGGCGTGCCGCGCACCTTTGCCCGCCGGCAGCACTTCGGCGCCGCCGACTGGCTGCTCGTGGCCGGCGCGACGGCGGTGGCCGGCACCGCGCTGGCGATCAGCATCACGCTCGGCACCTTCCGCCCGCTGATCGGTTGACCGCACACCCTCAGCGGGTGCAGCGATCCCCGCCAGCGTCGAGCGCGGCGACCCAGGCGGCCGGCGAGTTGGTGCTGGCGACCGGGCCACACCACCCGGCAGGTCTGGCCCCCTTCGAGGTGCGGGGCGACGCCCTGCTGCGCCGACCACTTAGACCGGGTGTGGTCGCCACCGTACGGCGACCACACCCGACGACCTGTCAGCTACGCCGGAAGGCGTACCGGCGAGCCGGGCCGGCCTGCTGCCCGCGCCCCACGCCCGGGACGCCGGTCACCGGCGGGCCGGCCTTCGGTGCCGCCGGCCGCGCCGCCGGCAGGGCGGCGGCCGGCGCGACGACGACCTGGTCGAGGTTTGCCGGCGTGAGGTCCGCGACCTGGGGCGCGGGGTGGGCCGGACGGGGCTTGCGGGAGTTGCGCTTGGCGGGCATCCGTGCCTCCTTGGCTCTGCGGCGACCGACGGGAGCCGGCCGATCCGCGGTGTCTCGTGACCGCCGGCGACGGCGGCCGAACGGAATGGGACTGCTGCCCGGGACCGACCACGGAGGACACCACCGACGGTTGCGGTGCGCGGTGAAACGCGGACGCCCGGGAGCACACGGGTCGCGGCACGGCGGCGGCGGACCCGGCTCGAAAGGGGGGCGTCAGTAGCGCATGACGATAGGCTAGCCGCACCCAGCGGTGGCCGCACCCGGTATTTCCCGCCTGCGCAATGCGACCACCTGATGACCAGCGGTGGGGGTCGACGCACGATCGAGCGGGACCGCGATACCGTCGCAGCACTACAGGTCGAAGGCGGAAGGTGGCGACGAGGATGGCGGATCGGGCGACGGCACAGATCGGTGTGACCGGGCTGGCGGTGATGGGTCGGAACCTGGCCCGCAACCTGGCCCGCAACGGATTCACCGTGGCGGTGCACAACCGCTCGCCGGAGCGGACCCGGTCGCTGGTGGCCGAGCACGGCGACGAGGGCACCTTCGTCCCGGCGGAGTCCCTCGCGGACTTCGTCGCCGCGCTGGAGCGTCCCCGCGCGGTGATCATCATGGTGAAGGCAGGCGGCCCCACCGACGCGGTGATCGACGAGCTAATACCCCTACTCGAAGAGGGCGACATCATCATCGACTGCGGTAACGCGCACTTCGCCGACACCCGCCGCCGCGAGGAGGCGCTGCGGGCGCAGGGCCTGCATTTCGTCGGTACCGGCGTCTCCGGCGGCGAGGAGGGCGCACTGTGGGGGCCGAGCATCATGCCGGGCGGCTCCGCCGAGTCGTACCGCAAGCTCGGTCCGATCTTCGAGAAGATCGCCGCCCGCGTCGACGGGGTGCCCTGCTGCCAGCACGTCGGGCCGGACGGCGCCGGACACTTCGTCAAGATGGTGCACAACGGCATCGAGTACGCCGACATGCAGCTCATCGCCGAGGCGTACGATCTGCTGCGGGCCGGGCTGGGCGCCACGCCTTCGGAGATCGCGCAGATTTTCCGGGAGTGGAACTCCGGCGAACTGGAGTCCTTCCTTATCGAGATCACCGCCGATGTGCTGGCACACACCGACGCCGCCACCGGTGAGGCGTTCGTGGACGTGGTGCAGGACCAGGCCGAGCAGAAGGGCACCGGCCGGTGGACCGTCCAGATCGCCCTCGACCTGGGCATCCCGATCACGGGCATCGCCGAGGCGACCTTCGCCCGCTCGCTCTCCGGTCACGCCGGCCAGCGTGCGGCAGCAGTCCGGGCGTTCCCCGATGCCGGGGACAAGTGGCAGGTCAGTGACCGCGAGACCTTCATCGAGGACGTCCGGCGCGCCCTACTGGCCTCGAAGATCGTCGCCTACGCACAGGGCTTCGACCAGATCCGGGCCGGCAGTGCCGAGTACGACTGGAACGTCGACCTGGGCGGCACCGCCACCATCTGGCGGGGCGGCTGCATCATCCGGGCCCGTTTCCTCGACCGGATCAAGCAGGCGTACGGCGAGCAGCCGGAGCTGCCCACCCTGCTGGTGGCGCCGTGGTTCGCCGACACCGTCCGCGACGGCGTGCCGAGCTGGCGCCGGGTGGTGGCCGACGCGGCCCGCGCCGGAGTGCCGGCGCCCGCGTTCGCCTCGTCGCTGGCGTACTTCGACGCGCTGCGCGCCCAGCGACTGCCGGCCGCGCTGATCCAGGGCCTACGCGACAACTTCGGCGCGCACACCTACCGCCGCGTCGACCGGGACGGCTCCTACCACACCCTCTGGGCCACCCCCGACCGCGCCGAGGTCGATTCGTGACAGCCCGGACAGCGGCATCTCGCGGTATCCGCCACCTGGGATACCGCGAGATGCCGCTGTCCGGGCCGTGCGCGGCCGGTCCCGTCAGAAGAAGCGGCGGCGTTTGGCCTGCTGTGGGCGGATCAGGTCGGCGCCCTTGTCAAGCAGGCGGGTGGCCCGGTTGGGGCCACGTCGGGCCTCCAGTGTGTGGCTCAGCTTCCGGGCTCCGGCGGCGGCGACCGGCACCGCGATGGCCATCACCGCCCACCGCCCGATGCGCTTGCGAAGCATATGGGTTCACCTCCGTCAGTGGCTGCTGCCAGCGGTGATACCCAGCGTGGCCGACAGCTAAGCGCTCGGGTGGCCGGATACTCAGGTGGCCGGCGCCACCGGATTGGGCAGTGCGCCACCGAACCGGCGGTCGCGCTGGGCGTACAACTCGCAGGCGTACCACAGGTGGCGACGGTCGAAGTCGGGCCAGAGCGTGTCCAAGAAGACCAGCTCGGCGTACGCGCTCTGCCAGAGCAGGAAGTTCGACGTCCGCTGCTCGCCCGAAGGCCGAAGGAACAGGTCCACCTCGGGCACCTCGGGGTGGTAGAGGTACCGCCCGATCGTCTTCTCGGTGATCTTCGCCGGGTCGAGCCGTCCGGCGGCCACGTCCCGGGCGATGGCCGCGGTGGCGTCGGCGATCTCGGCCTGGCCGCCGTAGTTGACGCAGAACTGCAGGGTCAGCGTCGAGTTGCCGCGGGACATCTCCTCGGCGGTCTGCAACTCGGTGATGACGCTCTTCCACAGTCGGCCGGCCCGGCCGGACCACACCACCCGCACACCGAGGTCGACCAGTTGGTCCCGGCGACGCCGGATGACATCGCGGTTGAAGCCCATCAGGAACCGCACCTCGTCGGGCGAGCGCCGCCAGTTCTCGGTGGAGAAGGCGTACGCCGACAGGTAGGGGATGCCCAGCTCTACAGCGCCCTCGATGGTGTCGAAGAGAGAGAATTCTCCCGCCTCGTGTCCCCTGGTGCGGGGCAGCCCGCGATCCTTGGCCCACCGGCCGTTGCCGTCCATCACCACGGCTACGTGCCGGGGCGCCGCCCCCGACGGCAACACCGGCGGTCGGGCTCCCGACGGGTGCGGTGTCGGCGGCACCGGCGCACGCCGGCCGGCCCTGGTGGTACGAATCACTCGGTTCACTCCCTGCTCACGTCCTGCGAATCCCGGTCGGGTGGCCCTACGCCGGCGGCCCGCGGCGGTGCGGCCACACCGGTCGGGTCGTCAGGGCCCTGGAGGGTGCCGGGTGCCGCCGGCACGCCGCCCCGGTCGACCAGCGGCAGCGAGCGTAGCGCGCGCTCCAGGTGCCACTGCAGGTGCGCCGCGACCAGTCCGCTGCATTCCCGACGAACCGCGGACTCGGTGGCGTCGGCGACCCGCCAGTCACCCAGGGCCAGCGCCGACATCAGGTCGACGGTGGCGGGGGCCGGATGGGCGGCGCCGGGTGGGCGGCAGTCCGGGCACACCGCGCCGCCGGCCGGTACCGAGAAGGCCCGGTGCCGGCCCGGCGTGCCGCAGACCGCGCAGGCGGTCAGGGCCGGGGCCCAGCCCGCCAGGGACATGCCACGCAGCAGGTACGCGTCGAGGACCAGCGTCGTGGCGTGGCTGCCCTCGGCGAGGGCCCGCAGTGCCCCCAGGGTGAGCTGGAACAGCCGCAACGACGGCTCACGCTCCACCGGGGTGAGGCGCTCGGCGGTCTCGGCGATCGCGCTCGCCGCGGTGTAGCGGGGGTAGTCGCCGAGGAACCGCTTGCCGTAGAGGTCAATTCCCTCGACCTGGCTGACGCTGTGCAGCGAACTACCCAACTCCCCCTTGGGGTCACCGGCGAGCTGCAGGTCGACGTGGCCGAACGGTTCCAGCCGGGCACCGAACTTCGAGGTGGTCCGGCGCACCCCCCGGGCGACGGCGCGTAGTCGGCCGTGCCGCCGGGTGAGCAGGGTGATGATCCGGTCCGACTCGCCGAGTTTCTGCACACGCAGCACCACCGCGTCGTCGCGGTAGAGCTGTCGGCGGTATCCGGCCACCGCCCCATTCTCCCTCCCGGCCGGAAATGAGGTCCGACCCCGGTCGGAATTCAGGGTCCGCTCGGGGTCGTCGTGCCGGCGAACCCGGATGCGCGCCCGCCCGCACCGGTCGTAGCGTCTCAGCATGGCTCTTGACCGGACCACGACCACACACCGGCCCAGCACCACACACCGGCACACCACCACACACCGGCACACCACCACACACCGGCCGAGCACCGCGCGTCGGCCCGGCAGGCGCGGGAGCACCGCACGCCGGACCGGCATGGCGGTCGCCGCGACCACCGCCCTCATCGTCCTCGTTGGGTGCGACAACCTCTCGTTCCGCCGGTTGGACTTCGACACCACCGAGTCCACACGGATCACCGCGATCCGGGTCCTGCCCGGCGCCGGAGACGTGCTGGTCCGTGCAGACGGCAACGTGGACGGCGTACGCATCAAGCGGGTGGTGCGTTACCAGGGCACCGAGCCGGGTACGACGTACGAGATCAAGGACACCGAACTGGTGCTGGACACCTCGTGCGGCCATCGGTGCAGCATCTCCTTCGAGGTGACTGCTGGCGAGGGGGTCAGCTTCCGGGGCGAGACCGGCTCCGGAAACATCGACCTGAGCCGCGTCAGCGCGGTGGAACTCAAGGTCGGTTCCGGCAACGTGCGGGTGGCCGAGGCCACCGGACCGGTCCGAGTGGAGACCGGCTCGGGCAACATCGAGGTGCACGACGTCGCCTCGCCCGTGGTGATGCGGGCGTCCTCCGGGAATGTGACGGGCACCCGGCTCGGCGGCCAGGTGGACGCCGAGGCCAGGTCCGGCAACGTCACCGTCGAACTGGACCGACCGGCTTCCGCGCGGGTGCACGCGTCCAGCGGCGATGTCGAGCTGACCGTGCCGGCGGGTGCGTACCAGGTCCAGTCCAAGGCAGGTTCCGGCGACGTCGTGCTGGACGTGGCGCACGACCCGTCCGCCACTGACGTCCTCGATGTCCGCACCGGCAGCGGCAACATCACCGTCACCTCGCGCTGATCGGGGAGCCCTGGCCCGGCACCGCCTCCTCGCGGCGCTGCGGGCCGGCGTCGACCGGCGGGCCGGCAGTGCTTCGTCCGCCGGGTACCAGTTCCGGCGGACGTCCCGCCGCCACATCCTCGACCCAGCCGACCAACGCGGTCACCAGGCCAACCAGCAAAAAGACCAGGGCCACCCGGATCGCCAGTCCCAGCGGATCCTGGTGCGACCAGCCGACCACGTCCACCAACGGGGTGAGCGCGACCACGAACGTCATGTGCCACAGGTAGACCGTCACCGCCCGCCGGTTGAACACCGTGACGGCCCGGCCGAACAGCGCGTTGCGGTCGACCCACCGTGCGGTCGCCGGGGCCCGACCGAGGACCACCAGGATGTAGGCGGCCGACCAGAGGGCGTTGCCGAGCGGGTTGTCGTTCAGGTCGAAGCCACGCGGACCGGGATTCGCCAGGATCCAGGCGCCGCCGACCACGGCCAGCACGAGCACAGTCGGTACGAGAACCCGGTTGGCCAGCCGACGTAGCATCCCGCTCTGGTGGGCGAAACCCAGCAGCCAGGCACCGAAGTAGAGGCCGAACTCGCGCAGCACGACCGGCGCGTTGGGATAGACGTCCATCTCGATCGCCAGCAGCAGAAGGTACGGGGCGAGCAGGGTCGGCACCGGGAAGCGCCGGAACAGCCAGACCGCGATCGGGGAGGCGAGCACGAACCAGAGATAGTCACGCAGGTACCAGATCGGGCTCAGCGCCAGCGCACCCCAGTAGTTCGCCGGCGGGTCGGCCACCGGGAAGAGCCAGAGCAGCACCCTAGGGGTCAACGGCAGCCCGTTGAGCAGCATCGCCGGCACGAAGATCAGGGCTACCACCCAGAGCGACGGCAGCAGCCGCCGACCGACCGCCTGTGGCCCGGACCGGAGCAGCGACGCCGCCATCAGCGACCCGGCTAGGGCGAACATCACCGACATCGCCGGGAAGAGCAACGTCAGCGAGGCCCAGCCGGTGACGTGGTAGACGACGACCCGCACGATCGCCAGGAAGCGCAGCAGGTCCAGGTATCTGTTTCGCATCAGCCTGTATCTGGGGTTCGGGGGCATTGCGGCGTGTTGCCCTTACCCTCCGGTGCCCGTCATCGAAACGACTTGACGGCTCAGAACCCGAGCTTGCGCAACTGCTTCGGGTCCCGCTGCCAGTCCTGGGCGACCCGCACGTGCAGGTCGAGGTAGACCCTGGCGCCCAGCAACTCCTCGATCTGCCGCCGCGCGGCGGTGCCGACAGCCTTGAGCCGGCTGCCCCGGTGCCCGATCACGATCCCCTTCTGGCTGGACCGTTCCACATAGACGTCGGCGTAGATCTTCATGAGCTGCCCCTCGGGGATCATCTCCTCCACCACCACGGCGATGGAGTGCGGCAACTCGTCCCGGACACCCTCCAGCGCGGCCTCCCGGATCAGCTCCGCGACCAACACCTGCTCCGGGTCGTCGGTGAGCATGTCGTCCGGGTACAGCTGGGGAGACTCGGGAAGGTAGCGCGTCATCACCCCCACCAGGGTGTCCACCTGGTGACCGGAGACGGCGCTGACCGGGACCACCTCCGCGAACTCCCCCAGCTCGCTGACCGCCACCAGTTGCTCAGCCAGCCGCTTCCGGTCCACCAGGTCGGTCTTTGTGACCACCGCGAACACAGTCGCCTTCAGTTCGGCCAACTCTCCGGTGATGAACCGGTCGCCACGGCCGACCGCCTCGTCGGCAGGAATGCAGAGGCCGATCACGTCGACCTCACTCCAGGTCTGCCGGACCAGGTCGTTGAGTCGCTCGCCGAGCAGCGTACGGGGACGGTGCAGGCCCGGCGTGTCGACCAGAACCAGCTGCGAGTCCGGCCGGTGCAGCACCGCCCGGATGATGTGCCGGGTGGTCTGCGGCTTGTTCGAGGTGATCGCGATCTTCTGCCCGACGATCGCGTTGGTCAAGGTGGACTTGCCGGCGTTTGGTCGGCCGACGAAACAGGCGAACCCGGCTCGGTACGGCCCGGCGTCACGCTCGCTCATGCCGTCACCGATCCGAGCACCGAGCCGTCCGGCGCGGCGACGTGCACCGGCGCGTCCACGGCCAGATCACGCACGGCGGCATAGCCGGCACCATCCAGTGTGGACGCCTCGGTCACCACCACCGCGGCCTCCAACCGGGTCGCGCCGGCCGCAGCCGCCGAGGCCACCGCCAGCTGGAGCGCGGTGATCGTCAGCGAGGGCAGCGACACGCTGGCCGCCGCGTAGGTGCGGCCGTCCTGGTCCCGGACCGCGGCACCCTCCACGGCACCCACCCGCCCCCGCGCACCCCGGGCGAGGATGACCAACTTGCCGTCCTCGGCGCTCAACTCGGAGCCGGTGGACTCGACGGCTGGTACGGCGGACGACTCAGGCATCTGCGGGCTGCCTCTCCTCGGATCGGTCGGTATCAGAACGGGAGGCGGCCGGCGGGCCGCCGGGGCCGTCTCGCGCGTCGGTCGGTTCCACCCGGCGCACCAGCACGGTGTCGATGCGGTTACGTCGGCCGGTTGTGCCCTCGGCGACCAGCCGCAACCCGGCCACCTCGACCTGCGCCCCCGGAATGGGCACCCGCCCGAGGGACTGCGCGAGCAGGCCGCCCACCGTCTCCACCTCGTCGTGTGGCAGCTCGGTGTCGAAGATCTCGCCGAGATCCTCCACCGGCAACCGGGCGGTGACCCGGACCCCGCCGTCGGGCAACTGCTCGATCGGCGGGCGCTCGACGTCGTACTCGTCGGTGATCTCCCCGACGATCTCCTCGAGGATGTCCTCGATGGTGACCAGCCCGCCGGTACCGCCGTACTCGTCGACCACGATGACCAGGTGGTTGCGGGCCGCCTGCATCTCCGACAGCAGGTCGTCGACGGGCTTGGACTCCGGCACGAAGGTGGCCGGTCGCATCAACTCGGCCACCGGGAGCTGGTGGTCCTCCGCCGCGCCGCCCTGGGTACGCCGGACCAGGTCCTTGAGGTAGAGCACGCCGAGCACGTCGTCGACGCTCTCGCCGATCACCGGGATCCGGGAGAACCCGGAACGCAGGAACAGGGCGAGCCCCTGGGTCAGGTTCTTGCCCGACTCGATCCACACCATCTCGGTACGCGGCACCATCACCTCGCGGGCGATGGTGTCGCCGAGAGCGAACACCGACTGGATCATCTGCCGTTCGCCATGCTCCACCACGCCCCGCTGCTCGGCGAGGTCGACCAGCTCACGCAGCTCGACCTGGGTCGCGAACGGCCCCTCCCGGAAACCACGGCCCGGGGTGACCGCGTTGCCGATCAGGATCAACAGCGACGCGAGCGGGTTGAGCACCCGGCCCAGCCAGCGGACCAGCGGCGCGGCGGCCCGCCCAACGGCGTACGCGTGCTGCCGGCCGAGGGTACGCGGACCGACGCCGACCACCACGAAGCTGACCACGGTCATCGCCCCGGCGGTGACCAGCGCCGCCCGCCACCCCGCCCCGAAGGTGTCCACCGCGACCAGCGCCACCAGGGTGGTGGCGGTGAGTTCGGCGAGCAGGCGGAGCAGCAACAGCAGATTGAGGTGACGCACCACGTCACCGGCGACCGTCTGGAGGGTACGCGCGCCCCGCGCGCCGTCGCGGGCCAGCTCGGCGGCCCGGGCCGGGGAGACCGCGGCCAGGGCGGCCTCGGTCATCGCGATCAGGCCGGCGAGCACCACCAACCCGGCGGCGAAGACGAGTAGTTGCAGGTCGGGAAGGCCGGCGGCGGACACGGCCAGTGAAGTGTCCATCACCGGGAGCGGGTCGACCGCCAGCTGGCCAGCAGCCGGGCCTGGAGCCCGAACATCTCCCGCTCCTCCTCCGGCTCCGCGTGGTCGTAACCGAGCAGGTGCAGGACGCCGTGCACGGTGAGCAGGTGCAGCTCTTCGGGGGGGCTGTGCCCGGCGGTCGCGGCCTGCTTCGCCGCTATTTCCGGGCAGAGCACGATGTCGCCGAGCAGTGCAGGTTCGCCCCCGACGGCGGCGTTCTCACCTGGCCCGTGATCGACGCTGCCCTCGTCCATGGGGAAGGCGAGCACGTCGGTCGGGCCGTCGCCGCCCATCCAGCGGTGATTCAGCTCGGTCATGTAGTCGACGTCGACCAGCAGCACGGAGAGCTCGGCGAGGGGATTGACCCCCATCTCGTCGAGCGCGTGCCGGGCGACGGCGAGCACGGCGTCGGTGTCGACACCGACACCCGACTCGTTGGCGATCTCGATGGACAACTGTCTTCCCTCGGTCTAGCGGCGCCGGGTGGCGCGGTTACCCTGGGCACTGCGCCCGGTCACCGCGTGCACGCCCTGCGCCTGCTGGCTCTCCCACTCGGCGTCCCACCTGGCGTACGCGTCGACGATCTCCCCGACCAGCCGGTGGCGCACCACGTCGGCGCTGGACAACTGCGCGAAGTGCACGTCCTCGACGCCCTTCAGAATCTCCTGCACAACCCGCAGTCCACTGGTCGTCCCTCCGGGCAAGTCGACCTGGGTGACGTCGCCGGTGACCACGATCTTGGAGCCGAACCCGAGCCGGGTGAGGAACATCTTCATCTGCTCGGGCGTGGTGTTCTGCGCCTCGTCGAGGATGATGAACGCGTCATTGAGCGTCCTGCCCCTCATGTAGGCCAGGGGGGCGACCTCGATCGTGCCCGCCGCCATCAGCTTCGGGATCGTCTCCGGGTCGAGCATGTCGTGCAGCGCGTCGTAGAGCGGGCGCAGGTAGGGGTCGATCTTCTCGTTGAGTGTGCCGGGCAGGAAGCCCAGCCGCTCCCCCGCCTCGACCGCCGGCCGGGTGAGGATGATCCGGTTGATCTGCTTGCCCTGTAGCGCCTGTACCGCCTTGGCCATGGCCAGGTAGGTCTTGCCGGTGCCGGCCGGGCCGATGCCGAAGACAATGGTGTGCGCGTCGATCGCGTCGACGTAGCGCTTCTGTCCGAGCGTCTTGGGACGGATGGTGCGCCCGCGTCGGGAGAGGATGTTGAGCGTCAGGACCTCCGCGGGCCGCTCGGTGCCGCCCTGCTCAAGCATGCCGACAGTACGCCGGACCGCGTCTGTGGTCAGGGTCTCGCCTTTCTCGATGAGTTCGAGCAGCTCGCTGAAGAGTCGCTCGGCGAGGGCGTTGTCGGCGGGGTCACCGGTGATGGTGATCTCGTTGCCCCGCACGTGCACGTCGCTGTTCACCGAACGCTCGACCAGTCGCAGGATCTCGTCACCCGCGCCAAGCAGGTTGACCATGATCTTCGAGTCGGAGACCGTGATCCTGGTCTGCACCCGGGACGGGCCGGGAGGTGGGGTGCCGGTCATAGGTCGGGCCGAGGGGCCCTGCGCCACCTGCTCTCGATCTCGGTGCCGGGCCTGGTGCCACGGCGGCGGACGTCGCCTCCCATCGTATCGGGTCGACGGCGCGAGCACGCCGCCCATTTCCGCCGGTCCGGCAGCACCCCATCACCGGACGAAACGGGCGGACCCGCGAGGGAGTGACGACAGGTCAGGCACGGAAGTCGTGACGGTCGAACGTTTCCTGGTGCCGGGTGAACCGGTAGGTCGCCCAGTGCATCCGGACCACCACGCCGTCGGCGTCGCGGGTCAGCCGGAGCAGTTCACCGACCTCCCGCCCGGAGACGCTGCGGAACACGTCCGGCCGATCCGCCACCGACGCGAAGACCGCCGGCGGCCTCCCCGCCGGGTCACCGGCGCCCCGAGCGCGCAGGGTGCCGTCGTGCCAGGAGAAGACGTACTCGAAGCCCTCCCCCCACCACCGGCCGAGCAACCCGCGGACGTGCCCCGGTGCCGGATCACCGGGCAGCCAGGGGTCGATGTCGGCCGGGTCGTGCTCGACCACCGCCGCGAGCAGTCGGTGCGGCAGCTCCAGCAGCTGCGTCGCGGTCCCCGAGGAGCCCAGCACGGCCGCGCCCAGCGCGGCGGGCGTACCCTCGCCGCCCCGCCGCCCGTACACCCCGGCGAGGAAGCCGGGCATCGCACCGTCGTGCCCGACGTGCACCACCCGATCCCCCTGCGGCACCAGGATGAGTCCGAGCCCGAAGCCGGAGGTCCACACGGACTCGTCGGTGACCGTCACCGGCCAGCGCATCTCCTCCAACGTGCTCGCGGCGAGCACCCGGCCCGCCGCGTCCAGCGCCGCCGGATCGGCCAGGAAAGCGGCCCAGCGGGCCATGTCGGCCGCCGTGCTCCACAGCTGCGCGGCGGGGCCGACCGCCCCGAAGTCGGTGGGCGGCTCCGGGTGCGCCTCGTCGGAGTAGGCGTCGACCAGGAACCCGGTGGCGGCCCGTGGGCCCGGGCTGACCGTGGTGGCGGTCAACCCGAGCGGAGTCAGCACCTTCTCGGTCAACACCTCCGCCCAGGAAGCGCCGCGCACCTGCCCAACCAGCCGGCCGAGCAGCGCCATCGCCAGGTTCGAGTAGTGGTAGCGGCGGCCCGGTGGCAACACCCGCTCGGCCCGGGCCAGCTCGGCGACCAACTGTTCGGCGTCCGGCGCGCGCAGCGTGTCCCAGACGTCACCGTATGGTTCCCGTTGCAGGCCGGCGGTGTGCGACAGCAGCCGGCGGACGGTCAGCTCGCCGTGCGCCGGCAGGTCGAGGTGCCGGTCCAGCGGATCGTCGAGGTCGAGCAGGCCGTCGTCACGGCACTGCATGGTCAGCAGCGCAGTGAACGTTTTGGTCACCGAGCCGATCCGGAACCGGGTCTGCTCCTCCAGCGCCGTGTCGTTGCCGGTGCCGCCGACCGTACAAATCCACGGCGGCCGGTCGGCCCGGTACACCGCCGCCGCGAGACCCGGCACCCGTGCCCGCACCTGCACCTGCCGGGTCATCCGCTCCAGGTGAGCGGCCGCCCCAGCGGTTCCGTCAGCCCTGGTCGTGCCGGCGGTCGCGGTACCTCCGGCGGCAGCGGTCACCCGAGGCTCCGCGCCAACATCGGTCCGAGCGGGGCACCACCCAGCACGTGCGCGTGCGCGTGGAACACCTCCTGACCGCCGTACGCCCCGGTGTTGAACATCAGCCGGAACCCGTCGCCGAGCAGGCCCTCGTCCTCGGCCACGGCGGCGGCCGTGGCCAGCACCTCGCCGGCCAGCTCCGGATCGCCCTGGGCCAGAGTGGCCACGTCGGCGTAGTGCTCCTTGGGGATGACCAGCAGGTGCACCGGCGCTTTCGGGTCGATGTCACGGAAGGCGAGGGTGGCGGGGGTCTCGCGGACCACGGTGGCCGGGATCTCCCCGGCGACGATCCGGCAGAACAGGCAGTCACTTCCCATCCGGGCAGTGTAAGGAAGGGCCCCTTACCGACGTCTCCGGTATAGGAAGGGCCCCTCATCAACAGCGACGGCGGGTGCGGCAGGATGGCCGGCATGACGGTACGGGCGGTACTGGTAACGGGCGGTTCGCGCGGCATCGGGCGGGCGGTGGTCCGGGCCTTCGCGGCCGGCGGCGACCGGCTGGCCATCCACCACCGCGACTCGACGGAGCTGGCCGAACAGCTTCGGACGGAACTGCCGGGCGACGGCCACGTGGTGGTCCGCGCAGACCTGGCCGACCCCGACGCCGTCCGGACGATGGTCGACGAGGCCGCCGACCGGCTCGGCGGACTCGACGTGCTGGTCAACAACGCGGGGGTGTTCGGGCCGGCCGACCCGCCGCACCCGGTCTTCGACAGCAGCTACGAACAGTGGCGCCAGCGCTGGCGCGAGGTGCTGGACACGAACCTGTTCGGGGCGGCCAACGCCGCCTGGTGCGCCGCCCAGCACATGCGGGCGCGAGGTGGCCGCATCGTCAACGTCTCGTCGCGCGGCGCGTTCCGCGGCGAGCCGGCCAATCCGGCGTACGGGGCCAGCAAGGCCGGTCTCAACGCGATGGCCCAGTCGCTGGCGGTGGCGCTGGCGCCGTACGGCATCGCGGTGGCCACCGTCGCGCCCGGCTTCGTGGAGACGGACATGACGAATGAACACCTGAAGTCACCGCGCGGCGCGGCCACCCGGGCGCAGAGCCCGTTCGACCGGGTAGCCCGGCCCGAGGAGATCGCCGCGGCCGTGCACTGGCTCGCCAGCACCGAGGCGGAGTGGGCCTCCGGCACCATCATCGACTTGAACGGAGCGTCCTACCTGCGCACCTGACAAACGCCGGACCAGCCGCCCCCGCGCGCCCGCCACGCTCCCACCGCGACACGACATCCCGCGGCCTACCGGACACAACGGTGTCGCCGGCAACCCGGTGTGGCCTCGGTTGCAGCAGAGCAAAGCCACGAGGCGAGACCTCCGGCCGGCGCGACACGCCGGGTCAGGGTGAGTAGGTCACCAGCGCTGCAGGCGGGTTGCCAGGAGCGCCAGGGCCGCGACACCGGCGGTGGAGGTGCGCAGCACCGCGGGGCCGAGGCGGACCGGTCGGGCACCGGCCGCCTCGAAGGCCGACAACTCGGCTGCGGTGATGCCGCCCTCAGGGCCCACCACCAGCACGATCTCGCCGCGTTCGGGCAGCTCGACGGTGGTCAGCCGATCCGACGCCTCCTCGTGCAGGACGTACCCGGCGGCGGCACCGGCGATCCGGCGCGCCACCGACGCGGTCGCCTCGTCCGGTGCGCCCGCCACCACCGGCAGCCACGGCCGGCGGGCCTGTTTCGCCGCCTCGCGGGCGGTCGCCAGCCACTTACCCCTGGCCCGTACGCCCCGGTCACCGCGCCACTGCACGACCGAGCGGCTCGCCGCCCAGGGGACGATCTCGTCCACGCCCACCTCGGTCATCGCCTGCACCGCCAGCTCACCCCGGTCGCCCTTGGCGATGCCCTGGACCACCACCAGCCGGGGGTCCGCCGCGTCGACGTGTCCCCGGACGACCACGTCCAGCTCGAGGGTGCCCCGGTCGACGGCGGTGACCACGGCGGTGGCGGTGCCGCCGTGCCCGTCGGCGAGCAGCAGTTCCTCACCCACCCGCAACCGTTGCACGGTGGCAGCGTGGTGGCCCTCCGGGCCGTCGAGCACCATCGAGTGGGCCGCGGGCAGCGAGTCGACCAGGAACAGCGGGGCGGACACCTCAGCCGTGGCCGTTGAAGGCGTCGCGCATCCGGGAGAAGAAGCCGCCCTGCTTGGTCAGCTCGGCGACCTCCTCGCCCCGGGTCTTGGCGAAATCACGGAGCATCCGCTCCTGGTCGGCGTCGAGCTTGGTGGGGGTCCGCACGTCCAGGTGAACGTAGAGGTCTCCCCGGCCGGCGCCGCGCAGGTGCGGTACGCCACGGGCCCGCAGGCGCAGCGTGCTGCCAGGCTGGGTGCCCGACTTGACGTCGACCGGCTCCTCACTGTCGAGCGCCTTGATGGTCAACCGGGTGCCGAGCGCGGCGGCGGTCATCGGGACGGTGACCCGGCAGTGCAGGTCGTCACCCTTGCGGGAGAAGACGTCGTGCGGCCGCTCGTGGATCTCCACGTAGAGGTCCCCGGCGGTACCGCCACCCGGGCCGACCTCGCCCTGCTGAGCGAGGCGGATCCGCATCCCGTCCTCGACCCCGGCGGGGATCTTGACGGTCAGCGAGCGTCGGTTGCGGACCCGACCGTCACCGGCACACGTCGGGCAGGGCTGCGGGATGGTGGTGCCGTGACCCTGACAGACCGTGCACGGCCGGGCGGAGACCACCTGGCCGAGGAAGGTGCGCTGCACCGACTGCACCTCACCCCGGCCACCGCACGCCTCGCAGGTGGCCAGGTGGGTGCCGGCGGCGGTGCCGGCGCCGGCGCAGGTGGTGCAGAGCACCGCCGTGTCGACCGTGATCGGCGCCTCGACGCCGAAGGCGGTCTCATGCAGGTCAAGCTCCAGGCGCAGGATCGCGTCGGCGCCCGGCCGGGTACGCGGCCGCGGGCCTCGCCCGGCGCCGGTGGCGCCGCCAAAGAACGCGTCCATGATGTCTTGGAAGCCGACGAACGGGCCGGCGCCGCCGGGCCCGCCCGGACCACCGGCGCCGCCGCCGGGCGCGAGCGGATCGCCACCGAGGTCGACGATCTGCCGTTTCCGATCGTCCGAGAGGACCTCGTAGGCGGCGTTGATGTCTTTGAACTTCTCCTGTGCCTCCGGATCCGGATTCACGTCAGGGTGGTACTGCCGCGCCAACTTGCGGTAGGCGCGCTTGATCTCGTCGTCGGAGGCACCCTTGCTCACACCGAGAATGCCGTAGTAGTCCCTGGCCACTGCGTTCCGTGTCCTCGTGTTCGTCTCGCGTTGCGCCGGTCGGCGGCGACAGCCGGCCGTCGGCCCTGACTGGTCAGTTCTGGGCCAGCAGCTCGCCCACGTAGCGTGCCACGGCCCGCACCGTGGCGATGGTTCCGGGGTAGTCCATCCGGGTCGGCCCCAACACGCCCATCCCCCCGACGATGGTCGCGCCCGGGCCGTATCCGGTGCTGACCACGGATGCCGCCCGAAGGTTGTCGATCTCGTTCTCATCGCCGATCCGCACCCGCAGCGTGCTCGCCTCGACCTCGCCGATGAGCTTGAGTAGGACGACTTCCTCCTCGAGCGCTTCGAGCACGGGACGCAACGAGCCCTGGAAGTCGAGCAGGCCACCTCGGGTGAGGTTGGCGGTGCCAGCCAGCGCCAGCCGCTCCTCGTGTCGTTCGACCAAGGTCTCCAGCAGCACGGTTGACAGGGTCGTCATGGCCGGACGCAGGGGCGGCGGAGACTCGTCGATGAGCGCCTGCACCAGCGGCGGGGTGTCGGACAGGCGCACGCCGACCAGTTTCTCGTTGGCCAGCCGGCGCAGGTCGATGACGGCGTCGGCAAGCAGCGGCGTCGGCAGCTCGACCAGCCGCTGCTCGACCCGACCCGTATCGGCGATCATCACCAACGTCAGCCGGGTGGTGGAGATCGGCACCAGTTCGAGGTGGCGCACCCGGGATCGGGCCAGGCTCGGGTACTGCACGACGGCGACCTGCCGGGTCAGCTGCGCCAGCAGCCGCACAGTGCGGTGCACCACGTCGTCGAGGTCGACGGCACCGGCCAGGAAGCGCTCGATCGCCCGGCGCTCGGCGGGGCTCAGCGGTTTGACCCGGCTGAGTCGGTCGACGAAGAGCCGGTAGCCACGGTCGGTGGGCACCCGGCCGGCACTGGTGTGCGGCTGGCGGATGTACCCCTCCTCCTCCAGCACAGCCATGTCGTTGCGGACGGTGGCCGGTGAGACACCGAGCTGGTGCCGCTCGACCAGCGCCCTGCTGCCGACCGGCTCCTGGGTGGCGACGTAGTCCTCGACGATCGCGCGGAGCACGGCGAGCTTGCGGTCGTCGAGACCCATCCTGCCCACCTCCTGTCGCAGCTCGACCTTCGGCGCCACCGCCGCCGGAGACATACTCTGGCACTCGACTGTAGCGAGTGCCAGTCTACGTCGGGGGACCCGTCGACGCGATGATCAAAAGGTGGCTCTCTCGCACCTCGAACCGATCGGCGGGTCGACACTCGCCGGTGTCGCTATGGTGCACCGTTGCCCATGGCACCTACCGTGACCTCCATGACTGAACCACCTCGTCCCCCAGACTCCGGCGACGAACCCACGACCCCGCTGTCCGGGTCGTCCGGCCAAGCCGGCTATCCCCCGCCCGGCGGCTATACCCCGCCCGGCGGCTATACCCCGCCCGGCGGCTATACCCCGCCCGGCGGTTACCCGCCACCCGGAAGCGACCAGCCGCCTGCGGCCGGGTACCCCCCGCCGGGTGGCTACCCCCCGCCCGGTGGTTATCCCCCACCCGGTGGGGCGCCCGGTGTCGGCTACCCGACCGGCGGCCACGGCGCACCCGGCGGCGGCTACCCCAGCAATGAGGACAAGACCTGGGCGCTGATCGCCCACTTCGGCGGACCACTCGGTGTGGTCGTCGGTGGCGGCCTGCTCGGCTGGGTGGCGCCGCTGATCGCGATGATGACTCGCGGGCAGCAGTCCCCCGTCGTCCGGGCACACTCGGTGGCCGCGCTGAACTTCCAGCTCACCTGGGCCGTCGCCGGCGTGCTGAGTTGGGTGCTCGCCACGATCACCTGCGGCATCCTGTTCTTTGTCCCGATCCTCGTGGCGATCGTGGCGGTGATCTTCGGAATCATCGGCGGCGTCAAGGCCAACGAGGGCGCGCTCTACCGCTACCCGGTGACCTACGCCTTTGTGAAGCGCTAGCGCACCAGCGACCTCTCGTGCAGCGCCGCCGGTCAGGGCAGCAGGTCCCGCACCACGGCGTCGGCGAGCAGCCGGCCGCGCAGGGTGAGCACGGCGCGGCCGGCTGCGTGGGCGGGTGCGGCGAGCAGGCCCTGAGCCACCGCCCGCGTCGCGGCCGACCGACCGGCGTCGTCCAGGACCTCCAGCGGCAGCCCGGCGGCCAGCCGCAGCCGCAGCATGACGTCCTCCATGTGCGCCTCGTCGCCGGACAGCATCTCCCGGGCCAGCCCGGGTGAGCGGCCGGCGGCGAGGCGCTGCGCGTACGCGGTGGGGTGCTTCACATTCCACCAACGCACGCCGCCGACGTGGCTGTGCGCCCCCGGTCCCAGGCCCCACCAGTCGCCGCCGGTCCAGTAGAGCAGGTTGTGCCGGCATCGGGCGGCCGGCGTACGGGCCCAGTTGGACACCTCGTACCAGGAGAAACCGGCCGCGTCGAGAGCTGCCTCGGCAGCCAGGTAGCGGTCTGCCGCCACGTCGTCGTCCGGGTACGGCAGCTCACCGCGACGCATCCGCGCGGCCAGTCGGGTGCCGTCCTCCACGATCAGGGCGTACGCGCTGACGTGGTCCACCCCCGCGGCCACGACCTGGTCGAGCGAGGCGGCGAAGTCCTCGGCCCGTTCTCCCGGCGTCCCGTAGATCAGGTCGAGGTTGACGTGGTCGAAGCCGGCATCGCGGGCCTCCAGCGCCGCGGCGGTGGCCCGGCCGGCGCCGTGTCGGCGGTCCAGAACGGCGAGCACCCCCGGCGCGGCCGACTGCATGCCCAGCGAGATCCGGGTGTACCCGGCAGCCCGCAGCTCCTTCAACGACGCGGGCGTCACCGACTCCGGGTTGGCTTCGGTGGTCACCTCCGCGTCACCGGTCAGCCCCCAGGTCCGGTCGACGGCGTCGAGGATCCGGGCCAGGTCGTCGGCGGGCAGCAGGGTGGGGGTGCCGCCGCCGACGAAGACGGTCTGCACCCGCGGCGGCGGTGCGTCGCCCAGCACCCGCGCGGCGAGCGCCAGCTCGGCCAGCACCGTGTCGACGTAGCCGTCCCGGCTCGCACCGCCGCCCAGTTCGGCGGCAGTGTAGGTGTTGAAGTCGCAGTAGCCGCAGCGGCTGGCGCAGAAGGGCACGTGCACGTACACCCCGAGACCGCGGGCGCCGACGGTGGTGCGGGCGGACGCGGGCAGCGAGCCGTCGGCCGGAACGGGTTCGCCTGCTGGAAGGAGGCCGGGCATGGCCACTAGTGTGCCCTCACATGACCTCTCCCGACGCGCTCGTGCGGGTCGCCACGGCCCGCGGGGTGACCACCCTCACCCTGGACAGCCCACACAACCGCAACGCGCTCTCCACGCCGCTGATGACCGAACTGCTCGCCGGGTTGGCCACTGCGGTCGCCGACGACACGGTCCGGGTGATCGTGCTCGACCACACCGGTCCGGTCTTCTGCTCCGGGGCGGACCTGAAGGAGACCGCGGCGGCGTACGCCAGCGCGACGGTGCCGGCCGGGATGCTGGGTGACGTGCTCGCGGCGGTCTGGGAGTGCCCGAAGCCGGTGCTGGCCAGAGTCGGCGGCCCCGCCCGGGCCGGTGGGCTGGGGCTGATCGCGGCGGCCGACCTGGCGGTCTGCGCCGCCGAGGCCACGTTCGCCTTCACCGAGGTGCGGATCGGGGTGATCCCGGCGGTGATCTCCGCGACCGTGCTACCTCGACTGCACCCCCGCGCGGCAGCTGAGCTGTACCTGACCGGCGATTCCTTCGACGGGCGGCGGGCAGCCGAGATCGGCCTGGTGACCGCCGCGGTGCCGGCCGACGACCTGGATGCCGCGGTGGCGCGATACTGCGATTCGCTGGTGCGCGGCGCTCCGACGGCCCTGGCCGGCGCGAAGCAGTTGCTGCGCCGCCCGGCCGCCATCGACCACCGGGCCGAGATGACGGAGCTGGCCGCCCTCTCCACCGGCTACTTTCTGTCCGCCGACGGGGTCGAAGGAGTCACCGCGTTCCGGGAGAAGCGGGCGCCCCGCTGGGTCGCCGAACTCGGCAGGTGAGGGGCTGCCCCGGATCGGAACCTCAGCTGCCACGGTTGTCGCGTGGCGGCTCGAACCTGCCGGACGACCCGTTCGGGCCAACGAGGGACGTACGCTTGGCGGACCGTCGTACGGGAGGTGTGGGTGCGTACTCGGGCAGTCGTCGCCGGTTTCGTGGTACTCGTGGTGATCGCCGCGCTCGGGATCGTTCTCGGCATGCGGGAGGTCGGCGAGCGAATCCGGCTGCCGTTGACCGGCCGGAGCTGCACGGTGCAGGCCGACGGGAAGGTCGCCCTGGATTCACACCAGATGGCCAACGCGGCGACGATCGCGGCCATCGGCATCCAGCACGAGCTGCCCGACCGGGCCGTGGTGGTGGCGTTGGCCACCGCCTACCAGGAGTCCGGGCTGCGTAACCTGACCGGTGGCGACCGCGACTCGGTGGGGCTGTTCCAGCAGCGGCCGAGCCAGGGCTGGGGCACCCCGGCCAAGATCCGCGATCCGCGGTACGCGGCCGACAAGTTCTACGCCGCGCTCAAGAAGGTGCGCGGCTGGGAGGGCATGCGGGTCACCGACGCCGCGCAGAAGGTGCAGCGTTCGGCCTTCCCGGAGGCGTACGAGAAGTGGGCCGACGAGTCGGAGGTGCTCACCCGTGCCCTGCTCGGTCACGCCACCGGCGCGGTGGCCTGTGCCTTCGGCGGAGATCCGGCGATGCGCGGCGAAGCCGCCGCCGTGGCGCTGACCCGCGGGCTCAACCTCGACTGGGGGCTGACCTCGGCGGCTACCACAGCGGGTTTGACCGGTCTGACCGTTGCGGCGGCCGATCAGCGGGCGGGCTGGCGTTACGCGCACTGGCTGGTTTCGCACGCCAACGACCACGGGGTCAAGCGGGTGCGCTTCGGCGACCTGGAGTGGACCAACCGGGCTGGTTCGTGGAGCCGGGTCGGTGACGCGACAGCGCAGCCCGCCGAGGTGGTTGCCGAGGTCTTCGCGGACGCGTGACGGGCTCAATCTCCTTACTCGCAGTCACTGCGAATTCCGATAGAAGCACACAAGGTCAACCTCCCCACGATGTCGAGTGGCGCTGAGTAGTCGCGTCACCGCCTTGCGTCGCTGCACCCGTGAGATCGCGACCCGGCCCCCTCGAAGCCTCACGCCCAGGGGTTACGATCGGCCGTCTGCGCCAGAAATGGTTTCACCTCTTGGGGAGGGGCACGACGTGGCATTCGACTACGGCGACCGGACCGGATACGAACCGATCAGTGACGTTGACCGCAAGGAGTTCCATGAGCAGGGCTTTCTCCTGCTGCGTAACGTCCTGACCGAGGACCACCGGGCCGCGCTCGAAACCGCGGTCGACCGGGTCTACGAGGAGGAGAAGGCCAAGGGCAACACCACCAAGGACGGCACCCTGCACCTGCTGGGCTTCCTTGAGCGGGACGAGCTCTTCGGCGAACTGCTCACCCACCCGGTCGCGTTCCCCTACATGTGGGGTCTGGCCGGATGGAACATCTACACCCACCACAACCACCTCGACGTCACCCCGCCGGCGCTCGAGCAGGAGAAGCCGTACTGGGGCTGGCACCAGGACGGGTACCGGCAGAACTCCGACCCGGAGACGATGGACCCGAATCTGCCTCGGCCGATGTTCTCGCTGAAAGTCGCCTACGTCCTGTCCGACCTGTCGGAGAACGGCCGGGGCGCGACCAAGGTCATCCCCGGCAGTCACCTGCGGAACTCGCTGCCCCGGCCGGCGGACCTCAGCGTGCACAACCCGGACCCGGAAGGCACGGTGGAGATCACCGCCAACCCGGGTGACGCCTTCATCTTCGACCGCCGCCAGTGGCACTCCCGGTCCACCAACCTGTCGGACATCACCCGCAAGATGCTCTTTGTCGGCTACACCTACCGCTGGATCCGGCCCCTCGACGAGCTGCACCCCGACAAGGACGGCGAGTGGTACCGCAACCGCACGCCGGTGCAGCGCCAGCTTCTCGGTGAGGGCACCCACACCGCGAACTACTGGGGCATCAACTGGAACGGCTACGTCGACGACGAGATCCCGCTGCGCAAGGAACTCAAGGAGCGTGGCCTGCTCGACCGCACCATCCCCTGGCTGCGCTGAATCGTCGCCGCGCCACGGCGCCGAACGACCGCCGCGCCACGGCGCCGAACGACCGCCGCGCCACGGCGCCGAACGACCGCAGGGCCACCGGCGCTGAACCGTCGCCGCGTACGCACACGAAAGGCGCCCGACCTCTGTGGTCGGGCGCCTTTCGAAGATCAGCTGTTACCGGGTGACACCCCGGCGACCTCGGCCCACACCGGCGACCAGCGCGACCGCGACGGCAGCCAGCAGCACCTGGAGCATCAACTCCCGCCAGTCGAGCCCGGCGGTCTCGGCGAAACCGGACGCGCGGGCGATGACCGTGCCCAGCAGCGCCGCGCCGACACCGATGATCATGTGCAGCCAGATCGGCATGTTCTGCCGGCCCGGTACCACCAGGCGGCCCAGCGCACCGATGATCAGGCCGACGAACAGCGCGGTGATGATGCCCCAGACGGTGAACTCCATGGCTCGCTCTCCTTCACAAAGACGTTCCACATCCTGTGGAATTCCTGTCGTGACCGCCTAATGCCCGACCCGCGAAGATCCCAAACCGGCTTTCCGGCTGACACGTCACTGTGGATTGGATCGGAGGGATCGCGACCGGCACCGGACAACCCGGAAACGGGTGGCGGCAGTCTTCGCCGGCCTATCCACAAGAGACCGACGGGCACCCGGCCAGGTGGCCGGGCGCCCGAAGGGGTGGAGGTGCCGCTACCGGCGTGTGACGCCCCGACGACGGCTTCCCACGCCGACCACCAGCGCCACCGCGATCGCGGCCAGCGCAACCTGCACGGCGAGTTCGGCCCAGTCGATGCCGGCGGTCACCGTGGCGATGCCCGTCGCGCGGGCCAGAACGGTGCCGAGCAGCGCCGGCCATGTCGTCCGTCGATGGCACATCGGTCACGCGGACCGGCTCGCCGCCCGCCTCCGACCCCGGTCACTTCTTTCCGGAGCCCTTGCCGTCGGCGGAGTCGGAAGAGAGCGCGGCGATGAAGGCCTCCTGCGGAACCTCCACCCGGCCCACCATCTTCATCCGCTTCTTGCCCTCCTTCTGCTTCTCCAGCAGCTTGCGCTTGCGGCTGATGTCACCGCCGTAGCACTTGGCGAGCACGTCCTTGCGGATGGCCCGGATAGTCTCCCGGGCGATGACCCGGCTGCCGATCGCGGCCTGGATCGGCACCTCGAACTGCTGGCGCGGGATCAGGCTGCGCAGTTTCGCGGCGATCGTGGTGCCGTAGGCGTACGCCTTGTCCTTGTGCACGATGGCGCTGAACGCGTCCACCGGCTCACCGTGCAGCAGGATGTCGACCTTCACCAGTTCGGACGCCTGCTCGCCGGAGGGCTCGTAGTCCAGCGAGGCGTACCCCTTGGTCCGGCTCTTCAACTGGTCGAAGAAGTCGAAGATGATCTCGGCGAGGGGCAGCGTGTACCGCAGCTCCACCCGGTCGGCGGAGAGGTAGTCCATGCCGAGCAGGTTGCCGCGTCGCCCCTGGCACAGCTCCATCACCGCGCCGACGTAGTCGTTCGGGGTGAGCACGGTGGCGCGGACGACCGGCTCGTACACCTCGGCGATCTTGCCGGTGGGGTACTCGCTGGGGTTGGTCACCACGATCTCCTCGCCATCCTCGGTGATGGCCCGGTAGACCACGTTCGGGGCGGTCGAGATCAGGTCGAGGTTGTACTCACGCTCCAGCCGCTCCCGAATGATCTCCAGGTGCAGCAGGCCGAGGAAGCCGCAGCGGAAGCCGAAGCCGAGTGCGCCGGAGGTCTCCGGCTCGTAGTCGAGCGCGGCGTCGTTGAGCTTGAGCTTGTCCAGCGCCTCACGGAGATTCGGATAGTCCGAGCCGTCGATCGGGTACAGCCCGGAGTACACCATCGGCTTCGGGTCCTTGTAGCCGCCCAGGGCCTCCTTCGCCGGCCGGGAGTTGATGGTGATCGTGTCACCCACCCGGGATTGGCGGACGTCCTTGACGCCGGTTATCAGGTAACCGACCTCGCCGACACCGAGCGCGTTGGCTTTCACCATCTCCGGAGAGATGACGCCGATCTCCAGCAGTTCGTGCACGGCGGCGGTGGACATCATCTTGATCCGGTCCCGGGCGCCGATCCGCCCGTCGATCACCCGGACGTAGGTGACGACGCCCCGGTAGACGTCGTACACCGAGTCGAAAATCATGGCACGGGCCGGGGCGTCCGCGTCACCGACCGGCGGGACAAACTGCCGGACTATCTCGTCGAGCAGGTACGACACCCCCTCGCCAGTCTTGCCGGAGACCCTGATGCAGTCCGCCGGATCGCCACCGATCAGGTGCGCCAACTCCTCGGCGTACTTCTCGGGCTGCGCGGCCGGCAGATCGATCTTGTTGAGCACCGGGATGACGTGCAGGTCGTTCTCGAGCGCCAGATACAGGTTGGCCAACGTCTGCGCCTCGATGCCCTGGGCCGCGTCGACCAGCAGGACCGCGCCCTCGCAGGCCGCCAACGACCGGGACACCTCGTAGGTGAAGTCGACGTGGCCCGGAGTGTCGATCATGTTGAGCACGGCCTGCTCGCCGACCCGCTCACCCTCAGCGATGGTCCACGGCATCCGGACCGCCTGGCTCTTGATGGTGATGCCGCGCTCGCGCTCGATGTCCATCCGGTCGAGGTACTGCGCGCGCATCTGCCGCGGATCGACCACGCCGGTGAGCTGCAACATCCGGTCGGCCAGGGTCGACTTTCCGTGGTCGATGTGGGCGATGATGCAAAAGTTCCTGATCCGCGCCGGGTCGGTGGCACCAGGAGCGTTCGCGCCGGGATCGAGCGTCGGTGGCACAGCGGTCCGTTCTGGTCGGCTGACGTGAGCGGGCCGGCACCGCCGGCCCCCTCTATGCTCCCACGTCCCCCAGGGACGACCACCGTGCGGGCGAACCCAGCCCGATCACTCCAGCGGCGGCTCGGCGAAGAGAGCGGCGAGCCGGGGCAGCCGGCGTCGCGCCTCGTCGGAGTCGTCGAAGTCCCAGAACTCGTTCAAGTCCGGCTCAGCGGCGACCCCCGGGCCGCCGGCAGGTCACTCGCGGTCGCCTTGCGGTACGCATCCCAAGCCACGCTGAGCATGTCCCCGCACTCGAACTCCTCGCCACTGAGCGAGGCGGCCCGCACCACAGGCAGTCCGGCCAGCGAATCCGGCTCGGCCACCGCGCGGGCGAAGATCTCCCGCCCCTGGGCCATCAGCCAGCCCCGGAAGTACTCGAAGCCGTCGTCGGAGGCACCCCCGTTGATCAGGTACGCGGCGCCCCAGAGGTCGACCCGGTAGGAGGCGGCGAGAACCCGTCGCTGGTGCTCGGCGTACCCGACGATTTCCTGCGGATCACGCTCGGCGAGCAGTGCCACCGCCCGGGCGGCGATGTCGTCCGGCACTCCCCCGCCGCCGCGGGCACGGTCGATCAGCTGCCAGAAGTCTTCGGTCCTCATGGTCTGGCAGTCTCGCAGGCGCCGGCCCGGGCACCCGGAAGCGCGCCGCACATCGCCAGGGCGACACGGGAGCGGGCAGCATGGGCGGGTGAGCGATCCGGCCCCGCCGCCCGTGCCGTACCACGCGACCGCCCGACGACCCGGATGGGACGTGCTGCCGGCGCAGCTGCGGGCCGCGGTGGCGACGCGGCTCGGCGCCCCGGTGGTCCAGGCCCGGGTCGCGGGCGCCGGCTTCACCCGGGGCTTCGCCGCGGTGCTGCGCACCGCCGACGGTGGCAGCGCATTCGTCAAGGCCGCGGCCCGTGCCGAGCAACCACGACTGGTCGACTGGTACGCCCGGGAGGCGGCCATCCTCACCCGGCTGCCCGACGGACTGCCCGTGCCGAGGCTGCGCTGGACGCTGTGGGTGGCCGGCTGGTACGCACTCTGCCTCGAACCCGTCGACGGGCACTGCCCTCGGCTGCCCTGGGATCCGGCCGAGCTGACCAGCACCCTCATCGGTTTCGCCGACGTCGCCGCCGCGCTCGCCGACCCGCCCGCCGAACTGACCTCCCTCGGGCTGCCCCGGCTCGCCGACCTCGCCCGCGACGACATCCTCTGGTGGGGAGAGGTCGCCGCCGGCCGGGAACCCGCGCCGCCACTGCCCGCCCCGGTCCGGGGGCGGTTGACCGACCTGGTCGCGCTGGAGTCGCTACTGCCCGGGTACGCCGCCGACGCCACCGGCCTGACCCACGGCGACCTGCGCGTTGACAATGTGCTGATCGACCGCTCCGGCACCGCCTGGTTCTGCGACTGGCCGTGGATGTGTCACGGGCCGGCCTGGTTCGACCTGGCCGGCCTGCTGATCACCGGGTACGCGGGCGGGCTGGACGTCGACTCGATCTTCGACACGCACCCCGCCGCAACCGACGCGCCAGCCGACGCGCTCGATGTCACGCTGGCCGCGCTGGCCGGCTACCACCTGACCGCCGCCGCGTCGGCGCCCTCGACCGCGTCGGCCCACCTGCCCGCCCACCAGCGGTGGACCGGCGTGCAGGCGCTCGGCTGGCTTGCCCGTCGCCAGGGCTGGACCTGACCGCCGCTGGCGACCCTGGTGCCGGCGGTCGACGGCTGGCCACACACGTGCGGTCCGACGCCCATGGCGCCCTTTTGGCCTGGCCTGGACGGACCTGGTAACCTGGCTCTTCGCGCAGCGATGATGCATGCTTGTCGCGCGCACAAGCTGACCAACCCGAGCTATCAAGACGAGGCTGTCGCGTGGCGAACATCAAGTCCCAGATCAAGCGCAACCGGCAGAACGAGAAGCGCCGGCTGCGCAACAAGTCGGTCAAGTCGTCGCTGAAGACCGCCATCCGGAAGTTCAACGAGGCTGCCGAGGCCGGTGACGTCGAGAAGGCCACCGCACTCATGCAGGACGCCTCGCGCAAGCTGGACAAGGCGGCCAGCAAGGGCGTGATCCACGGCAACCAGGCCGCGAACCGCAAGTCCGCGATCGCCATGCGCGCCGCGTCGCTTGCCGCCTGAGCCGGCGAACCAGACCTGACGGAAGTCCCGGGGCGGCGCGCTCCGGGGCTTCCGCACGCCCCCCCCGCTGGCCGCACCGCTTAAGGCGCGTCGACGCGGGTCCTCTGTCGACGCGGGTCGACCCGCGTCACCTCACGTTCGTCGGCCCGGTCAGGAGCCGGGCTCGGCCGTGCCCGGTCGCCGCGCTGCCGCCGGCCCCGGGTCGCGTCCGCGCCCATCGACATCCCACCCGCTGCCGCCCGGGGGTGCCGCGCGCGTCGCCGGTTGTGCCGCGCCGGAAGGCTCGGCCGGTCGTGGCTCCGCCAGGATCACCGTGGCGGGCACGCTGTGCCACAGCCAGTCGACTCTCGCTCGGCCGACCGCCGGTTCCATCTGGCGTCGGAACCGGTCGCGTTCCTGCTCAGGCACGGCGGCGGCGGAACGGACCACCACGGCGGCCACCACGTCGTTGACCTTGACCATCACCGCCACCGCCGCGGGCAGCACCAACACCGCCCACCAGGTCACCAGTTCGGCCAGCGCGAGCAGGGCCGCCAGCGCGATCGCACCCTCGAAGAAGATGAAGCAGAGAACGCCACCCGGGTTGAGGAAACGCAGCCCGAGCACCCGGGCGTACAGCGGGCGGTAGCGCTGTTCACCGGCCGGGATTGTGGCCCACGAGCCACGGAGGGCTCCGCTCACCTGGCGCCACCCCGCGCCGCAGCCACCGAGAAGACGGCCCTCTCCAGCGCGTACGCCCGGTCGTCCGAGCCGCCCTTGACCGCCGCGTTGCACTCTGCCGCCGCCCGCATGGCCTCGACCAGCCCACCGGGCGTCCAGCCACGGGCCTGCCGTTGGGCCCGCTCCACCTTCCACGGCGGCAGGCTCAGAGCGCTGGCCAGCTGGTATGGGTTACCCCGACCGGCCGAGGCGACCCGGGCCACCGTGCGGATCCCGTCGGCGAGGGCGTCGGCGATCGGCACCGGGTCCACGCCGACGTGCAGGGCCCAGCGCAGCGCCTCCAGCGCCCCCGGCAGGTCGCCAACCATCGTGGCGTCGGCAACCGTGAAGCCGCTCACCTCCACCCGACCCCGGTAGTAGCGGGCGACGGTGTCGGCGCCGATCCGGCCGCCGGTGTCGGCGATCAGCTGGGCGCAGGCCGCGGCGAGTTCACGCAGGTCGTTGCCGACCGCGGCGATCAGCGCCTCGGCGGCGGCGTCCGCGCACCGCCCGCCGGCCCGGCGGATCTCGTCGCGGACGAAGGCGACCCGGTCGCGATGCCCCTTGAGCTTGGCGGCCGGCACGATCTGGGCACCGGCCGACCTGAGCCCGTCGGCGAACGCCCTGCCCTTCGCCGCGCCGAGGTGCTGCACGACCAGCTGCACGTCCGGGTCGGGATTCTTCGCGTACGACAGCAGGGCCGCGACCAGATCCTTGCGGGCGTCCTGACCGGACCGGAGCAGCAGCACCCGGCGCCCACCGAACAGCGACGGGCTGAGCATCTCGTCGATCTCGCCGACGGTGAGCTGGCCGGCCTGGTACTCGCGCACGTCGACGCCGGGGTCGGCGGCCCGCGCAGCGGTGACGGTTTCGGTCAGCGCACGCGTGGCGAGCAGCTCCTCGTCGCCGAGGACGAGCACAATAGGAGCGGCACTGGCGGCGGTCACGCCGCCCATATTCGCACGCTCAGCCGCCTGGTCCAGCCCGCTCGTCGGTACTGTGCCGGCAGGCCCCGCACTCAACGCAAATCCAGACATCTGCCTCTTAATTCTTTTTTCCCCGCAAATTGCCACCGATTCAGGTCGTCAGCCACCCGTGGTCGGCCCGGCGGTCACCACCGCGAGCCCAGCCGGCCCCCGCACCGCCGCCACGTCCCCGTCGACGTCGGTACGCAGCACCCGCGCCCCACCCCGAGCCAGCCGGGCCAGCACCGCCCCGTTGGGGTGGCCGTAGGTGTTGCCCGCGCCGACCGGGACCAACGCGACCGAGGGCGCGACCGCGTCCAGAAACCCCGGATCCTGGTACGCGCTGCCATGGTGGGCGACCTTGAGCACGTCGGCCCGCAACGCCTGCGGCGGCAGGTGCTCCCGCAGCGCCCGCTGCTCCTCGGTCTCGGCATCACCGGTCAACAGGATCCGCACCCCCGCGACGCTGGCGAGCAGCACCAGGGAGTTGTTGTTCGGGTCCGATCGGGTTCCCCGCATCGGGTAGGGCGGTCCGACGACGACAAGGTCGACCGCACCGGCCCGGTAGCGCCACCCAGCCGGGGCCGCCACCAGCGGGGTGCCGTTCGTGGCGGCGGTGGTGCGCACCCGGTCCCGCCCGGCCGCCGGCTCCGGCCACTGCGGGGTCAGCACCGTGTCCACCCGCCGTCCCCGGAAGACCCCGGCCACACCTCCGGTGTGATCGACATGGAAGTGGCTGACCACCAGCAGCGGCACCCTGCGGACGCCGAGCCGGCGCAGGCAGGCGTCCACCACCGCCGGATCCGGACCGGCGTCGACGACCACCGCCGCGCCGGCCGCCACCGGCAGCAGCACCGCGTCGCCCTGCCCGACCGCGCAGACCGCGATGACCCAACCGGCCGGTGGCCAGCCGGGGGAGATCACCCGAACCGGCACGGTGCCGAGCATGACCGCGACGGTGAACACCGCCACCAGGCGGCGCGCCACGGGTCGCCTGGCGACGACCAGCAGCACCACGGTCAGCCCGGCCAGCAGAAGAGCCCCGGACGCCCCATCAGGCCAGGGCAGGTTACCCGCCGGCAGCCGGGCACCGTACCGGGCGATCAGTACCAGCCACCACGCCGGCCAGTGCGCCATCCAGGCGGCCGCCTCGGCACCCGCCGGCCAGACCGGTGACACGACCGCCGCTGCCACCCCGAGGACCGTGGCCGGTGCGATCGCCGGCACCGCGAGGAGGTTGGCCGGCACCGCCACCAGGCTGACCGTGCCGGTCAGGCCGGCGATCACCGGCGAGCAGGCCAGCTGCGCGGCGGCCGGCACCGCCAACGCCTCGGCCACACCCGGCGGTACACCTCGTCGGCGCAGACCGTCCCGCCAGCCGGGGGCGAGCAGCAACAGGCCGCCGGTGGCCAGCACGGACAGCGCGAAACCGGCGTCCCCGGCCAGCTCGGGGTCGACCAACACCAGCACCGCCACGGCAGCCGCCAGCGCGGGCACCGCCGCCCGGGGACGGCCGGCGGCCAGCGCGGCAAGCCCGATCGCGCCCATGGTCGCCGCCCGCACCACGCTCGGCGAGGGCCGTACCAGGATGACGAAGCCCACCAGGGCCAGCCCGCAAAGCCCTGCGGCCAGCACCGGACCGGCACGGGCCCAGCGGGCGAGCAGCAGCACCGCCCCGACGACGATCGCCACGTTGGAACCGGATACGGCATTGAGGTGGGTCATTCCGGTTTCCCGGAAGTCTTCCTCCACGGTGTCGGGCAGCTGACTGGTGTCCCCGACGACCAGGCCGGGCAGCAGGCCACCCGGATCGTCAGGCAGTGGCGCACACGCCTGCTGCAGGCCGGCCCGCAGCCGACCGGCCGCCCGTTGCAGGGCCGACGGAGGCCCGAGCCCGGCAGGCGCCCCGGTGGCCATCAGCACCGCGCCGGTCAGGTCACCGCCGCGCGGTTGTGCCAGACGTCCCTCGGCGGTGAGCCGTTGTCCGGGCAGCAGCTCCCGCCAGGCCGGATCGTTGGCGAGCACCAGCACGCGCGCCGGCACGGCGATCCGCTGCCCCGGTGAGCCGGTCACGCTCACCAACCTGGCCGGCACGAGCAGGGTCGGCGGGCGGCCGACGATGCCGCCGCGCACCGCCCTCGGGTCGTCCCGGACGACCAGCTCGGCGGTCACCTGGGCTCCTTCCTCGACCAACGCGCGCAGCGGCGCCGCGTCCCGCACGGCCAGCCGGGACGAGGTGGCCGTGCCGCCGCAGACCACACCGAGCAGCACCGCCACCACGATCCAGCCGTGCCGCCGGACGATCCGGCCGGGGCGGCCGACGAGACCGAGCAGGTGCAGCGCCACCAGAGCGGCGAGCCCGGCCGCGACGGCGGCCATCAGCAGCGACCGCCGGGCGTCGAGGTGCAGCCCGGTCAAAGCGGTGAGCCAGGCGGCCACGGCCAGCCCGGCCAACCGCAGGTCGGGCGCTGTCGCGTCGGCGGTCGTCCCAACCGGCACCGGTACTGCCAGGCGTACCCGGCCCGCCCGCACCTCGCCGTCGACCGGCCCCGCCGTGCCGGACGTGGCTGTCCTTCCGGACATCACACCGTCACCAGATCCTTGAGCTGCTCGTATCGCGCGTCGCCGATGCCGCTGACCTGGCGCAGGTCACCGACGGTCCGGAAGCCACCGTGCTGGTCGCGGTACCCGACGATCCGCTGGGCCAGCACCGGCCCGATCCCGGGCAACGTCTCAAGCTGCGCCGACGTCGCGGTGTTCAGGTTGACCCGTGCGCCCGGGCCGGGATCGCTGCCCGGGGCGGCGACCGGCGGAGCGCCCGCCGGTGGCGGGGGTGCCGGTACACCGACCAGGATCAGCTCCCCGTCGTTGACCTTTCGGGCCGGGTTCAGCATCGTCACGTCGACTCCGGGCAACGCGCCTCCGGCCGCGTCTACGGCGTCGGCGACCCGCGACCCGCTCGGCAGGCGCACCAACCCGGGCCGACGGACCTTTCCCGCGACGGCGACCACCAGTTCACCGGTCGGCGGCTCGGCTGGCACAGCCGACGGGTCACCTACCAGGCCGGTGGGCTCCGGTGTCACCGCGGCACTGGTCACGGCGACCACCGGCTCCACCTGCGGTCGGGACCGCCAGGTCCAGATGCCGGCACCGAGCACCACCAGGACGGCGACGGCCGCGAGCGCCCGCACTCCCCGCCGGCCCGGGTCGAACGCCCCCGGGCCGGGTAACCGGGACACCGACGGCGTTTCGGCCACGTGCTGCTCCGACTCGATCTCCGCCGACCCGATCTCGGTCGGGTCGGCCGCGCGAGCCGGGCCCACCAGGCCAACCGGGCCGACCGCGGGAATCGGGGCCACCAGGCCAGCCGGATCGGCCGGATCGGCCGGACGGACCGGATCGGAGACAGGATCCCGGCCGGGGGCAAGCGACGAGGCCACTGCCGGGTCAGGCCGGACGTGCAGGGGCAGTGGCGCGGTCGGCCAGTCCGTCGCCGCGCCGGGCATCAATCGCCACAGGCGTTGCCGTACCGCGGCTTCCTCGTCTTTGGGCACGGCGCGAGGCTAGGCGGCGGGACCCGGTCCCGGGTGCCGAGCGGGCCCGCGCTGTGCACAACCGACCGACTGTGGACAATGCCCTGATCATGCCCACCTGGTGCTACGTCGCCGCCGCACCGGTCAGTGGGACTCGGGGTTCAGGCCGAGGGCGGCGCGCCGGTCGTCGACCGGCAGGGTGACCCCGTTGACAAAGCCAGCCGTCGGTAGGAGCAGATCCGCCACCGCCACGACAGCGGATCGGTGACTCGCTGGGCGGCGTGCCGGGTCGCCCGAGGCGGACGATCATGGTGTGACGCGGTGGATGACCACGCAGGCGAGGCCGGGGCCGACGTGGGCGGCGACGGCCGCGCCGGCCTCGGAGAGGTACGCGTCGCGCAGACGATCACCGAGCCGGCCGGTCAGGACGCCGAGCAGGGCCTCGGCCCGTTGCGGCGCGGCGAGGTGGTGTACGGCCAGGTCGACCTGCCCGTCGCCGGCCGCCTCGACCGCCAGATCGGCCAGGCGCGCCACACCACGGCTGGCGGTCCGCACCTTGTCGCGCAGCACGATGCCGCCGTCCGGCATGTGCAGGATCGGCTTGACCGAGAGCGCCGTGCCGAGCAGGGCCTCGGCCGCGTTGATCCGGCCGCCCCGACGGAGGAACTCCAGGGTGTCGACGTAGAAGTAGATGCTGGTACGCCCGACGGCGTCGACGGCCGCGGCACGTACGCCGGGCAGGTCGGCACCCCCCTCGGCGGCCCGGGCCGCGGCGATCACCGGGAAGCCGAGACCCATGCCGCAGGATCGGCTGTCCACCACGGTCACCCGGTCACCCAGTTGGGCGGCGGCCAGTGCGGCGGCCTCAACCGTGCCGGAGAGCCCGGCCGACAGGTGGACCGAGACGATGCCCTCCGCCCCGCCGTCCAGCAGTTCGCGGTACGTGCGGGCGAACTGCTCGGGGGACGCGCGGGAGGTGCTCACCGAGACCCGCCGGCCGTCGAACGCACGGGTGGCGTCCGCAGGGAAGGTTTCCACCCCTTCCAGGCCCTCGACGCCGCCCAGCACCACGGTCAGCGGTACCACGGTCAGCCGGTGCCTCGGATTCAGCTCGGCGGGCAGGTAGGCGGTGGAATCGGTCACGACCGCGACGGGCATGCCGGCACCGTAGCCGATCGAGCTGGGTGGGTGCCTGGCCGTGTCGGCTCAGACCGGTTCGGCGGAGACCGGCACGGCGGGCGCGGCGATGCCGGCCGGAGTCGCGGAGGTGTTCATCGGACCCACATTGTGGGCGCGCAGGTGCCAGCCCCGGGTGACGTCGTGGCGTAGCTCGGTCCAGTGGCAGTTACGCAGCGACCCGACGGTACGCAGTACGGCGTGTTCCCAGCCGAGCAGCTGCCCGCAGCCCTGGCGGGCCGCGCCGCCGTGCGTGGCGATCACCACCGTCCCACCACTCACCTCGTCGGCGGTCTCCTGCAACGCGGATCCGATCCGTCTACCCAGGTCGTCCAGCGGTTCGACGTCGGCGCCCGGGTCGGGGTCACCGGCCCGCCAGCGGGCGTACTCCGTGGGAAACCGCTCGGCCACCTCGGTGAGCAGAAGCCCCTGCCAGCTTCCGAAATGGCGTTCCCGCAGTCGGGTGTCGGAGCGCACCGGCAGGCCGGTAAGCGCGGCCAGTGCGGCGGCGGTCGCCGCCGCGCGGCTCAGGTCACTGGCGACGAGGGCGTCCGGGCGCAACGCGGCCAGCAGCGGCGCGGCGGTCCGTGCCTGCTCCCGGCCGAGGTCGTTGAGCGGTACGTCGGTCTGTCCCTGGACCCGGCTGGCGGCGTTCCAGTCGGTGTTGCCGTGCCGCCAGATGATCAGCCTGGTCACTCGCCCGATCCGGCGACGGCCTCGGCGCGGGCGAGATCCCGGTCGACGAACGGGATGGTCGGGCAGTCCTTCCATAGCCGGTCGAGGGCGTAGAACTCGCGTTCCTCGGCGTGCTGGACGTGCACCACGATGTCGACGTAGTCGAGCAGCACCCAGCGGCCCCCGCGCTCGCCCTCCCGCCGTACCGGCTTCGCCTTCTCCGGCAGGTTGAGCAGCGCCTCCTCGACGGCGTCGACGATGGCCAGCACCTGACGCTCGTTCGGGGCCGCGGCGAGCAGGAACGCGTCGGTGATGGCGAGCTGGTCACCCACGTCGATGATGACGATGTCCTGAGCCTTCTTGTCGGCCGCGGCCTGAGCGGCGGCAATCGCCAGCTCGTGAGCGCGTTCGGAAACTGTCACCGTTCTCCTTCGATCAACCGTGCGATGCTTCCAGCCTCTCACACGCCCCGGAATCGCGAGCTGTCAGTTTCAGTCGAAAACAGGCACCGAACCACCCTTACCAGGGCAGATCACTCCCGGTACAGCTGGCGCTTAGCGATGTACTGCACCACACCGTCCGGCACCAGGTACCAGATCGGCTCGCCACGCGCGACCCGCTCGCGACAGTCGCTGGACGAGATCGCCATGGCCGGCACCTGCACCAGGCTGACCGTGTCGGCCGGCAGGTGGGCGTCGGTCAGTTCGAAACCGGGCCGGGTGACCCCGATGAAGTGGGCCAGCTCGAAGATCTCGTCGAGGTCCTTCCAGCTGAGGATCCGGTCCAGAGCGTCCGCGCCGGTGATGAAGAACAGCTGCGCCTTCGGGCCGTACCGCAGGCGCAGGTCACGCAGTGTGTCCACGGTATAGGTGGGTCCGTCCCGGTCGATGTCCACCCGACTGACCTGGAACCGCGGGTTGGAGGCGGTGGCGACCACGGTCATCAGGTAGCGGTCCTCGGCCGAGCTGACCGGGACGTTCGCCTTCTGCCACGGCTGTCCCGTCGGCACGAAGATCACTTCGTCGAGCCCGAAGCGGTCCGCCACCTCGCTGGCCGCCACGAGGTGCCCCTGATGAATCGGGTCGAACGTGCCGCCCATGATCCCGATCCGCCGGTTGTCTTCCACCACCGCATGATCCTAATCCCGGCGCGAACGCCGCCGGGCTTGACCACCACCGTCCGTGCCGGTGAGTCCCGCTCAGGCGGTCGTGGCGGCCACCGCCGTCCGCGCCACCAGGGCCCGCCGCAGGTCGTCGTCGGCGTCGACGACCACCCGGCGCAGCCCCCGCGTGACGTCGTCGCGGGCCAACAGCGCCGCGGCCGCCTCCCGGGTCGGTTGGGACACGGCGTGGCGGGGGAAGGCCAGCTTGGCGACCTCCTCGGCCACCCAGGGCGTACGCAGCTGCGCGGCGGCCGGCATGTCGACGAAGTAGCGCCCCACGTACTCGGCGGTCAACTCCAGCTGCTCGGGCTGCCAGAAACCCTGCGCTGTCGCCTCGATCAGCCGGTTGGACAGCTCCGTGCTCGACACGATGATCTCCCACGCGGCCTGCTTGGCGGCTGGGTCGGGCAGGGCGGCCCGACTCCGGGCCGCTCGCTCCGCGCCGGCGGCACTCGGGTCGGCGGCCGCCTCCGCCGCGATGTCGGCCTCCCCGGCTGCGCCCAGCACCACCATCCGGCCGAGCACCGTCCACCGCAGTTCGGTGTCGACGGCCAGCCCGTCGGGCACGTCCCGGCCGACGAGCCAGCCGGCGAGCAGGCCGACGTCGGTGGTGGTGGCGATCAGGCCACGGGCCGCCGCCAGCTGCAACGACTCCCTCGGCGCGGCACCGTTGAGCAGTCGGCGGCATGCCTCGGCGACCCGGGCCAGGGCGGCCTGCCGCGCCAGTGGGTCGAGGTACCGGTCGATCAGCGAACGACTCAGGGCCAGCACGTCCTCGATGATGATCACCTCCCGCTCGGCCGGCAACGCCACGGTGATCAGATTGACCAGTCCGGTGACCGGTCGCTCGCCGTCGGTTGCCGCGTCCAACGCCTCACCCCAGAGCAGGGCGCGAGCCAGCGGGTCGGCCAGACGCGGCAACAGCAGCGGCACGGCGTCGGCCGAGGCGGCGTCCAGGCGGACCTTGGCGAAGGTCAGATCCCCGTCGTTGAGCAGCAGGACCGCCGCCGCCGGTTCACCGGCCAGCCCGGCGAGCAGCGTCCGCCCATCGTCGATCTTCGGGTCGAGGTCGATCTCGAACCGCTCGGCGGTGCCGTCCACGGCGTACCGGCCGACACCGACACGGTGTGGGCGCAGCACCGGGTGGGTCGCGGGTGCGGTCTGCGCGATGGCGACCTCGGTGTAACGGCCGTCGGCGTCCACGGCCACCTCGGCCCGCAGCGTGTTGACCTGCGCGGTACGCAGCCAGGCCGCCGCCCAGTCGCCCAACTCCCGGCCGCTACGGGCGGAGAGGCTCTCCATCAGCTCGGCGAGGGTGGCGTTGCCGAGGCGGTGCCGGGCGAAGTGATCGTTGAGTCCGGCCAGGAACGCCTCGTCGCCCAGCCACGCCACCAACTGCCGCAACACGCTGGCGCCCTTGGCGTAGGAGATGCCGTCGAAGTTGAGCAGCCCCTCGGCGGCGTCGGCCACCCGCTCGGGTGCCACCGGGTGGGTGGAGGGCCGCTGGTCCGCCGCGTAGCCCCAGGCCTTGCGGCGCAGCGCGAAGGTCGTCCACGCCCGGTCGAACCGGGTCGCCTCGGCGGTGACCCGGGTGCCGAGGTACTCCGCGAACGACTCGTTCAGCCACAGGTCGTCCCACCACCGCATGGTGACCAGGTCACCGAACCACATGTGCGCCATCTCGTGGGCGATGGTGGTGGCGCGCAACTCGCGCTGGCTGTCGGTGACCGCCGACCGGAACACGTAGTCGTCGCGAAAGGTGACCAGGCCGGGATTCTCCATCGCACCGGCGTTGAACTCGGGCACGAACGCCTGGTCGTACTTGCCGAACGGATAGCGCTCGTCGAACAGCTGGTGGAACCGGTCCAGGCACTGTCGGGTGACGGTGAGGATTTCCTCCGCGTCGGTGTCCAGGTGCTCGGCGAGGGAGCGGCGGCAGTAGATACCCAGGGGGATGTCGTCGTGGCTGTCCCGGCGCACGTGCCAGGGCCCGGCGATCAGCGTGAAGAAGTACGTCGCGATCGGCAGGGTGGGGGCGAACTCCCAGCGGCCCGGGCTCGGACTGGCGGCCAGCTCGGCGTTGGCGGCCACCGTCCAGTGTTCCGGCGCGGTGACCGACAGGGTGACCGGCGCCTTCAGGTCGGGCTGGTCGAAGGCGGCGAAGATGCGCTGCACATCGTCCAGAAAGGACATCGCGTACAGGTAGGTCTCCCCGTCGGCGGGGTCGACGAAGCGGTGCATCCCCTCGCCGGTGTTCGTGTACGCCATCTCCGCCTCGACGGTCAGCGTGTTCTGCTCGGCCAGCCCGGTCAACGGCAGCCGGTTGTCGTCCAACACGGCGGGATCGAGGTCGGTGCCGTTGAGGCGTACCACCAGCAGTTTCGCGGGCTTGACCTCGGCGAAGCTCTCGGTGCCGGTGGCCCGGAACCGGACCGTGACGTGTGAGTGGAAACGCTCGCCGCCCCCGGTCAGGTCGAGGTCCACATGGTAGGACGCGACGGTGATCGACGCGCCACGCGCAATCGACTCTGCACGGCTCAAGCTCGGCATCCGCTTATCCTGCCCGATAAGGGAAGGAGACCACTTCCCCATTTCCCCTGGAATCTGGAGGACTGGACCATGACAGCGCACCCCAAGGGTGATTTCGACCTCGCCCGGGCAGTCTGGCAGCGGGCCGAGGGCGACACCTCGGAGGCGGCGGTGGAGGTCGCCTTCGTGGACGACCTCATCGGAATGCGCAACTCCGCCGAGCCGGACGGCCCGGTACTGGTATTCACCCAGGCCGAGTGGGACGCCTTCGTCGCGGGCGCCCAGGACGGCGAGTTCGACCTGGACTGAACCGGGCCCCTAGCCGAGGTCACCGTCACCCCAACCCAGGCCACCGGGCCCGGGCGCGTGATGGAAACCGGGATGGCCGGCCACGTCGGAGCAGCGATCCCCGTCTGGCCCGAGCGACCCGCAGAACAGCCGCTCCGCCTGTTGCCAGGCATCGGCCGGTGACAGCGCGGACGCCCCGATCGCCACTTCGGACCGAAGCAGGCTCAATGCCTCGGCGTAGCCGACCGCCACCTCACGCGCGGCCACGATATCGACGGCCGTGAAGCCGAGATGCACGGTGAAGTACCGGTCCGGCCGGGGCAGCCGGCACGGCGGCGCCACCAGCGGCGGTCCGCCACCTCGGGCCGCCCCGGCCAGCCACCGCCGCCAGTACACCGGCCGGTTGTCCCGCATCCGTCCTCCCCCGTCGCACGCCGAAGCCTTGAGCGCGCCCGACTGCTGGCCGCCCGCGAGTGCTTCCAGTCACCGCCCCGCTCGGGCGGTGTCGATGCCGCTGGAACCAGGAAACCAGGTCTGTCCGCTCCTGGGAGGGGCCAGCGGCACCCGCCGCCCTGTCATTCGTCCGGCCAGGTCCCGGCCGCCCGAAACCAGATAGAATACCCTAGTAAGGGACATATGGGCCGGTCGGCGGCGGCCGCGACAGGGGGCCTGATGACGAGCATTCCGACGGACCGCAGCCCGGACAGCACCCTGTCCTTCCAGCGGTCCGGCTACCGGTTCATCGGCGACCGGTGCGATCGGTACGGCAGCGACATCTTCCAGACCCGGCTCCTGCTGGAACCGACGATCTGTCTGCGTGGCCGGGCCGCCGCCGAACTCTTCTACGACGTCGACCGATTCATCCGCGAGGACGCCATGCCGCTGCGCGGCCAGCGGACGCTGACCGGACGGGGCGGCGTGCAGGGCCTCGACGGCGACGCCCACCAGCGCCGCAAGGCGATGTTCATGTCGCTGATGGCGCCGTCCGCGGTACAGCGCCTCGGGCAGCTCTTCACCGACGAGTGGCGGACCCGTATCCCCGCCTGGGAGCTGGCCGGGGCGGTCACCCTGCACTCCGAGGTCGCCTTGATGCTCACCAGGGCGGTCTGCGACTGGGCAGGGGTGCCGTTGGCCGCCGGAGAGCTGGACCGGCGCGCCACGGACCTGCAAGCAATGATCAACAGCGCTGCGGCGGCGGGGCCGCGCTACTGGCGTGGCCGGCTCGCCCGGCTGCGCGGCGAGCGCTGGGCCGGTGACCTCGTCGAGCGGGTCCGCGACGGCTCGCTGGCCGCTCCCGAGGGCGGTGCCCTGCGGGTGATCGCCGAGCACCGCGACGATGCGGGCCGGCCGCTGGCCCGCCGGATCGCGGCGGTCGAGTTGCTCAACGTGCTCCGCCCGACCGTCGCCGTGGGTCGGTTCGTGGTCTTCGCCGCGTTGGCCCTCCACGATCATCCTGCCTGGCAACAGCGGGTACGCGCAGACCACGACAGCACCGAGCAGTTCGTGCAGGAGGTGCGCCGCTACTACCCGTTCTTCCCGGTCACCGCTGCCCTGGTCCGGCGTACCTTCCAGTGGCAGGGCTACCAGTTTCCCCAGGGCCGGCGGGTGCTGCTGGACCTCTACGGCACCAACCACCACCGCGCGCTGTGGCCCGAACCGGAGCTGTTCCGGCCCGAACGCTTCACCCGCTGGCGTGATGACCCGTTCACGCTGATCCCACAGGGTGGCGGCGGGCACCTCACCGGCCACCGCTGCGCCGGAGAGTGGATCACCATAGAGTTGATGAAGCGAGCGGTGGCCCTGCTGACCGGGGCGATCCGGTACGACGTACCTCCGCAGAACCTCGCAGTCGACCTGAGCCGGATGCCGGCACTGCCGGCGAGTGGTTTCGTCGTCACCAACGTACGCCGCACCGCCTGAACGGCACCGGGCAGTGGCGCGCGACCCGACCGGCCAGTCGGCACTCGGGCCGTCGTCCCGGCTCGCAGCGGTCGAGCTACTCGGGGTCCTCCCCGTCGTCGGACGACGCCGCGATTTCGTCCTCCGGCCGCTGCCGGCGGGCCTTGCGGGCCGCCAGCCGCTCTGCCGCGCCAGCCCTGGTCACCTGTTCTTCCAGCCGCACGTCACGTCCCCGGGAGCCGGGCACGAAGTCGACCCCGGCGTAGAGCGTCGGCTGCCAGTCGAACTCCCGCACACCGATGCGAACCAGGTCACCGGGCTGGGCGCCCGCCTTGGCCAGTTGATCCTCCACGCCTAGACGGGCCAACCGGTCGGCGAGGTAGCCGACCGCCTCGTCGTTGTCGAAGTTCGTCTGGCGTACCCATCGCTCCGGGCGGACACCCCGCACGGTGTACGAGCCGTCGTCGGCCGCCTCGACGGTGAAGCCCGCGTCGTCGACCGCCTTCGGCCGGATCACGATCCGGGTCGACTCGGCCGGCGGCGTCGCCGCCCGCGCCTGCTCCACCAGCTCCGCCAGCGCGTACGTGAACTCCTTGAGCCCTTCGCGGGTGGCCGCCGATACCTCGAACACCCGCAGACCGCGCGACTGGAGGTCGGGCCGGACGATCTCCGCGAGGTCACGGCCGTCGGGTACGTCGACCTTGTTCAACGCGACCAGCCGAGGCCGGTCGGCCAGCCCGCCGTACGCGGCCAACTCCGCCTCGATGGTGTCGATGTCGGCGAGCGGATCCCGGCCCGGCTCCAGGGTGGCGGTGTCGATCACGTGCACCAGCACCGTGCAGCGTTCGACGTGCCGCAGGAACTCCAGCCCCAGGCCCTTGCCGGTGGCGGCCCCCGGGATCAGACCCGGCACGTCGGCGACCGTGTAGGTGTGGTTGTCGACCCGGACCACCCCGAGGTTCGGCACCAGGGTGGTGAACGGGTAGTCCGCGATCTTCGGCTTGGCCGCCGAGACAACCGAGATCAGCGAGGACTTCCCGGCCGACGGAAAGCCCACCAGGCCGACGTCGGCGACACTCTTCAGCTCCAGCACCACGTCCAGCTGTACACCCGGCTCGCCCAGTTCGGCGAAGCCGGGGGCCTTGCGACGGGCGTTGGCCAGCGAGGCGTTGCCCCGCCCACCGCGCCCGCCCCGGGCCACCTCGAAGGTGGAGCCGGCGCCGACCATGTCGGCCAGCACGGTGCCGTCGGCGGTCTGCACGACCGTGCCGTCCGGCACCTTGAGCACCAGGTCCCGGCCGTTCGCGCCGTCCCGGTTGGACCCTGCGCCGCCCTTGCCGTTGTCGGCCTTGACGTGCGGCCGGAAGTGGAAGTCCAGCAGAGTGGTCACCTGCGGGTCGACCACCAGGGACACGGTGCCGCCGTGCCCGCCGTTACCGCCGTCCGGCCCGCCGAACGGTTTGAACTTCTCCCGGTGGATGGAGACACAGCCGTGCCCACCATCGCCGGCCTGCAGGTGCAGGACGACCCGGTCAACGAACGTCGCCACGGGCGTCAATCCTTCCAGCGAGGTCGAGCCTCGCGCAAAAGGCGAAGCGGGCCAGGACACGAGGTCCGTGGCCCGCTTCGCCCGAAGAGAAACTACTGCTGCGGCACGATGCTGACAGTCTTGCGACCACGCTTGGTGCCGAACTGGACCGCGCCGGCGGTCAGCGCGAAAAGCGTGTCGTCGCCACCGCGGCCGACCAGGTCACCGGGGTGGAACTTGGTGCCGCGCTGCCGGACGATGATCTCGCCCGCGCTGACAACCTGACCACCGAAGCGCTTCACGCCGAGTCGCTGCGCCGCGGAGTCACGGCCGTTACGCGAGCTGGACGCACCCTTTTTGTGAGCCATCTGAGGACGACCTACTTCCCGCTGGAGATGCCGGTCACCTTGACCTGGGTCAGCGGCTGGCGGTGACCCTGGCGCTTGTGGTAGCCGGTCTTGTTCTTGAACTTGTGGATCCGGATCTTCGGGCCCTTGGTGTGCGCGGCGATCTCGCCGGACACCTCGACCTGAGCGAGCTTCGTCGCGTCGGTCACCAGGTCGTCACCGTCGACGAGGAGCACCGCGGCGAGCTTCACCGCGTCGCCGGGGGCACCGACGAGCTTCTCGACCTCGATCACGTCGCCCTCGGCGACCTTGTACTGCTTGCCGCCGGTTTTGACGATCGCGTACATCGGAGGCGGACTCCCTGTCGTTGAGGCTGCTGACGGTCGTTCCCGCGGCGGCTCGCCGGGTAGCAGAGGCACGGCAGCCCGGGCACGCGAGAACACGGCACACCAAAGTGCGCCGCAGGTCAGCGTACGCCATGGCCGGGCCGGTCCCCAAACCGGGTCGGCCGGTCAGCGGCGCAGAGCCGGTCGAGGCGCTGCTGAAGACGGTGACGGCGAGCGGACGGCGCATTGTTGTCTCCTCTGGGCGACCGGCACCGGCATTCGTGGCTGGTGGCCGGATACAGAACCAGGGTCAGGGCGCCGCCGCCCGCCCGTGGGCCAGGCGACGGGCCTCGCCGCTGTCGACCACACGCGAGGCCCCTCCCGGCTGTGATCAGCCGCGAGGGGCCTGCTTCGAGCAGTTGCCCGCCGGGTCAGGGTCGGGTACGTCGACGCGCGCCGCTGCGGCGGGAGCGACGCCGGCCGGTGCCACCCTCGCCGCCGTCATCCTCGTCGACCTCGCCGAGCGCGTCCGGGTCGTCCGCGGCGGCCAGCCGGGCCGACTCGCCGTGCGGACCGTCGGCAACCACCGGCTCGACCGGCGTCTCCGTCTCGTAGCGGGACAGGTCATACCCCATGGTGTCGTGCAGACCGGCATCGGTGGTGCTCGTGGCGTCAGTCTCGGTGACCTCCACCACGGTCCGCTCCGCCGGAGCGTTCTTGCGACCCCGGCGCCGGGCCGAGCCGCTCGTCGCCTCGGTCGCCGGGACACCAGCCGAGGCGACCGCCTTCACCTTGTCCCCGCCGCCACCGCCACCGCTGCCACCGCTGCTGCCGCCGGAACGCGGCCGCTCCGGCACCGGCTCGGTGTGGATGACCAGCCCTCGGCCCTTGCAGCAGTCACAGGTCTCGCTGAACGCCTCCAACAGCCCGGCACCGATCCGCTTACGGGTCATCTGCACCAGACCCAGCGACGTGATCTCGGTGACCTGGTGCTTGGTGCGATCCCGTCCGAGGCACTCGGTCAGTCGGCGCAGCACCAGTTCCCGGTTCGACTCCAGCACCATGTCGATGAAGTCGATCACCACGATGCCGCCAATGTCCCGAAGCCGCAACTGCCGGACGATCTCCTCGGCCGCCTCCAGGTTGTTGCGGGTGACCGTCTCCTCCAGATTGCCCCCGGCACCGGTGTACTTGCCGGTGTTGACGTCGACCACGGTCATCGCCTCGGTCCGGTCGATCACCAGATGCCCGCCGGAGGGCAGGAAGACCTTGCGGTCGAGCCCCTTGAGGATCTGCTCGTCGATCCGGTACTCGGCGAAGACATCCGACGTGCCGACGTGCCGGCGCAACCGCGCGACCAGGTCCGGCGACACGTGCGACAGGTAGGACTCCACCAGGTCGTAGGCCACCTCGCCCTCGATCACCAGGTCACGGAAATCCTCGTTGAACAGGTCACGGACCACCCGGATCACCAGATCCGGCTCCTCGTACAGGAGTACCGGCGCGCCGCCCTCGGCGACCTTGTCCTGGATGTCCTCCCACTGCGCCTGGAGCCGTTTGACGTCCCGGGCCAACTCGTCCTCGCTGGCCCCCTCGGCCGCGGTCCGGACGATCACGCCGGCACCGTCCGGGACCAGCTTCTTCAGCGCGTCGCGCAGCCGCTTGCGCTCGACGTCCGGCAACTTGCGGCTGATACCGGAGGCGTTGCCGCCGGGCACGTAGACCAGGTGCCGGCCCGAGAGCGCGATGTGACTCGTCAGTCGGGCACCCTTGTGCCCGACCGGATCCTTGGTGACCTGCACCAGCACCGAGTCGCCGGACCGGAGCGCCTGCTCGATCGAGCGGGCCCGCCCCTCCAGACCGGAGGTGTCCCAGTTGACCTCGCCGGCGTACAGGACCGCGTTGCGGCCCCGGCCGATGTCGACGAACGCCGCCTCCATGCTGGGCAGCACGTTCTGCACCTTGCCCAGGTAGACGTTGCCGGCCATGGTGCCCGCCGAGTTGCGCGTCACGTAGTGCTCGACCAGGACACCGTCCTCAAGTACGGCGATCTGGGTGCGGTCACCGCGTTGACGTACCGCCATCACCCGGTCGACCGCCTCCCGGCGGGCCAGGAACTCCGACTCGCTGAGGATCGGCGGACGGGTCCGGCGCTGCTCCCGGCCGTCGCGGCGGCGCTGCCGCTTGGCCTCCAGCCGGGTCGAGCCGGAGACGCCCTGCACCTCGTCGACCGTCCGGCGCGGCTCCCTGATCTTCACGACGGTCGGTACGCCGTCGTCGGCGGCACCGTCGGTGTCGCCGGCGCCCCGGCGCCGTCGTCGCCGGCGGCGGCGGGTCATCCCGTCCCCGCCCTCGGCGTCGTCGCCCTCCTCAGCCTCGTCCGCTGCTGCCCGAACGGCCTCCTCGGCCTCGCTGGCCTCGGCGTCCTCGCCGTCCTCGGCGTCATCGATGTCGTCGGTACCGCCCTTGCCGCGGCCCCGGCCCCGGCGGCCACGCCGGCGACGACGCCGGCCGGCGGCGGTGTCCTCGTCGTCCTCGTCGTCCTCGTCCGCGTCGGCCTCCTCGGCCACCACGGCGGTCTGCTCCTCGTCGGCCTCGACCGTCAGCACAGGCTCGGTCTCCCGGCGGCCACGCCGGCGGCGACGCGTCGGCTCGACCGGCTCCTCCACCGGCTCGTCCTCGGCCGACGGCGCGGCGGCAGCGGCGGCAGCGCGGGCCGCGTTGATCTCCTCCGGCGCCATGAACAGCACCGTCGGCGCGCTGAGCGCAGCCCGGCTGCGGCGGGACCGGGTCTCCGGCGGCCGCTGCGCACCGGCCTCCTGGTCCGCCGGCTCGTCGATGCCGCTCGGCGCGGTGTCCTCCGGCGCGGTGTCCTTTTCGGCGGGCAACACGGCGGAGCCGAAGTCGGTGGCGGCAGCCGGGTGCCCGATCGGCGGCGGGTCGGCCGCCGGGACCTGCACAGCCGGCTCGACCGGGGTGTCGACGGGTGCCTCGCCCGCTGCGGGTCCGGCCTTCTTACGGCGGGTACGGGTCACCTTGACCGGCGGCACGACGTCCTCGGCGGTGACCTCGGCAGCCGCCACGGCCAGCGGCTCCTCGATGCTCTTCTGGGTGGTGGTGGCCTTGCGACGGCGGCGCGGCGTCTTCGCGGCGGGATCGAGATCGCCGGACACCGGGGCGAGAACCTCGGCCTGAGGCGCCTCCCCGCTGCCCGCCACCGCGGCGCTGGACGCCTCGACCGGGGCGTCGGTCTGCTCCGGCCGGCTGACCGGGTTGGCACGGCGGCGGGTCGTCCGGCGCCGCGGCGCCGCCTCGGCCTCCGACGCGCCACCCAGTTCCGCGGCACCACTCACGGTGCCGGCAGCCCCCCCCGGCGCGCTGCCGTCCGGTATGTCGCCGGGCGGCCCACCGACTCCGCCAGCCGCATCGGTGGTGCTGTAGTCGGCGGTCTCAGCGGCCGGGTCAGCACCGGTCCGTTCGCCGCCCTCGGGCTCGTTCTCGAGCATGGACGTTCTCCAGTTCTGGCATCCCCGGGCGCGGGTGAGCGCTGCCACGCAGGGTCGCCGCAAAAGGTGTTTCCCCGGGCGCACGGGAGTGCGCGACCGGCGAAGTCTGCCTGCCTGAGCGCCGACCGTCGGTCAGCGCCCGCCGATGGTTGCCCCGTCGCGGTCCGCGTCCAGCGGATCCCCGATCGCACCCTGCGCGGTCAGTGGGCCCTGAGCCAGCCGGATCACCTTCGGGGCCACCGGCGGCTCCAGGCCGGCCACCACGCGGAGGCCGGAAAGGACGTCATCGGGTCGCACGGACGGGGTGACCTGCCGCACGACCAGTTCGAGTATCGCACACGGTAGGGCCGGGTCTTCGGAAGGCGTCGCCGAACGAGGCATTACATCGATACTGATGACGGCAGCCCGCGCGTCGAAGGTCCGTCGCCCCTGCTTGGTCATCCGCTCCACCAGCACCTCCTCGACGGCGGCGAAGGCGGCCACCGCCGTCGCCAGAGTGTCGGGGTCGACCTGCGACAACTCGATCCGCCAGCGGGACGCCTCGATCCGGTCGGCGAGGCCACCCCCGGCGGCCACCACGACCTCGAGCACGTCGAGTCCGGGAGAGAGCGCCGCGTCCAGCGCGGCACGCAACTGCTCCGCGTCGACCGGCTCGCGCAGGCCGACCTCCAGGTACTCCGCCTCGCTCGCCACCCCGGTCGGCGCGGCGCTGGCGTAGGAGATCTTGGGATGTGGGGTGAAGCCCTGGGAGAACGCCACCGGCACGCCGGCACGCCGCAGCGCCCGTTCGAGGGCCCGGGCGAAGTCGCGGTGCGAGGTGAACCGCAACGGGCCACGCTTGGCGTACCGGATCCGGACGCGCTGCACGACCGGGGCCTGGCCGCCCTCGGGCTGTGGTTTCTTAGGGATGGTCCCGCTCCTCGGTGTCGGACCCAGCCCGTCGCGCCGCGGTCACTGCTGGGCGCCGGTGGGCAGCTTCAGACCGTTGACCGGGGTCAGCGGTAGCAGCTTCCGGCCGGTCGGGCCGATCTGGATCTCGGTGTCCATCGTCGGGCAGACGCCGCAGTCGAAGCACGGCGTCCACCGGCAGTCGTCCTGCTCGTACTCGCCGAGCGAGTCCTGCCAGTCCTGCCAGAGCCAGTCCTTGTCCAGGCCCGAGTCCAGATGGTCCCAGGGCAGCACCTCCAGCTCGTCGCGCTGGCGGGTGGTGTACCAGTCGAGATCCACCCCGAAATCGGGTAGCACCTCGGTGGCGGCGTCCACCCAGCGCTGGTACGAAAAGTGCTCGCTCCAGCCGTCGAACCGGCCGCCCTGCTCCCAGACCCGACGGATCACCGCGCCGACCCGGCGGTCGCCTCGGGAGAGCAGCCCCTCGATCAGTGAAGGCTCGCCGTCGTGATAGCGGTATCCGATCGCCCGGCCCAGCGAGCGGTCGGCGTTGATCGCCTGCTTGAGCAGCTTGAGCCGGTGGTCGATGACCTCCGGACGCTCCATCGACGCCCACTGGAACGGAGTGTGCGGCTTCGGCACGAACCCGCCGATCGAGACGGTGCACCGGATGTCCTTGGACCCGGTAGCCGCCCGTCCAGCCCGGATGACCTCGTGCGCCATGTCGGCGATCTCCAGGACGTCGGCGTCGGTCTCGGTGGGCAGGCCACACATGAAGTAGAGCTTCACCTGCCGCCAGCCGTTGGTGTAGGCGGTGACCACGGTGCGGATCAGGTCTTCCTTCGACACCATCTTGTTGATCACCTTGCGGATCCGCTCCGACCCGCCCTCGGGGGCGAAGGTCAGGCCGGTCCGCCGGCCGTTGCGCGACAGTTCCTGAGCCAGGTCGATGTTGAACGCGTCCACCCGGGTCGAGGGCAGCGACAGCGACACGTTGGTGCCCTGGTACTGCTCGGCGAGGCCGGAGCACATGTCACCGATCTCGGAGTGATCGGCCGACGACAGCGACAGCAGGCCCACCTCGTGGAACCCGGAGAACTCCAGCCCCTGCTGCACCATCTGCCCCACCGTGGTGATGGAGCGCTCGCGTACCGGCCGGGTGATCATCCCCGCCTGGCAGAACCGGCAGCCCCGCGTACAGCCTCGGAAGATCTCCACCGCGTACCGCTCGTGCACCGTCTCGGCCAGCGGCACCAGCGGCTTCTTCGGGTACGGCCAGGCGTCCAGGTCCATCGTCGTGCGCTTGTGCACCCGGAACGGCACGTCCGCCCGGTTCGGCACGACCCGCTGGATGCGACCATCGGGCAGGTAGTCCACGTCGTAGAAGCGCGGCACGTAGACGCTCTCGGTGCGAGCCAACCGCAGCAACAGCTCGTCGCGGCCGCCGGGGCGCCCCTCGGCCTTCCACTGCCGGACGATCGTGGTGATCTCCAGAACCGCCTCCTCGCCGTCGCCGAGCACGGCGGCGTCGACGAAGTCGGCGATCGGCTCCGGATTGAACGCGGCGTGCCCGCCGGCCACGATCACCGGGTCGGCGTCGGTGCGGTCGGCCGCCAGCAGCGGTACCCCGGCCAGGTCGATCGCGGTGAGCAGGTTGGTGTAGCCCAACTCGGTGGCGAACGAGATGCCGAGAAGATCGAAGTCGCGGACCGGGCGGTGGGCCTCGACGGTGAACTGCGGCACGCCCTGGGCGCGCATCAGCGCCTCCAGGTCAGGCCAGACCGCGTACGTCCGCTCGGCCAGCACGTCAGGCAGCTCGTTGAGCACCTCGTAGAGGATCTGGACGCCCTGGTTGGGCAGGCCGACCTCGTACGCGTCCGGGTACATCAGCGCCCAACGCACGGTCGCGGAGTCCCACTCCTTGACCACCGCGCCCAACTCGCCACCGACGTACTGGATGGGTTTGGTCACCTGGGGCAGCAACGGCTCCAGCTGGGGCCACACGGAGTTGGCCGCGACGGGACGCGGTGTGGTGGACGGGACGCTCATGATGGCCAAGGGTACGCTCCCGCCCGGCGTCCATCACGCCACACCGGTCCGGCACGGGATGTTCGTCGGTACCTGCTGCGGTGTTTCCGACCGCCACGACGTACGAGGCTCCGAACGGTGAGCGGGCCAGCCGGATTCGTCGGCGGTGGCACAGCGGTACTAGCCTCGGGTCGGCGTGAGAGGAGATTGCCGCGATGCCGGAGCCGCAGCCGGGAGCAGACCGGCCGGTCGACGGGAGCCTTCCGGATTCACACCGGGACGGTGAGCCGGCGGTCAACCAGGGCCAGGAGCCCGCCCCGGAATCACCGGCCGTCGGACCCGGCACGGGCCCCGGCGGTACCCGCGAACTGCCCGAGCCAGCGGCACCGCAGGCAGCGCCACCACGCTGGAGCGGTTCGGCCGCTGTCCCACCGGCACCGCCGCGCCGACACGGTTGGGGCGAGTCGGCCGAGCCCACCCCGCCGCCCGTGACACCACCACCGGAACCGGAACACCAGACCCCCGTCGACCCGTGGGCGGGCGTCGACACCAGCGGGTGGGAGTTGCCCTCGGCGGATTTTCCGGCCCTGCCACCGACGCTGTCCTACCCGGTCCCGCCCGCCACCCGGCCGTACGCCGGACCAACTGCGCCGCCGGTCTCCCCGGCGCCCCAGGTCTCCCCGGCCCCGTACCAGCAACCGCCGGGCCGGTACCCGACACCGACGCCGTGGCCCACCCCGGTGTCGCCGGCGCCGCCGGCTCATCCGCCGCAGGCGCACCCCGCACCGCCACCGAACCCGGCCGGGCCGACGACCCCGCCGTCGAGTCGCGGTCTCGGGCAGAAGAAGAGCGGGCCCGTCGCACCGCCGCCCGGCTGGCAAGCGCCGGCGGGCAACGCCCCGGCCGCCAAGCGCCGGCGCCGCCGCTGGCCCTGGCTGCTGCTGCTCACCCTGGTCTGCTGCTGCGGCTGTCCGGCCTACTACGGAATGCCGATGGCCAGCCAGTACCCGGCGAACGCCGCGTTGCCGGAACACGTCGCCGACCTGCGCCTGCATGAGGATCCACGCAGCACACAGAACGCCCGGCAACTGGAAAACCAGATGCGCCAGGCACACCTGCTCGCCGAAGACACCTTCGCCGGGATCTACACCGCCAGCAACGGCAAGCGGGTGACCGTCGTCGGCGGTACAGGATTCCGCTTCACGCCCGCAGCGGACGCCGACGCCGAGATGCAACGCCTCACCGACCAGTACGCCCTGGTCGAGACGAAGGTCGTCGAGACCGGTGTCCGGGGCCGGCACGAGCGCTGCGCAGTCGGTCACGCCGACGGCATCGGGGTGGTGGTCTGCATATCGGTCGACCACGGCAGTCTCACCAGCGCCGTCTTCACCGGACTCTCGGTCGACGACAGCGCCCGGCTGCTCGGCATCCTCCGGGAGCAGATCCTCACCACGGGCGGTTGAGCAGCACAGTCTCCCCGCCCGGAGCTGACTCAGCCGGCGTCGGGCTCTCCGGCGACCGGCGGGTGGGCGCGCGGCGGAGCGTAGCGGGAGACGTACTCCTGGCCGGTGAGCTTCTGGATCTCGCCCATCATCTCGTCGGTCAGCTTCCGCAACGACAGCCGATCGTCCGACCGGCCGGTGAAGTCGAGCGGCTTGCCGAACCTGATGGTGATCTTCCCGTTGAAGGGACGCGGCAACCGGGCGCCGATCGGCTGCACCCTGTCGGTGCCGATCATGCCGACCGGGATGATCGGCACGCCGGCCGCGATGGCCAGCCGGACCGCGCCGGTACGCCCCCGGTACAGCCGCCCGTCCGGCGAGCGGGTGCCCTCCGGGTAGACGACCACCAGGTCGCCGCCCCTGAGCGCGGGAATGGCGGCGTCGAACGCGGCGAGCGCGGCGCGACCACCGGCCCGCTCCACCGGGATCGCACCAAGGCCGGTGAGTACGAACTTGGAGAACCGCCCCTTGATGCTGGTGCCGGTAAAGTACTCGGACTTCGCCCAGAACGCCAGGTGCCGGGGCACCACCGTGCCGAGAAACAGCTCGTCGGCGACCGACAGATGGTTGCCGGCGAAGATCGCTCCACCGCTAGCCGGTATGTGCTCCAGCCCCTCCACAGTCGGCCGGAACGCCAGCCGCATCGTGGGCCCCACGGTGAGCTTGCCGATGGTGTAGAGCAGCGGCACTGGTCCTCCGGCGGATCGAGTGAGGGAAGAGGCGGTGTCACGGTAGCGGACCGCCGCACGGCGGTCCGCGTGAGGTGGGGCGCGTCCGCTGGCTGGATGACCGCAGTTGTGAAGGGCCCCTTCACCACCTCAGGCGTTGAGAAGGGCCCCTCCTTACCTCTCAGAGTCGGCGGACCGTGACCGTGACCGGCTCTCCCTCGCCGACCTCGCCGGCGAAGCCGTCGAGCCCTTCGGCGAAGTCGACGCTGTCGGCCAGCACCTCCCGGCGGACGAAGTCGGTGTACCCGGACACCGCGGCCCGGACCTCCTCGGAGGCCGACACCGACACCACGATGCGATCGGAGACGTCCAGGTCAGCAGCCCGACGGGCCTGCTGAACCACCCGGACGACGTCGCGGGCCAACCCCTCCGCGGCCAGCTCGGGGGTGACCGTGGTGTCCAGCACCACCACCCCCTCGCCGCCGGGCAGCGACGCCGAGTGGTCGGCATCGGCCACGATCAGACGCAGCTCGTACTCACCCTCGGCGAGGGTGATCCCGGCGGCGACCGGGGCGCCGTCGCGCAGCTCCCACTCCCCCGCCTTGACCGCCTTGATCACCTGCTGCACCTGCTTGCCGATCCGGGGCCCGAGCGCCCGGGGCACCACATTGAGCACCTGCTGGCAGTACGCCGACACCTCGCCGGTGAACACCACCTGCTTGACGTTGACCTCGTCGGCCACCAGGTCGGCGAACGGACGCAGTTGCCCGGCCACCGGTGTGGCCACGGTCAGCCTCGACAGCGGCAGCCGTACCCGCAGTCCCTTGGCCTTGCGCAGTGACAGCGCCGCCGAGGCGACCGCCCGAACGGCGTCCATCGCGGCGACCAGCTCGTGGTCGGCCGGGAACTCCTCCGCCTGCGGCCAGTCGGTCAGGTGCACCGACCGCTCGCCGGTCAGCCCGCGCCAGATCTCCTCGGCGGTCAGCGGCGCCAGCGGCGCCACCACCCGGCAGAGCGTCTCCAGCACCGTCCACAGGGTGTCGAACGCCCCGGCGTCCCCGGCCCAGAACCGGTCCCGCGAGCGGCGCACGTACCAGTTGGTCAGCGCGTCCAGGTAGGAGCGGACGGTGGCGCAGGCACCGGAGATGTCGTACGCGTCCATTTGTGCGCCGACCGTCGACACCAGCTCGTTGGTTTTCGCCAGCACGTACCGGTCGAGCAGGTTGCCGGCGGCGCCGCCGTCGGCGGCCGGCTCGGCGGCCGTCCTCCGCTTGGCCTGGTACCCGTCGGCGTTGGCGTACAGCGAGAAGAAGTACCAGACGTTCCACAGCGGCAACAGCACCTGCCGGACGGCGTCCCGCACGCTCGACTCCATGACCGGCATGTCTCCGCCCCGCAGCACCGGTGAGGACATCAGCATCCAGCGCATCGCGTCCGAGCCGTACGAGTCGAAGACGTGGTACACGTCCGGGTAGTTGCGCAGGCTCTTGGACATCTTGCGACCGTCGGAGCCGAGCAGGATGCCGTGGCTCAGGCAGTTGCGGAACGCCGGCCGGTCGAACAGTGCGGTGGCCAGCACGTGCATGGTGTAGAACCAGCCGCGGGTCTGGCCGATGTACTCGACAATGAAGTCGCCCGGGTAGTGGTTCTCGAACCAGTCGGCGTTCTCGAACGGGTAGTGCACCTGGGCGAACGGCATCGAGCCGGACTCGAACCAGCAGTCCAGCACCTCCGGCACCCGGCGCATCATCGACCGTCCGGCCGGGTCGTCCGGGTTGGGCCGGACCAGCTCGTCCACCGCCGGCCGGTGCAGGTCGGTCAGGCGTACCCCGAAGTCCCGCTCAATTTCCGCGAGCGACCCGTACACGTCGATCCGGGGGTGGTTCGGGTCGTCGGAGCGCCACACCGGGATGGGCGAGCCCCAGAACCGGTTCCGGCTGATCGACCAGTCCCGGGCGTTGGCCAGCCACTTGCCGAACGAGCCGTCCTTGATGTGTCCCGGCGTCCAGTTGATCTGCTGGTTCAGCTCGACCATCCGGTCCTTGAACTTCGTCACCGCCACGAACCACGACGACACGGCCTTGTAGACCAGCGGGGTGTCGCAGCGCCAGCAGTGCGGGTACGAGTGGGTGTAGGTGTCCTGCTTGAGCACCACTCCCCGGTCCTTCAACTCCCGGATCACCGGCTTGTTGACGTCGAAGACCTGCTCGCCCTGGTACGGCGGGACCAGGCCGGTGAACCGGGTGTGGTCGTCCACGGTGACGACGGTCGGGATGCCGGCGGCGTTGCAGACGTTCTGGTCGTCCTCGCCGAAGGCCGGGGCCAGGTGGACGATCCCGGTGCCGTCCTCGGTGGTCACGAACTCCGCGCCGAGCACCTGGTAGGCGTTGTCACCGGCGTGCTCGAGGAGGAAGTCGTACAGCGGCGTGTACCGGCGCCCGACCAGGTCGCCGCCGTGCACCGTGCCCACCTGCTCGTACCCCTCCAGCTCCTTGGCGTACGCGCCGAGCCGGGCCGCGCCCACCAGGTGTCTGACGCCGTCACGCGCCAGCACCGCGTACTCGATGTCCGGGCCGACGGCGAGCGCGAGGTTCGACGGCAGGGTCCACGGCGTGGTGGTCCAGACCCCGAGCCGGACCGGTCCACGCACCAGCTCCGGCGCGGAATCGTCAGGGGTGAGCTGGAACCAGGCGGTCAGGGTTGGGTCGTGCCGGTCGCGGTAGACGTCGTCCATCCGGGTCTCGGTGTTCGACAGCGGCGTCTCGCACCGCCAGCAGTAGGCCAGCACCCGGAAGCCCTCGTAGACCAGGCCCTTGTCGTGCAGGGTCTTGAAGGCCCACATGACGCTTTCCATGTAGTCCAGGTCGAGGGTCTTGTAGTCGTTGGCGAAGTCGACCCAGCGGGCCTGCCGGGTGACGTACCGCTCCCAGTCCTGGGTGAACTCCAACACCGATGCGCGGCACGCCTCGTTGAACCGGGCCACGCCCAGGTCGAGGATCTCCGCCTTGCTGGTGATGCCGAGCTGCTTCTCGGCCACCACCTCGGCGGGCAGGCCGTGGCAGTCCCAGCCGAAGCGCCGCTCCACCCGACGACCGCGCATGCTCTGGTAGCGCGGCACCACGTCCTTCACATACCCGGTGAACAGGTGGCCGTAGTGCGGCAGCCCGTTGGCGAACGGCGGACCGTCGTAGAAGACGTACTCGTTGGCGCCGTCCGCACCGGCCGCACGGCTGTCGACGCTGGCCTCGAAGGTCTTGTCGGCCGTCCAGTGCTCCAGGACCTGGCGCTCCACCGCGGGCAGGTCCGGGCTCGCCGGCACACCGGCGGCGGTCTGGTGGTGCAACGGATAGGCCATCGGGGTCGATCTCCTCAGCAGCTCACTGATCGTGGGTCTGCGAGGACGAGCCCGCTCCGTACGCCGTCACCGGCGCCTCGGGTCGGACCCGCGGTACCACCCCGCTTGACGGCCAGGATCGACCGCCCGCTCGTTGGCCGGCTGTGACGGGCCGGACCCGCCCGGTTCTACTGGGCCGGTCACCCGGCCGTTCTTCCGGAGGCTCACCGGTGATAGCCGGATCATCGCCGTTCGAAACCAATCATACCCACCCCACCCGCACTCCTCCGCCCCCAGCGTGATCAAGAAGTTTGCGTCGGAGAACGCACCCGTTCCGACGAGAACTTCCTGATCAACGGCTTGGGGTGGGCGGCCGTCAGGGGGCGGGCAGGATGGTGGTCCAGAGGGAGTGGCCGTCGCGGTTCCGGAGGTGGACGGTCAGGGCCTGCGTGTCGGCGTCGATGTTGACCTCGCCGAAGTGTTGGAAGCCCTCGGCCGGGCTGGTGTTGGCGCGGGGTGGGGCGTACACGAAGACCGCCTGCGGGCCGAAGGTGCCGTCCAGGGCGTTCGGGCCGAACGCGCCCGCGTGCGCCGGGCCGGAGACGAACTCCCAGAACGGGGTGAAGTCGGCGACTGCCGCCCGCGCCGGGTCGTAGTGGTGCGCGGCGGTGTAGTGCACGTCCGCCGTGAGGAAGACGAGCCCGGTCACCCCGGCCCGATGGGCCGCCCCGAGCACCTGTGCGAACTCCAGTTCCCGCCCGGCCGGCGCGCCCGGGTCGCCCTGCGCCACGCCCTCCTGGGCGGTCGCGCCGTCCGGCACCACCAGCCCCAGGGGCAGGTCGACGGCGATCACCTTCCAGGTGGCTCGGGAACGGGTCAGCTCCCGGATCAGCCAGGCCCGCTGCGCCGCGCCGAGCAGCCCCCGGCTCGGATCGGCGTAGGTGTTGCCGTCGTTGAGGTCCTTGTACGTCCGCATGTCCAGCACGAACAGGTCCAGTAGCGGCCCGTACGCCAACCGGCGGTACCGCGGCCCGCGCGGCGGGGTGGGCAGCCACTCGTCGAACGCCTGCCGGGCCCGCCCGGCGAGCACGTCGACCCGCCGCTCGGTGTAGCGGGTGTCGGTCAACACCTCACCCGGGTACCAGTTGTTGGTCACCTCGTGGTCGTCCCACTGGTTGACCTGCGGCACCTCGGCCACGAACGCCCGCAGATGCTCGTCGAGCAGGTTGTACGCGAACTGCCCGCGGAACTCGGCCAGCGTCTCGGCGACCTTGAGCTTCTCCGGGACGACCAGGTTGCGCCAGAGCCGCCCGTCGGGCAGCGCGACCGTCTCGTTGAGCGGATTGTCGGCGTACACGGTGTCGCCGCTGCACAGAAAGAAGTCGGGCCGCCGCTGCCGCATCGCCCGGAAGATCGACATGCCGCCGAAGTCGGGCGCGATGCCCCAACCCTGCCCGGCGATGTCACCGGTCCAGACGAACCGCACGTCGCGGCGGCCTCGCGTGGCAGGTGCGGTGGTCAGCGAGCCGGTCAGCGGCGCACTGGTCAGGCCAGGCCGGTCCAGGCTCTCCACCCGTACCCGGTAGTGCAGTCGCTCGGCGCCGGGTAGCCCGCGCAGCCGCACCTTGCCGGTGAAGTCCGAGCCGGGGTGGAGCACCGGTCCGCGTACCGTGCGGGCACCCCGCAGGTCGGGCCGGCGGCTCACCTCCAGCAACATCCGACCCGGGCGGTCCGCGCGGGTCCAGACCACCGCGGAGTCCGCCACGGCGGCACCGCTCTGCACGCCATGGGTGAGCACCGGCCGTCCGCCGGGCCGCCAGGCCGGTGCGGCGAACGCCCCGGGCCCGCCCGGCAACACGCCGCCGGCGACACCGGCGGCGACCACCGCACCGGCCCGCAGCAGAGTACGTCGATCGATCTCGGCCATCGTTCCTCCTGGATGAGCGGATTGACCACTTCGGTCTACCGGGCCGATGTGACCAGTGCCGGCGAGCCGGGTGACCGCCACCGGAACGACACATGACCGGCGTCACAGGCCCGAGCTGTCACGCGGCGGCGAGTCTGACCCGTCGTGTCGGTGTCACACCGATCTACCAGGAGGTTGTCGTGCAGCGGATCAACGTGGCCGAGGTGGCCCCGCAAGCGTTCAGTGCCGTGATGGGCCTGGAGAAGTACGTCCGGGCAAACGTGGATCGCCCCGTGCTGGAGCTGGTGAAGCTGCGCGCGTCGATGCTGCACGGTTGCGCGTACTGCGTCGACATGCACAGCCGGAACGCGCTGGACTCGGGCGAGTCCAGCCGGCGGCTGTTCGCGGTCGCGGCTTGGCGGGAGGCGCCGTTCTTCGACGAGCGGGAGCGGACCGCCCTGGCGCTGACCGACGCGGTCACCCGGCTCGGCGAGCACGGGGTGCCCGACGAGGTCTGGGACGCCGCCGCGAAGGTCTGGTCGGAGCGGGCCCTCGCCGATCTGGTCCTGGCGATCGCCACAATCAACGTGTGGAACCGGATCGCGGTGACCTTCCGCAACGAGTTGCCGACGGACGTGTGAGCGCGGTCGACGCGGCAGAGGCGGCCGGTGCGCTGGAGGCGCATCGGCCGATGCTGCTCGGACTGGCCTACCGGCTGCTGGGCAGCCGGTACGACGCCGAGGACGTTCTCCAGGAGGCGTATCTGCGCTGGGTACGGGTCGACCGTTCCGAGGTCACCGAGCCGCGCCGCTACCTGTCCCGGGTGGTCACCCACCTGTCGATGGACCGGCTGAGGGCGCGGCGGGCCACCCGGGAGTCGTACGTCGGTCCGTGGCTGCCGGAGCCGGTGCCGACCGTGCCGTCACCGTTCGGACCATTGGAACGCGCCGAGCTACGCGACTCGCTCTGCACCGCGCTGCTGCACCTGTTGGAGCGGCTCACCCCGCCGGAACGCGCGGTGTACGTGCTGCACACCGCCTTCGAGCTGCCGTACGCCGAGATCGCGCAGTTGCTGGACCGGTCCGCGGCGGACTGCCGGCAACTGCACCACCGGGCGGCCGACCGGATCGGCCGCGACCAGCGCCGGTTCACCGCCGACCGGGCAGAGCAGGAACGGCTGCTGGAGGCGTTCATCGCCGCCGCCACCGAGGGCGACCTGGCCGCGCTGACCAAACTTGTCGCCGCGGACGCGACCGCCTGGAGCGACGGCGGCGGGCGGGTGCGGGCCGCCCGCAACCCGGTGACCGGCGCCGACCGGGTCGCCCGGTTCCTGCTGGGCATCCGGAACAAGGGCTGGCCACTGTCCGTGCACCGCACGGAGCTCAACGGTCAGCCGGCGGCCGTCGTGCTCGCCGTCAACGGGTTCGCGTACGCGGTCACGCTCGGCATCTCGGCCGGTCGGATCACCGACATCTACCTGGTGGTCAACCCGGACAAGCTGTGCTGGGCGACCTGAGGGTCAGCTCAGCCCGGGAAACCAGAGCCCCAGCTCGCGATTTGCGCTGTCGGTCGAGTCGGAGGCGTGCACCAGGTTCTCCCGGTTGGACAGGGAGTGATCACCCCGGATGGTGCCGGCGGCGGCCCGGCGCCCGTCGGTGGCCCCGATCAGGCCGCGCACCACCTCGATGGCCTGGTCGCCGGAGAGCACGAGGGCGACCAGCGGTCCGCTGGTCATGAAGGTCTTCAGTGGCGGGTAGAACGGCCGCTCGACGTGCTCGGCGTAGTGCTCGTCGGCCAGCGCGGCGTCCATCGTCCGGGCCACCATCGCGTCGATCCGCAGCCCCTTACGCTCGAAGCGGGAGATGATCTCGCCGACCAGTCCGCGGCGAACCGCGTCGGGCTTGATCAGTACGAGCGTGCGCTCGTCCGGGCTGCTGCTGGACACGCTGGGTTCCTCCTGGGAGCGGAAGCCGGTCGGGCTGGGTACGGTCAAGCCTAGCGACCCGGTCCCGGCGCCGGCGCGGTGGCCGGTCCTTCCCCCGGCCCCCGATCCGGCCTAGCCTGGCCCTGACCCTCGGGAGGTCCACTGTGGCGAATGGTGGCGGGAACCAGTCCATCGCGCCGGTACGCAAGTTGATCGCCGCGGTGCTCGGCACCGTGGCCACGTTCGTGATCCTCTTCGGGCTGGGCATGACCAGTTGGGCCATCGTGGCGCTCGGCGTCGCTCTCCTGGTGCTGGCGATCGCGCTGGCCACGGTTCGCGGCGGCGGTCGCACCTGGGTCATCGGTGCTGGTCACGTACACAGCGCCACCGAGCCGCCCACCCAGTACGCCTTCGGGCGCTGCGAGCTCCAACTGGTGATCGACGCTCCGGGGCTCCCGCCCCGCTCGAAGAAGATCATCGAGCCGCGGGTGCCGGTCGCCAAGTGGCCGATGCTGGGGCAGACCCTGCCGATCCGGGTGGCGTTGGACGACCCGCGACACGTCCGGGTGCTCTGGGACGAGGTACTCACCCACACCGAGGCCGGCACGGCCGACCTCCCGCCCGAGTTCGCCGCCGAGTTCACCGGTCAGGTGCCGCCGGACGAGGTGCTGATCGGGCAGGAGGCGCCACCGTGGGCCGGGCGGGCGCCCGAGGACGACTTCCACGACCCGGTGGGCGATCCGCCAGGCGTGCCCGGGCGCGACGGCCCGGTCGAGCCCGTCGAATCTCGGGAGCCGGGCCGGATGCGCCAACACCCGGGGCGCCCGGTCGTGTTGGAGGGCACCGTGGTGGAGAAGCTGAGCGGCACTCGAATGCCCCGCCGGGCCACGCCAGCCCCCCGCACGCCGGTCGACGAACGGTTCGCGGCGCCCGCCAAGGAAGACCTCACCACCGGCGCGTCCGCCGACCCTCCACCGGCCGGGCAGTTCGCCGGCCCGACCGCGACGCGGCTCGCCGACCCGCCGCCAGCCGCGACGGATCCGACGAATCCGCTCGATCTGCCGCTGGACGACCCGGAATCGCGCCCACCCGCCGCCGACCGAACTCGACCAGCATCCGCCGCCGACGACCCGGTCGACGCCGGCGACGCTGCGGCCGACACGAGCGCGACGGCGGTCGCCGACCGGGAGCTCGACGAGGCGATCTTCGGCCTCGACCCGGAGACCGCCGACCTGGCCGCACCGATCAGCGGCGTCGGCATCACCCTGCTGGTCACCGAGCTGTCCCGCTCGCTGGAGTTCTACCGGGACCGGCTCGGCTTCACCGAGGTGGACCGGGGCACGGGCAACGCCGTACTCGCCTCCGGGGCGACCCGGCTGGTGTTGCGGGAGGTGACCGGCGCCCAGCCGATCAGCCGTCGACTGGTCCACGTGAACCTCGACGTCGACAACATCCAGTCGGCGTACGAACGGCTGCGCGACTCCGGCGTCCGATTCACCTACCCGCCCCGGGTGGTCAACCGGGGCAACAAGCTGGAGGTGTGGGCGGCGGCGTTCCGTGACCCCGACGGCCACGGCATCGCACTGACCCAGTGGCGGGAACGCGCCGAGGCGTGACGGGCGCGGCGCACCCGGAGGGGGTCAGCTCAGAATCACCCTGCGCACGTGCCAGGCGTACGCCCAGACCAGCGCGAACATGACGCCCAACACGAACAGCGACCAGTGCAGCAGCCCGGACAGCAGCAACAACCCTTGCAGCACGGTGCCGGCGTGCCAGGCCCACGTCCTTCGCACCAAACCCGCCAGCATCGCGGCGGCCACGGCCAGCGCCACGACCACCGCGATCGCGACACCGCCGAGGTCATCACCGACCACCCGGATCGGCTGGATCGCCAGCAGCAGCACCAGGGCCTCCAGGGCGAGCGTACCCGCGCCGAGCCCGCGTACCGCCCGCTGCGGGTCACGCAGCCCCGACCGGCGCGGCTGCGGGCCCCCGGTCGAGTGGCCGGACGGAACGTCCACGGATTCCGCGACGGGCCGCTGTGGCTGCTCGTCGGTCATCGCTTCAACAGCCGGCGGGCGTCCGCCACGGTCACGACGGAGCCGGTGATCAGCACACCGACACCGGACAGCTCACCCGGCACGTCCTCCTCAGCCAACGCCACCGCTGTCTCGATCGCGTCCGGCATCTCCTCGGCCACCTCCACCCGGTCGGGTCCGAACACCTCCGCCGCGAGCACGGCCAACTCCTTCACCGGCAGCGCCCGGGGCGAACTGTTGCGGGTCACCACCAGCTGGTCGACCACCGGCTCCAGCAGCTCCAGCAGGCCGACGGCATCCTTGTCCGCCAGGGTGCCCAGCACGGCGACGAGCTTGCTGAACGCGAAATCCTCCTGCAGGGCGGTGACCGTGGCGGCCATCCCCTGCGGGTTGTGCGCGCCGTCGAGCAGGATCGTCGGAGCGTTACGGACCCGCTCCAGACGTCCGGGGGAACTGGTGGCGGCGAAGCCCTCCCGGACCGCTTCCACGTCGAGCTGCCGCCGGGTGCCGGCACCGAGAAACGCCTCGACCGCGGCGAGCGCCACCGCCGCGTTCTGCGCCTGGTGCGCACCGTGCAGCGGGACGAAGATTTCCTCGTACACCCCGCCGAGCCCCTGGAGGGTGAGCACCTGCCCACCGACGGCGACGGCCCGGCGCAGGACGCCGAACTCCGAACCCTCGCGGGCGACGGTGGCGTCCACCTCCGCGCAGCGTCGCAGGATGGGCCGGGCGGCCTCCTCCTCCTGGGCGGCACAGATCACGGTCGCTCCGGGGTGGATGATGCCGGACTTGGCGTCCGCGATGTCGGCAAGCGTGTCGCCGAGCCATTCGGTGTGGTCCAACCCGATCGGGGTGAGTACACACACCCCGGCCTGGATCACGTTCGTGGCGTCCTCGGCGCCGCCGAGTCCGACCTCGACCACGGCCACGTCGACCGGAGCGTCGGCGAAGATCGCGAAAGCCAGCGCGGTGGTCAGGTCGAAGTAGGTCAGCGGCTCGGCCGAACGGCCGTCAACCAGCTCGGCCAGCGGCTTCAGCTCCTGGTACACGGTGGTGAAGCGGGCCTCGTCCACCGGCTCGCCGTCCAGGCTGATCCGCTCCCGGACGGTCTCCAGGTGCGGGCTGGTGTACCGCCCGGTGTGCAGCCCGAACGCCCGTAACAGCGAATCGATCATGCGGGCGGTGGAGGTCTTGCCGTTGGTCCCGGTCAGGTGGATCGACGGGTACGCCCGTTGCGGGCTGCCCAGCAGGTCGAGCAGGGACGAGATGCGGTCCAACTCGAAGACCATCCGGGTGAATCCGCGCCCGGCCAGCTCGGCCTCCACCTCGGTGAAGGCCGCGTGCTCGGCGCGATTGTTCCGTTCGGTGCGGCCGGTCACGAGGAAAGCGCCTCCAGTGCGGCGTCGATGCGGGCCAGGTCGGCCTCAGCGACGGCCAGCCGATCACGAATCTTGGCAACCACCTGCTCAGGTGCCTTGCCGACGAATGCCGGATTGTTCAACTTCGCCCGGGTCTGCCCAGCTTCCTTCTCGGCCGCCGTGCGGTCCTTGGTCAGGCGCGCCCGTTCGGCGGCGACGTCGATCGAGCCACGGGTGTCCAGAGCCACGCCGACCTCGCCCGGCATCGCGAGCGTTGCGCTGGCCTGGAAGTCGTCGCCCGCCGGGTCGAGCCGCGCGAGGGACCGGATCAGCGGCTCGTGCGCCGCGACACCGGCCCCGACCAACCCGTCCAGCCGGGCGGTGACCCGCTGGGTCGGACGCAGCCCCTGGTCGGAGCGGAACCGCCGGACCTCGGTGACGACCCGTTGCAGGGTGGCCACCTCTGCCTCGGCGGCGGCGTCGACCAGCGCTCGGTCGCTGATGGGCCAGGACGCGGTCAGCACCGTCTCGCCCCCGGTCAGGGCGGTCCACAGCTCCTCGGTGACAAACGGGATCACCGGGTGCAGCAGCCGCAGCAACTGGTCGAGCACGTGACCGAGGACGCGACGGGTGACCTCCGCCGGCTCACCGCCGCCGGCGAGGACCGACTTGCTCAGTTCGACGTACCAGTCGCAGACGTCGTCCCAGGCGAAGTGGTACAGCAGGTCACAGACCTTGGCGAACTCGTACGACTCGAACTGCTCGTCAACGCCGGCGGTGACCTGGGCCAGCCGGGACAGGATCCACCGGTCGACGGTCGAGAGCCGCTCCGCCGCCGGCAGCGGACCGACCACGTGCGCGCCATTGATCAACGCGAAGCGGGTGGCGTTCCACAGCTTGTTGCAGAAGTTCCGCGACCCCTGGCACCACTCCTCGCTGACCGGCACGTCGCCGCCCGGATTGGCGCCCCGGGCGAGGGTGAAGCGGGTCGCGTCGGCACCGTAGCGGTCGATCCAGTCCAGCGGATCGACCACGTTGCCGAACGACTTCGACATCTTCTTGCCGTGGTCGTCACGAACCATGCCGTGCAGCGCGATCACGTCGAACGGCTGCCGGCCGTCCATCGCGTACAGGCCGAACATCATCATCCGGGCGACCCAGAAGAAGAGAATGTCGTACCCGGTGACCAGCACGCTGGTCGGGTAGAACTTGGCCAGTTCCGGGGTCTGCTCCGGCCAGCCGAGGGTGGAGAACGGCCACAGTCCGCTGGAGAACCAGGTGTCCAGGACGTCCTCGTCCTGGTGCCAGCCCGATCCCTCACCGGAGGTGCCCGGCGGCGTCTCGTCCGGTCCGACGCAGACGACCTCGCCGTCCGGGCCGTACCAGACCGGGATGCGGTGGCCCCACCACAACTGCCGGGAGATGCACCAGTCGTGCATGTTGTCTACCCAGGCGAAGTAACGCTTGGCCAGCTCGGGCGGCTCGATGCGCACCCGACCGTCACGAACCGCGTCGCCGGCCGCCTTGGCCAGCGGCGAAGTGTTGACGAACCACTGCAGGGAGAGCCGGGGCTCGACCGTGGTCCGGCACCGGGAGCAGTGCCCGACGGCGTGCACGTACGGCCGCTTCTCCGCGACGACTCGGCCCTCGGCGCGCAGCGCGGCGACGATCGCCGGGCGGGCCTCGAAGCGGTCGAGGCCCGCGAACGGGCCGTGCGCGGTGATGACGCCTCGCTCGTCCATGATCGTCAAGGCGGGCAGGTCGTGCCGCTGCCCGATCTCAAAGTCGTTCGGGTCGTGCGCCGGAGTCACCTTCACCATGCCGGTGCCGAACGCCGGGTCGACGTGCGGGTCACCCACGATCGGGATCCGCCGACCGGTCAGCGGCAGCTCGACCTCGGTGCCGATCAGGTGCCGGTACCGCTCGTCGTCCGGGTGCACCGCCACCGCGGTGTCACCGAGCATCGTCTCGGCCCGGGTGGTGGCCACCACCACATCGTCGCTGTAGCGGATCGACACCAGCTCACCGTCGTCGTCGGTGTGTTCCACCTCGATGTCGGACAGGGCGGTCAGACAACGCGGGCACCAGTTGATGATCCGGTTGGCTCGGTAGATCAGGCCGTCGTCGTACAGCTTCTTAAACATCGTCTGGACGGCGCGCGACAGGCCCTCGTCCATGGTGAAACGCTCCCGGTCCCAGTCCACCGAGTCGCCCAGACGGCGCATCTGGCCGAGAATCGTGCCGCCCGAAGTGTCCTTCCACTGCCACACCCGCTCGACGAACTTCTCCCGGCCCAGGTCGTGGCGGGACAGGCCCTGTCCGGCCAGCTGCCGCTCGACCACGTTCTGGGTGGCGATGCCGGCGTGGTCCATGCCCGGTAGCCAGAGCGCCTCGAAGCCCTGCATCCGCTTGCGCCGCACCAGGGCGTCCTGCATGGTGTGGTCGAGGGCGTGCCCCATGTGCAGTGAGCCGGTGACGTTCGGCGGTGGGATGACGATGGTGAAGGGTTCCCGGTCACTGTCCGCTGACGCCCGGAAGCGACCGTCCGCCACCCACCGCTCGTACCGTCGCTGCTCTACCTCGGCCGGCTGGTACTGGCCGGCGAGGGTCGGGGCGTCGGGGCGTCGGGCATCCAGGCTCTCGGTCACCCGCAAAGTCTACGGAGCGCTTCGACGGACCCGACGTGCACCACCGGTCGTTCGCGTACGGTGTCGGCTATGTCCGAGGCACATCTCACCGCCCGCCAGCTCGGCGAGGATCCTCCGCTGGTGAAGTTGGCCGACGAGCCGATCGAGTTGGGCGCCCGCGATCCGGAGGACGACACCGACCGCCCGGCGCGCCGCTTCCGTCGACGGCAGGTGGTGGCCGCCGTCGTGGCGGTCCTCGCCCTCGCCGGCATCGGGACGCTGGGCACCTGGGGATGGCGGATCACGCAGCAGAAGGACGCTCAGATCACCACGCCCGACCAGGTCGCCGGCCTGACCCGGGACGACAGCGAGCGGGCGTCGAGCACCGCCGACTACCTACGTAGCGGCCTCGCCGCCGACATCGCGCTGGACAGCAGCTTCGGCACCGTATATCAGGATCCGGCGGACGCCGGCCGCTCCGTGCTGCTCTTCGGCGGGACGACGTTGCTGTGGCAGCCGGAGCGCGACCTGGAGAGCCTGTTCGAGCTGATGGCCGACGAGGCCGGCGCGGTGAACGGGCTACGCGACGTGGCACCGGGTCAGCTCGGCGGCGTCATGAAGTGCGGCGGCACCAGCGGCGAGGGTGGTGACTTCGCGGTCTGCGGCTGGGCCGACCACGGCAGCGTGGCGATCGCCATGTTCCCGCTCCGCTCGGTCGACGAGTCCGCACAGTTGCTCCGGGAGATCCGCGAGGCCGTGCAGACCCGCGACTGAACACTCCGACACCTGCCCTTGGCCTCGGCCCCGCCCAGTGCCGCCTTCCGAAGGGCTTCGCCGTTGCTGGTGACCGGGCGCTTGGATTCCTGGGCGTCGTTTCCGGGGCCGGGGTTGGTGGGGTTTGGTTTCTGGAGACGAGTTCAGGGCCACCCCCGTGAGGGGTGGCCCTGAATCGAAGAATGTCCGGCGGTGTCCTACTCTCCCACACCCTCCCGGGTGCAGTACCATCGGCGCTGGAGGG
>NZ_JBHMIS010000015.1:0-119916 GCF_048060415.1 Micromonospora sp. LOL_024
CGCTCACCGGATCAGCCTTTCGCTCGCGACTGCGGGGCTCCGCTGCGCTGCACTCCTCGCGCTCACCGGATCAGCCTTTCGCTCGCGACTGCGGGGCTCCGCTGCGCTGCACTCCTCGCGAGCCGAACGGGTCGCCAATTCACTGTTCGGCCACCCCGGCGGAGTCGAAGGTGGCTACCTCGTGCAACACCCGGACCGCGCTGGCGACCACGGGCAGGGCCAGCAACGCACCGGTGCCCTCGCCTAGGCGCAGGCCGAGGTCGATCAGCGGCGTCAGGCCGAGCCGGCGCAGCGCGATCGTCGCGCCGGGCTCGGCGGAGCGGTGCCCGGCGACCATGGCGCCGACCGCGTCCGGGGCCAGGGCCGCCGCGGCGAGCGCGGCGGAGACCGCAATCACCCCGTCCAGCAGCACCGGTACCCGGCGCGCGGCGGCACCGAGCACGAACCCGGTCAGCGCGGCGTGTTCCAGGCCGCCGACGGCGGCCAGCACGGCGAGCGGATCGTCCGGGTCCGGATCGTGGCGGCGCAGCGCGGCCCGTACCACCTCGATCTTGTGTTGGTAGGTGGGGTCGTCGACACCGGTGCCTCGGCCGGTCGCCTCGGCGGCGTCCACTGCGGTGAAAACGGCGATCAGCGCGGCGGCCGGGGTGGTGTTGGCGATGCCCATGTCGCCGGTCAGCAGGATCCCCGCGCCCGCGTCGATCAACTCCCCGGCAATCCGGATCCCGACCTCGACCGCCGCCCGGGCTTCCTCCCGCCTCAGCGCGGCGGTGACGGTCATGTCCCGGGTGCCGAGTCGTACCGACTCGACGACCAGACGGGGAACGTCGGGTCCGTCCGTACCGGTTGGATGGTGGTCGGTGTCGGTCGGTGCGGGTACGGGCAGCGGGGTGGCGACTCCGACGTTGACCACGGTCACCGAGGCTCCCGCCTGCCGGGCGAAGGCGTTGACCACCGCGCCGCCGGCCAGGAAGTTGGCGACCATCTGCGCGGTGACCTCCTGCGGCCAACCGGTCACCCGCTGGGCGTGAACCCCGTGGTCGCCGGCGAAGATCGCCAAAGCCGCCGGGCTGGGTGGCGGTGGCGGGCAGGCGCCGGCCAGCCCGGTGAGGCGGATGGACAACTCCTCCAGGACACCGAGCGAGCCGGCCGGCTTGGTCAACCGGGCCTGCAGATGGCGGGCCGCGGTCATCGCCGGCTCGTCGAGTGGGCAGATCGCCGCGATGGTCGTCTCCAGCATCATGCCTCCATGATCTCCGCCAACACCTCGGTGAAAGCATCGGTGGTCATCCGGTCTCGTACCGCGATCCGCAGCCAGTCCGGACCGAGGCCCGGGAACGTGTCGCCGCGGCGTACCGCCCAGCCGCGTTCCCGCAGAGCGTGCCGGATCCGGTTGGCGCCGGAGATCCGCACCAGCACGAAGGCGCTGGCCGGCTGGCCGGCGACGCGTACGCCGGGCAGGGTCGACAGCCGGGTGACCAGGTGCTCGCGGTCGACCGTCAGCTGCGCGGCGATGGCGCGCCCGGCCCGTACCGCCTCGGGGCCGGCGCAGGCCGACGCGGCGGCCAGGGCCGGCGTGGAGACCGCCCAGAGCGGCTGTACGGCGGCCAGCCGGCGCAGCAGTGCGGCGTCGGAGAGCAGGTAGCCGATCCGTAGCCCGGCCAGGCCCCAGGTCTTGGTGAGGCTGCGCACGACCACCAGCCCCGGCAGATGCCGGCGGTTCGCCAGCGACTCGGGCTCGCCGGGTACGCCGGACGCGGCGGTGGTGTCGGCGAAGGCCTCGTCGATCACCAGCACCCGACCGGGGCGGGCCAGGGCGGCCAGGACGGCGGCGGGGTGCAGCACCGAGGTGGGATTCGTCGGATTGCCGATCATGACCAGGTCGGCGTCGTCGGGGATCCGGTCCGGATCAAGCCGGAAGCCGTTCGCCGCGTCGAGCAGCACCCGCTGCACGATGTGCCCGGCGGCCCGCAGCGCAGCCTCCGGCTCGGTGAACTGCGGGTGCACCACCACCGGTCGGCGTACCCCGCGCAGCGCCTGGGCGAGCAGCACGAAGCCCTCTGCGGCACCGGCGGTGAGCAGCACTTCGGCCGGTGGCCGGCCGTGCTGGGCGGCGACGGCGGCACGGGCCGGGCGGGGGTCGGGGTAGCCGGCGAGGTCGGCAAGCGATGCCCGGATCGGGTCGGCCAGCCATGGCGGCATCGGTGCGCGCCGCACGTTCACGGCAAGGTCGACCAGGCCCGCGCCCACCTCCGCGTCGCCGTGGTGGGCGAGGTCCGGTTCGTAGGACGTCCCGGTCGACTGACCATGCATGACGGCGATCCTGCCGGGAAGCCGCCGGGTGGGACAGCAGCCGGCAGGGTTAACCACATCACCACCGATCACTTCATGAGTATTTCTCATGGACGAATCGGAAATGTCATAACTTAACGGAGTGAGCAACCGACCCCTTGCTGCCGCTGGTCGTCTCGTCCCTCTTCTTCGTGCCGCACTGATCGCCGGCATCGTCGTCGCCGCCGTGGCGTACCCGTTGGTCGCCGTCACCGGCCTCGGCGCCAAGGCGACCGCGCACGCCGTGGAGAGCAAGACCCGCCTGCTGGCCACCGCCCTGCCCGCCGAGACCTCCTACGTGTACGCGCCCGACGGCAAGACCGTGCTGACCATGTTCTACGAGGAGTACCGGCAGTACACGAAGCTCGCCGACATCTCGCCGAACATGCAGCAGGCCATCGTGGCCGCCGAGGACAGCCGCTTCTACCAACACCACGGGGTCGACCCGAAGGGCGTCGCCCGCGCCTTCGTGGCCAACGCCCGCTCCAGCGGCGTCTCACAGGGCGCCTCCACGCTGACCATGCAGTACGTCCGGATGGCGCTGCGGGACAGCGCCAGCACCCCGATGGAGGTGCAGGAGGCGACCGCACAGACCCCGATCCGCAAGATCAAGGAGATGCGGTTGGCGGTCGACCTGGAGAAGGAGCTGACCAAGGAGGACATCCTCGAGCGCTACCTCAACTCGGCGTACTTCGGACACCGGGCGTACGGCATCTACGCCGCCAGCGAGATCTTCTTCTCCAAAACTCCGAAGGAACTCACCCCCGTCGAGGCCGCCACCCTCGCCGGTCTGGTGAAATCCCCCTCCCAGTACGACCCGGCCAGCTCCGACCAGAAGGGCGCCACCGAACGACGCAACTACGTGCTGAACAACATGGCGCAACTCGGCTACCTCTCGCCGGACTCGGCCGAGGCGGCGAAGACCGAGCCGATCCGGCTACGGCTGACCTACCCACCCAACGACTGCGCCTCGGTGCCGCAGGAGTGGAACAGCTGGGGCTTCCTCTGCGACTACCTGAAGAACTGGTGGAGCGCGCAGCCCGCCTTCGGGGAGAACCGGCTGCAACGGATTGACAAGCTGCGCCGGGGCGGCTACCGGATCGTGCTCAGCATGGACCCGAAGATCCAGGCGGCGGCAGAGAAGAACGTCGGCACCAAGGGCAACACCGGCAGCCCGTTCGCCAACGGCATCGTGGTCTCCGAGCCGGGCACCGGGCGGGTGAAGGCGATGGCGGTCAACCGCACCTACTCGTTGAACCTGGACGAGAACCCGCTGAGCTCCAACCCCGAGGCCGGGCCCAACATCAAGGCGAACTATCCGAACACGGTGGCACCGCTGATGGGCGGCGGTGACCTACCGGGCTACCAGGCGGGATCGACGTTCAAGATGTTCCCCATGCTGGCCGCGCTGGACGCCGGCATGACGCTGAACACCACCTTCAACGCGCCGCACAGCTACCGATCCGAAATTTACGACGGCTGGCAGCCGTCCAACGCCAGCGGTGCGATGAGCGGCACCCAGACGATGTGGTCCGGCTTCGGCAAGTCGGTGAACACCTACTTCGTCTGGCTGGAGGAGCAGGTCGGGGCGGAGAAGGCGGTACGGCTCGCCGAGCAGCTCGGGCTGCGCTGGCGTACCGACGTGGACCGCGAACACGCCTCACCGTCGAGGGCCAACAAGTGGGGTGCGTTCACCCTGGGCGTCTCCGACGCCACCCCGCTGGAAATGGCCAACGCCTACGCCGCCATCGCCGCCGACGGGCGGTACTGCGAGGCGATACCGGTGAACGCCATCTACAACCGGGACGGCACCCCGACCACCTTCAGCACGGCCGGCGGAATCGAACGGGAGGTCGCCAAGCCGCGCTGCCGACAGGTGGTCAGCGCCGACGCCGCCCGGGCCGCCACCGACGCCGCCCGCTGCCCCACCGGCGACACCCCGGCCAGGGGCGGTTGCGGCGGCTGGTCGACGGCGGACAGCGTGCGCGGCACGGTCGGCCGGCCGGTGGCCGGCAAGACCGGCACCACCGACAGCACCCGGTCGGCCTGGTTCGTCGGCTACACCCCGGAGCTGGCGGCAGCCAGCTTCATCTCCGACCCGGACAACCCGTTCAACGCGGTGGGTGACGGTCAGTCGCAGATCCCGATCGCCGCGGTCTCCAACACCCTCCGCGACGCCCTCAAGGGCAAGCCGGCCCGGGACTTCGTCCCGCCGTCGGACCGGATAGTCGGCTGATCAGGCGGACGGCCCTCCGGCCGGGCCGCAACCCGCGACGCCCGCCGGGCCGGCCGGGGCGACAACAGCCCGATCGGTCGGGGCAGCGCCACCGTCCCCGGCCGCGACCGTGGCCGGCTCGGCCGAAGCGGCGGCCACCAGGCGCGGCGCGATGCGGGGGTACGCGGCCCAGTGCGGAACGAGTTGCGAGGCGTGCACGCCTCGCCAAACGAACCCCTCCGGCGCACCGCCCGGCCAGCTCCACGCCGGCCGCGGCCCGCCCCGAGGGGTGAGCACCGCACGATGCTCCTTGTGTCCGACCATAACCTCACCCCGGGCGGCGACCACACTGTCTTCCTGCGCGGTCGCCTCGCGGTAACCGACCACCAGTCCGTCCCGACTGGTACCGACGGCGTCGATCACCCCGCACATCGGCAGCCCGTCCAGTTCCCGGGCCAGCCAGAGCAGGCCGGCACCCTCGCCGATCACCGGCCGGCCGGTCCGGGCCAACTCGGCGACCGCGATGCAGAGCCGACGGTTCGCCGAAAGTCGCTCGGCGTACGACTCGGGTAAGGCACCGCCGACCACCAACGCCCGGGTGCCGGCCGGCAGCACCTCGTCGGCGAACGGGTCGACGGTCACCACCTCAGCCCCGGCGGCGCGCAGCAGCTCGACCGTCTCGGCGTGGCTGAAGCTACCTGCCGGCCCCCCGGCCACCGCGACGACGGGCGGTGCGGCGCCCGCCGGAAGGGGCGGTGCGCCCGCCGACGACCACGGCTGCACCCCCAGCGGCGGGGCGGAACGCGCCAGCCCGATCAGCCGCTCCAAGTCCACCGTGGCGGTCACCGCCTCACCCAACCGGCGGACCGCCCGGGCGGCGTCGCCGGTGCCTTCGAGCACCGGCATCACCCCGTGCCGGCGCGACGGTAGCACCGAGGGCAGATCATGGCGACGCAGCGCGCCGTAGACCGGTATGCCGATGTCGTCGAGCGCCTCACGCAGCAACGTCTCGTGCCGGGAAGACGCGACCCGGTTGAGGATCACGCCGCCGATCCACAGCTGCTCGTCGTACGCCCGGAAGCCGTGCACCAGCGCGGCCACCGACTGCCCCATCGCGGCGACGTCGACCACCAGCACCACCGGGCTGCGCAGCGCGGTGGCCACGGCGGCGGTCGACTCCGTCTCGTGCCGGCCGGTGAGACTGTCGTACAGGCCCATGCTGCCCTGCACCACGGCGAGACCGGTGTCGGCCGCGCCGTGCAGGAGAAGCGGGCCCAACCGTTCGGTGCCCACCAACCGCGGGTCCAGGGTGCGTCCGGGGCTGCCGGCGGCGAGCCCGAGGTAAGCGGCGTCCACCTGGTCCGGTCCGACCTTGAACCCGGCCACGTCGAGGCCCCGGTCGGCGAACGCGGCGAGCAGACCGATCGCCAATGCGTTCTTGCCATGTCCAGAAGAGGGGGCGCTGAGCACCAGACGCGGCACGACGGTCATCATCGGCTCCTCGCGAACGGACGGCGCGCCGACCGTCGGCGCGCTCCGCCCGCGTGACGATAGCCGAACCCGGCGAGGCACACGTACCATCCCGGTCCTCACCCGCGTCGGGGCGAACCACCCGTGGCGGACCGCCCCGACGCGGGCACGCTCCGCCACGTCCGCGCCACTTCGTCCCGGCGTATCGACGGCCACTGCCTGCGGCGGCGTCACGGCACGACGGCAAGGTGGCCACGGTGGCGGCTCGACGCAGTGGCGGCGGTCACACGGGTAGCCTCGTGGCGTGTACCGGTTCCTGCTGACGCCGCGCTGGCTGGGCATCCTCGCGCTGGCCCTGGCCGCCGCCACGGTGATGGTGCTGCTCGGCAACTGGCAACTGGATCGCTACCACGGCCGCACGGCCGTCAACGAGCGGATCGACGCCGGCCTGCGGATGGACCCGGTACCGCTGCGGGAGGCACTGCCCGCGCCGATCGCAGAGCCCGGCACGGCCGGCGCGCCGCCCGCGCAGGAGCGGACCTTCACCCGGGTCACCGTCAGCGGTCGTTACGACACCGACAACGTCGTCCTGGTCCGGGGCCGGACGGTCGAGAGCCGGGTCGGTTTCGAGGTGGTCACCCCACTGGTTCTGGCCGACGGCACCGCCGTCCTGGTGGACCGGGGCTGGATTCCGCCGGCCCCGGGTGGGGCGATCGCCCGGCCGGCGGTGCCGCCCGCACCGGCCGGCGAGGTGACCGTCGAGGGACGGATCCACGCGAGCGAGAGTGGCGACGCCAAGGTGGCCCGACGCGACGGCCTACTGGAGAGTCGTCGGGTGTCCGTGCCACAGCTCGCCGGAGAGCTGCCGTATCCGGTGCACGGCGCGTACCTGCTGCTCGACGAGCAGACCCCCGCCGCCGACCCGCTGTTCAAGGCGGTGACGGTGGGCCACACCAACAACTGGCAGAACCTCGGCTACGTCGTGCAGTGGTGGATCTTCGCGGCGATGACTCTCTTCGGCTACGGCTGGGTCGCCCGCCGGGAGGCCCGCCGCCTGGCCGGCGTGACCGACGACCGCCCTCGCGACCGAGCCGCCGACGTTCCCGCCGCCTGATCCACGAGACGTCGATCTAGGGACAAGTGTCGCTCGCTGATCTCCAGGAACGACGAAGAGCCCTAGATCGACGAGGACTGCGCCGGGCGGGCGGCTTGGACGGCGCGCACGGCGTCGATGGTGTCCGCTTCGGCGGGGGTCTTGTCTCCGCGGTAGCGCACCACCCGCGCGAAGCGTAGCGCCACCCCGCCGGGATAACGTCGACTGGTTTGCACGCCGTCGAAGGCGATCTCCACGACCTGCTCGGGTCGGACCCGGACCAACCAGTCCCCGCGCTCCACGGCGAGGCCGAGAAAGCGCTCGGTCTGCCAGCGCAGCAGCTCGTCGGTGAGACCCTTGAACGTCTTGCCGAGCATCACGAACCCGCCGCTCTTCGGGTCGCGCGCCCCGAGGTGCAGGTTCGACAGCCAGCCGGTACGCCGCCCGCTGCCCCACTCCACGGCGAGCACCACCAGGTCGAGGGTGTGCCGGGGCTTCACCTTCACCCAGGCCGCGCCGCGCCGGCCGGCGTCGTAGGGCGCGTCGGGCGCCTTCACCACCACGCCCTCCTGGCCGGCGTCGAGCGCGGCGGCGAACGCCGCGCCGGCCTGTTCCGGGCCGCCCACCTCCACCCGCCCCACCAGGCGCGAGGCGTCGGCCATGCCGTTCAACGCGGCCCACCGCTCGCGGCCGGGCACGTCGATCAGATCCACGCCGTCGAGGTGCAGCAAATCGAAGAAGTACGGCACGAGAACGGTCTCAGCGGTCCGCTCAGCGGCGGCACTGACCGCCGCGGCGACCGGTGCGCGGGCGGCCACGCTCGACGTCTGCTGGAACGGCAGCGGCCGACCGGCGGCGTCCAGGCCGATCGCCTCGCCGTCGAGCACGATCTCCCGGGCCGGCAGGGCGCGTACCGCGGCGACCACCTCCGGCACCCGTGCGGTGATCTCGTCGAGGCTGCGGCTGAACACGGCGACGTCGGACCCGCTGCGGTGCACCTGGATGCGGATGCCGTCGAGCTTGACGTCGACCACGGCGGGCGCACCGGTGGCCGCGAGCGCCTCGTCGACCGACGGCGCGCTCTGTGCCAGCATCGGCGCGAGTGGCCGCCCCACCTGCAACCCGAACCCGGCCAGCGCCGCGGCCCCGCCGCCGAGCGCGGCCACCGCCACCGCCCGAAGGTCACCGCTGAGCAGCAACGCCCGGCGCACCGCGGCGACCGGTACCCCGGCGGCCCGGGCGATCGCGTCGGCGAGCAGCCCCGCCTGGGCGCCGTGGCGCAGTTCGCCGAGGAACAGGCCGGTCAACAGGCGCTGCTCGTCGGCGGTCGCCGTGGCGTAGAGCGTCCGCACCAGGGCCCGTCGACGGGTCTGCGAGCCCGCGCCGCTCACCGCCGCGATCCCGTCGATCGCCGCATCGACCGAGGCCACGGTCAGGGTCGGCTCGGCCGCCGGCGCGGGCAGGTCGCGCAGCGCAGCCCAGCCGACGCCGGTCTGTCGCTGCCGCAACTCGCCGGCGAGCCAGCCGGCACCCGCAACGATCTCGGTCGGGTCGAGCCGTCGCAGGGCGTCGGCGAGTAACTCCACCTTGGCCCGCCGGCCACTGATGGCACCGACGGCGGCCGAGGTGGCAGCCAGGTCCAAGAACCGCACGACCTCATCCTGCCAGCCGCGCAAGGAAGGGACCCCGGTTAACGCCTGGTATACAGGAGGGGGCCCTCCTGACGCGCGCTGCCGGCGCACTGGGAGCGGCGGCGTCAGACCGGGACCGGTTCCTCGATCCGCAGGCCGCGGGCTCGGACGCCGTCGGCGATGCGGGTCAGCGACGTGTCCAGGGCGACCAGGGCGGCGGACAACTCGCCGAGCTGTTCCCTGAGCGTGTCCTCGGGCCAGGCGTCGACGTCCACGTCTCCCAGGGCGCTCACAGCAGCCTCCAGGCGGGCAAGAACCTCATTCGTACGCATGTTCGAGAGGCTACAACAGCCCCGCGTCCGACACACCGGAAACGGCCACCGACCACCGGAAGTTACGGGTTTGTTCCCTGCCGCACCTGCGCAGCCCTGGCCAGCAACAACGTCTCGGCCAGGCAGACCCTGGCGAACTCGCCCAGGTGCAGGCTCTCGTTCGGCCCGTGCGCCCGGGCGTGCGGGTCCTCCACCCCGGTCACCAGGATCGCCGCCTGCGGAAACATCTCCTGGAAGGTGGCGATGAACGGGATGGAACCACCGACCCCGATCTCCACCGCGTCGGTGCCGTCCCAGGCGGTACGGAAGGCCGACCGGGCCGCGTCGAACATCGGGCCACTGGCGTCGATGACGCACGGTGCGCCGTCGTGCTCAAAGGTGATCTCCACCTGCGCGCCCCACGGCGCGTTCCGCTCCAGGTGCCCGCGCAACGCCGCGTACGCCCGCTTCGGTTCGTCGCCCGGCGCGAGCCGTACGCTGAGCTTGGCCTTGGCGGTCGGGACCAGCGCATTGGGCGCCTCGCCGGTAGCCGGGGCGTCGATGCCGAGCACTGCCAGCGCCGGCTTCGTCCACAACCGGTCGGTGATCCGCCCACTGCCGAACAGCCGCACCCCGTCGGCCAGCCCGGCCTCGCCCCGGAACCGGTCCTCGGGGTAGTCGACGCCGGCCCCCTCGCGAGCGACCAGGCCCGGCACCGCCACGTTCCCGGCGTCGTCGTGCAGCGTGGCGAGCAGCCGGACCAGGGTGGTGAGCGCATCCGGCACCGCACCGCCGAACATTCCGCTGTGCACGGCGTGTTCCAGGGTGCGTACCTCGACGAAGCAGTTGACGATGCCGCGCAGGGACGTGGTCAGCGCCGGCACACCGACATCCCAGTTGGTCGAGTCGGCGATCACGATGACGTCGGAGGCCAGCTCGTCCCGGTGCTCGGCGAGCAGTCGCTCCAGGGAGTCCGAGCCGTACTCCTCCTCCCCCTCGACGAACACGACCACGCCGACCGGTAGGTGGTCGCCGAACGCGCGCAGCGCGGCGACGTGGGCCATGATGCCGGCCTTGTCGTCTGCGGCGCCGCGCCCGTACAGCCGGCCGTCCCGCTCGACCGGCTCGAACGGGTCGGACTCCCACAGCGCCCGGTCGCCGATCGGCTGCACGTCGTGGTGGGCGTAGAGCATGACCGTCGGCGCGCCCGGCGGTGCCGCCCGCCTGCCGATCACCGCCGGCTGGCCACCGGCGCGCACCACCTCGACGTCGAGCCCGCAGCCACGCAGCAACTCGGCCACCGCCTCGGCGGAACGCTCCACGTGTGAGTGATCGAAGCCCTCGAAGGCGATGCCGGGGATGCGGACGAGACGCTCCAGGTCGGCCCGGACACCGGGCAGCTCCCGGGTAACTGACTCTCGCAGGTCGGCCTCGGTCACGATCGGTGTGGTCATGACCGGCATCGTATGCCGTTCTCACCCAGGGCCGACGTTCGCGTCACCCGGGGCGGCACCCCTCCGGCAGCGCCCGCGGTCGGGTGGCCCGCAGGTAGTAGCGGTCGGCATCGTGAGGCAGGGTGGGCGCACCGTCGACCAGCAGGTCGGCCCGGACCTCGGTGCCGTCCGCGGCGAAGTGTGCCTGCTCGATGAGGTGCCAGCGGCGCAGCTCCGGCAGGATCGCCGGCCCGTCGCGGGCCACCGCCCGGGCCAGCCGTCGCGGTTGCGGCGCGGTGACGAAGACCGCCAGGGTCGCCTCGGCGACGGCAGCGGCCCGGGCCGCGCTGACCCCTTCCACGATCAGCACCGGCGCGGCCGGCACCGGCACCGACCTGGTCAAGAACCGACGGCGTACCCAGCTGTAGCGCCGGTAGGCACCGACCTGCCCGGCCCGCACCGGCGCCAGCACCTGCTCCTCCAGCCGATGCCAGAAGGTGAGCTGGTCGTCCCACCCGTCGAGCAGATCGTCGGTGTGCACCACCGGCGACCGGGCCGCCGCGAGGCCCGCCGCCCCGACGCCCGCCAACTCGGCGGCGACAGCATCGGCCAGGCGCGCCGCGAAGACGGTCTTGCCCGCGCCGCTGGGACCGTCTACCGCCACCAACCGGGTACGCCCCAACCGGGCCGGACCGGCCAGCACCCGCCGGGCCAGTCCGGCGTACGCCTCGAAGACCGCCGCCACGGATACCGACGTTACCGATCGGGTTGTCCCGGACCGCTTCGGACCGCACGCCCGTGCGCGCGACGGCATGCTCGTGGCGTGTCCCATTCCGTGATGAGTCCTGGTGTCGAGGCGTTGCTGGAACAGGCCCGCGCGGGCATGACCCGGCTGACGCCGCAGGAAGCCGTGCAGGCCGCGACCCGGGGAGCCCTCCTGATCGACACCCGCACCGACGCCCAGCGACGGAATCAGGGCGAGTTGCCCGGCGTCATCGTGCTCGACCGGACGGTGCTGGAGTGGCGGCTCGACCCGGCCAGCGACTGGCGCATCCCGGAGGCCACCGGATACGACCTGGAAATCGTGGTGCTGTGCTGCCAGGGGTACAGCTCCAGCCTCGCCGCTGCCAGTCTTCGCGCCCTCGGCCTGAACCAGGCGACCGACATGATCGGTGGCGTGGAGGCGTGGCGGTCGGCGGGACTGCCCTTCACCGACCAGGTCGCCGACGTCCGTCGCTGACCGTCCCGGCTCTGCGCGGCGGGGCTCCGGGTGGCACGAACGGCAGGCCGGCGGGCGGACCGGTCTCGATCAGCCGCCACAGGGCGTCCGTGTCCAGATGCTCCTCGACCAGGTCGCCGAGCAGGTCGAGGGTGCGCTCGCGGACGGCGGCGAAGGACGTCGCCGGCGCCACCCGGAAGCCGGTACGCCCGGCGAGGCGGGCGACCCGGGTGAGGAACCAACGGCGGAATTCGTCGGACTCGAAGGTGCCGTGCCAGTGGGTGCCGTGCACGAGGTCGCGCAGCGCACCCTCGCCGACGCCACCAGCATCCCGTAGCAGTGGGGGCAGCTCCGGGTCGGCGACCGAGACGTACCCGTGGTGGATCTCGTAGCCGCGTACCGGAAGGTCACCGGCGGCGGTGCCGGACGCGGACCGGACCGTCTTCTGCGCAGCGAAGGTGATCTCGACGGGGAGCAGACCCAGGCCGGGCACCGTGCCCCGGCGGCTCTCCACCGGATCGTGGATGGCCCGGGCCAGCATCTGGAAGCCGCCGCAGATGCCGAGCACCGGGCGGCCCGCCGCCACGTGCGCGGTGACCGCCTCGGCGAGACCCGTCTCACGCAGCCACGCCAGGTCGGCCACTGTCGACTTGGAGCCGGGCAGCACGACCAGGTCGGCGGCGGCCAACTCCGCCGGCTCGACGGTCAGCCGCACGCGCACCCCGGGTTCGGTGGCCAGCGCCTCGACGTCGGTGGCGTTGCTGATCCGGGGCAGCCGCAGGACGGCCACGTCGAGCCACTCGGTGCCGTGCGGGGCGGCCGGCCGGCCGAGCACCCGACCGTAGGCGAGCGAGTCCTCCGCGTCGAGCCACAGGTCCAGCGCCCAGGGCAGCACACCGTACGTGGGGCGGCCGGTGACGCGGTGCAGCATGTGCAGACCGGGGGCGAGCAGGCCGACGTCGCCCCGGAACTTGTTGACCACGAAGCCGGCGAGTAGCGCCTGGTCGGCGGGGTCGAGCAGGGCAAGGGTGCCGAACATGGCGGCGAACACACCGCCCCGGTCTATGTCACCGACCACGATGGTGGGCAGGCCGGCCTGCCGGGCCAGGCCCATGTTCACGTAGTCGCCGTCCCGCAGGTTGATCTCCGCCGGGCTGCCGGCCCCCTCACAGATCACCACGTCGTACGCCGACCTCAGCTGCGCCAGCGCCCCGTACGCGGTCTCGGCCAACCGGGGACGCAGGCTGCGGAAGGTCTCGGCGGTCATCGTGTCCACGGCCTGGCCGAGCAGCACCACCTGGCTGGACAGGTCGCTGCCAGGCTTGAGCAGCACCGGGTTGAACCGCAGGTCCCCCTCGATCCCGCAGGCCGCCGCCTGCATCGCCTGGGCCCGGCCGATCTCGCCGCCCCGGCCGTCCGCGCCCACCACCACGACGGAGTTGTTCGACATGTTCTGCGCTTTGAAGGGCGCCACCTTCACGCCCTGGCGGTACAGCCATCGGCAGATGCCGGCGGTGAGCACGCTCTTGCCGGCGTCCGACGTCGTCCCGGCGACCAGGAGCCCACCGGTCACCGCCGGAGCCACGACCGGCCGGCCCGTTGGACGGCGGCACCGACCAGGCGACCGGCGGTCAGCGGGTACGCCGCCGCAAGCCCGAGCGCCGCAAGCCCGACCGCGCGGGAGATCCGGGCGGCCCGGGGCAGGTGCCGCGCCTCGGGGCGGGGCCCGTCACCGAGGAACGGACGCACCTCGGTCCGGCCGAAGTACACGTTTCGCCCGCCCAACCGCACGCCCAACGCTCCAGCCATCGCCGCCTCGCACTGCCCTGCGTTGGGGCTGGGATGGTCGTCGCGGTCCCGCCGCCACACCCGCCAGGCTCGGTCCCGGGCGCCCTTGCCGGTGGGTGTCAGCGCGACGGTGAGCAAACCGGTCAGCCGCGCCGGCACCAGGTTCAGCAGGTCGTCCAGGCGGGCGGCCGGGGTGCCGAAGCGGGCGTACCGGGCGTTGCGGTGACCGACCATCGCGTCGAGGGTGTTCGCCGCGCGGTAGCCCAGCAGGCCGGGCAGCCCGGCGACCGCGCCCCAGACCAGCGGGGCGACCACGGCGTCAGAGGTGTTCTCGGCAACCGACTCCACCGTCGCCCGAGCCAACTCGTGCTCGTCGAGCGAGGACGGATCCCGCCCACAGAGATGCCCGAGCCGCTGCCGGGCGACCGGCAGGTCACCGGCGCGCAGAGCCCGACCCATCGACTTCGCCTCGTGGCGCAGGCTGCGCCCGCCCAGTACCGCCCAGGTGCCGGCGGCGACCAGGGCCGCACGCGCGACCGGCCGATGCCGGGTTCCGTAGGCGGCGACGGCTCCCGCCAGCACTGGCACGCCGACAGAGAGCAGGGTGAAGACGCCGCCGGCGAGCCGGTCGGGTCGGTAGATGTGGCGCTCCAGGGTGGCGGCGGCCCGACCGAACCCGGCCACCGGGTGTCCGCGCCGGGGGTCACCGACGAGCGTGTCCAGCGCGTACCCCGTGACTATCCCCACGGCGTTAGCCACCGCTGCCGCGTGTCGCACCCGTACCACCCCCGGGCGGCCAGCCTAGCCGAGCCTGGCACCAGGCCGGCTGACCGCCCGGTCGGCCCGTCAGGCGGGCTGCGGCAGCCTCCCGCGCCCTCGGCGGCCCCGCCCGGTGACGGCGACATCCGCCCCCGATTCCTCCGGACCCACCGCCAACCCTTCCTCGGGCACGGTGATCACGGCCCGCGCCGGGGTCGACCCGTCGGAGGCCGCCAGCACGACCGAGGCTGTCTGCTCGGCGTCGAGGACCTGGTCGAGATCCTCGGACGCGAGCAGCTCATCACCGCCAGAGACGGGCCGTGTCTCGGCGCCGGAGGCCGGCGCCGCGCCGTCGGGCCAGCCCTGCTCGTCACCAAGGCCGTCGGACCGCCCGACCCTCGACGGGGTGGGGTCGGGCAATTCGAAGTCGTCGTCGAGCGGACCATCGTCGAGTCGGGCGGGTACCTGGTCGTCCGGCACCGGCTCGGTCGGCTCACCGTGTACCCGGTCTGCGGCCTCGGCGTCGGTGACGGCGCTGGTGGCCAGACTGGGCCGGTTACGCAGGAACCGGCCCCGGCCCCGGGACAGGTCGTGGCCGACGGCGACGGCCTCCAGTTCGTAGAGCGTGCGGTGGTTACCGGCGTCGTCGGTCCAGTCGCGGGTGTAGAGCCGGCCGCAGACCACAACAGGGTCGCCCACCGCCACCGAGGCGGCGACCCCCTCGGCGAGTTTCCGCCAGCAGTTGACCCGTACCCGCAGGCTGTTGCCGTCGACCCAGCGCCCGCTGTCGCGGTCGAGACGCCGGGCCGTCGAAGCGACCTTGAAGTTGGCCACCAGGGTGTTGCTCTGGGTGGTCCGGCGCCACTCAGGCGCTGTCAGCACATTGCCGACAATCGTCACATTAGTATCGAACATCGTCCCTCCAGCGGAACCTAGACCTTGTCTTCGCAAGCCGACTCGAACCTGAGCCTGCGCCCCGACACCGCCCTCGGGCAGCCCCGCAGGCCGCACCTGTGGACGACGAGAGCATCTGTGGACAACCGCCTGATCAAGGTCCTGGCGTGTTAGGCCGGTCGACCCTGACCCGTCCAGGCCCGGACCGCGATGATCCACAGGCGGCGAATGGCCACGTTCCGGACGGAGCCGACCTGGGTAGGGATGTGTCAACCGCACCAGTGAGCACGACGTCGAACGAAAGGTCAGCGATCATGCAGACGACCAACACCCATTCCGCCCGCGTCCCTGGTCAGGTGCGGCGATGAGCCCGAACCCGGCCACCGTCACGGAGTGCCTCCGGCTCGGCGCCGGCTTCTCGCAGACCGACCGGAACTGGATCGTCGCCCAGTTCGCCACGCTCGACGCCCGGCTGGCCACCTTCCACGCCGACGCCACCGAACTGGAGTTGTCGGTCAAGGACCGGGAGGCCAAGGGTCAGAAGGTCACACTGGAATGCTGGATCGCCGGCCGGCAGAAGATCGTCACCACCTCGACCGAAGAAGACCTGCACGCGGCGCTCAACGACGCCCGCGACGACCTGCGCCGCAAGCTCAACGACGCGAAGACCCGCCAGGAGCCGCGCAACAACAAGCACCTGCGGGTGAACACCCCGCCCGGCCCTGCGGCACCGGGCGACGAGCCGGCCGAAGCCGCGACGACCGACCAGAGGTGATCGTGCCGCCGGCCAGGGACCGCCCGGCCGGCGCACCGACCAGGAAGAGGTGAACGACATGCCCAACGTGCAGCAACCGGAGATGCGCCGCAGCGGCGAGACCCGGCTGGTCCAGGACAGCGACGGCCCCAACCCGGCCGGCGACTCCTCGCCGAGCCGGGAGCACCGTTCGGTGCCGGTGGACCAGGTGTCGCCGTACGGCCCCGGCCGAGGGCGCGTCACCACCTCGCAGGAGCCGCCCGGCCGCGAGGCCGAGGGCGACTGAGCCCGGCCGCAACTAAGGGACAGCGGGGGCTACCACTGGGTAGGTTGCCGGCGTACCGTCGGCGGCGTGGAACCCGACGTGCTGGGCCCGCCGTACGAGCGGCACACCATCGACCTGGGCCGCGATGACGAGGGCCCGGTGGTGGCCACCCTGGTCCGCCGCCGCGCCGAGCGCCCCACCGGACGCGCCGTGCTCTACGTGCACGGCTTCGTCGACTATTTCTTCCAGACCCACGTCGCCGACTTCTTCGCCGACCGGAGCTGGGACTTCTACGCCCTGGACCTGCGCAAGTACGGTCGCAGCCTGCTGCCGCACCAGACCGCCAACTTCTGCCGCGACCTCGGCGACTACTTCCCCGAACTGGACGCCGCCGCAGAGATCATCCGCGGCGGGGACGGGCACGACACCCTGCTCGCCATGGGCCACTCGACCGGCGGTTTGATCATCTCGCTCTGGGCGGACGCCCGCCGCGACAACGGGCTGGTCGACGGACTGTTCCTCAACAGCCCCTTCTTCGACCTCAACGCACCCTGGTTCGTGCGTCGCCCCCTCGCGACCGCCGTCGCGCGCCTGGGCCGCCGGGCGCCACACCGGATCCTCCCGTTCCGGCTCGGCACCGTGTACGGCGAGAGCATCCACGCCGACCACCGGGGCGAGTGGACGTACGACCTGGCCTGGAAACCGCTGGCCGGCTTCCCCGTCCGGGCCGGCTGGGTGGACGCCATCCGCACCGGCCAGCGGCGGCTGCGCGCCGGGCTGCACGTCCCGGTACCGGTGCTACTCGCCTGCTCCACCCGATCCTTCCGCGGCATCAAGTGGCACGACTCGGCGAGCCTCGCCGACGCCGTCCTCGACGTCGAACACATGGTCCGCTGGGCTCCCCGCCTCGGCCAGCACGTCACCGTGGCCCGGTTCGACGGTGGTCTGCACGACCTGACGCTCTCCGGCCCCACCGTACGCGAGAAGGTCCTCGCCGAGGTCGGCCGGTGGGCCGAGGCGTTCCTCGGCGCCGGAGCGACCACCCACCGCCCGGCCCCACCGCAACCCCGCGAGCCAACAGGCAACAGGGCCGCATCAGCGGCGCTGACCACGCCCCAGGCGGGCGCGGACGCCTGAACCACCCTTACCGGCACGCCAGCGCTCGGGCCCACCCGTTCCAGCATGCGAGGCACCGACGGCGGTACCCTTCTCGCGCCGTACTCGACGCGCCCGTAGCTCAGCGGATAGAGCAGGGGACTTCTAATCCCAAGGCCGCAGGTTCGAATCCTGCCGGGCGCACAGGCACTTCTTCCGTCAAGCCGGCTCGCGTGGAGCTATTCGTGGAGCCATCGAGCTACTGTCGGCCTCGTGGCAGGCGTGAAGCGGCAGCGCGGCGAGATCATGAAGCTCCCCAGCGGATCACTCCGCGTGAGGGTCTATGCGGGCGTTGACCCGCTCACCGGCAAGCGGCACTACCTCACCGAGACCGTCCCGGCGGGCCGGACCGCCGAGCGAGAGGCGGAGAAGGTACGGACCCGCTTCCTCAACCAGGTCGACGAGAAGCGCAGCCCGCGCACCCGCGCCACCTTGAACCAGCTACTCGACCGGTGGCTCGAAGTGGTGGACATCGAGCCGACCACCCGCATGGGCTACGAGAACAAGCTGAACAAGCTTGTACGACCCGTGCTCGGCAAACTGCCGGTCGGCCGACTCGACGCCGAGACGTTGGAGTCGTTCTACGCGAGCCTGCGCCGCTGCCGCGACTGGTGCGGCGGCAAGGCGTACGTAAAGCACCGCGTGGACGGCGAGCACACCTGCACCGCGAAGTGCCGGCTGCACGTCTGCAAGCCGCTCAGCGCTTCATCGGTACGGCAAATTCACTGGATCCTCAGTGGTGCTCTCAGCCGGGCGGTCCGGTGGCGCTGGATCGGCGTCAACCCTGCCAGCCAGGCCGAACCACCTGCACCGCCGCACCCCGACCCGCAGCCGCCGAGTCCGGCCGACGCAGCCCGCATCATCAGCGAGGCGTGGCGTGACCCGGATTGGGGCGCGCTGGTCTGGCTCGCCATGACGACCGGCGCCCGCCGCGGCGAGTTGGCCGCGCTGCGCTGGCACCATCTCGACCTGGCCGCCGGTGTGCTGACGCTGCGGCGCAGTGCCTACCTAGATGTGCACGGCCAAATCCAGGAGAAGGACACCAAGACGCACCAACAGCGGCGGGTGGCGCTAGACCCGGAAACGATCGAAGTGCTGCGCGAACTGCACGGCCGGTACATCGACCGCCTAGCGCAGCTCGATACGGACAACGACCCTACCGACTATGTCTTCTCCCCCGGGCCAGACAACAGGCGTGGCTACCGCCCTGACACCATCACCCAGCGGTACGGCCGACTCGCTAGCCGGCTCGGCATCGACAGCCACATTCACTCGCTGCGCCACTACTCGGCAACCGAGCTAATCAACGCGGGTGTCGACGTGCGGACTGTGGCCGGACGGCTTGGTCACGGCGGTGGTGGGACGACAACGCTCAGGGTGTACGCCGCCTGGCTCTCGGAGTCGGACCAGCGAGCTGCGGGGACGCTGGCCGCTCGGATGCCACCGCGCCCCGCAGTGCCAACACAGCGCACGGTGGCGAGCAGCCCGTACCAGAGGATCGCTCGTGAATTGCGGAGAGAGATCGCAGCCGGGCGACTACTACCCGGTGACAGGATTCCTGCAGTCGCGAAGCTGGCTGCGATACATGGTGTCTCGATCGGCACCGCCCACCGAGCCTTAGCCCTACTTTCCGCAGAGGGTTCGGTCAAGGCAGTTCCAGGTCGTGGCGCTACCGTTGCAGAGCCTCAATAGGGCTGACGCAGGGCAGCCCAGTACGGGCTGGCGACTTACAGTAGCCTTGCCCCCTTGGAGTACCGCCACTTACCCGGATCTCGTTGAGATGATCTCTATTTAAGAACAGTTACCCTCCTTCTTTTCATATGCTACAGTCGCGCCATGAGACGCTATGTAAAGCTCGCGTATCCTGCAGCGCTACTGCTATTGTTTGCGGTCGGAATGATCGTGGACCTACCGTTTTGGCAGGCCGCTCTACTAGGAGTGATTGGAATGCTGCCGGTGGCGCTCGCGGAATTCCTCCTCACTCGGGAAGGCAGCCGGTAGCCGGCAGCCGGTACGGCCAGAGTGATGGGGCGGCCCCTGGGGGCCGCCCCATCACTCTTTCCAGTCAGCTACAGTTAGAAGAGCCGACAGTGACAAGCTTCGAGGCCACCGATGGCACAATCTTCACCTGGTAGCAGGAGCGATTGTTGATACTCGTGGTGTTATAGGTGTCGACCATCGCCGTCCAGACCTTGGTCAGGTTGATTGAGGCAGCGCCGCAGATCAACTGTGCAAGAATCTTCAGCGCCGGATTGGGGATATAGCCGGTCGCCGTACAAGCAACAACGAAGCCAACCCCGCCGAGTGCGATGATTTCAATCACGTAAGCGCGAAGCTCGTAGCCCCACATGTTCAAGTAGACACCGAGTCCATAGGTGAGCTTGGGGTCGGCCACGACAGGGAACACCGCACCAGCGGTGTCGGTCTCTTGAATCAGGGTGCCGCCCTGAACGAGGTAACGGGTCGGAAGGCTCTTTCCGGTTGCATCCTTGGCCCAAGGTGCTTCGACGGCCCCCGTAGCCTTGCCCGACAGATCCACGATCTTGAAGCCCGAACCACTCGGCACCAGCTTCTCACCAGCCGGCAGGCCGACCGCGTACCGCTGCTGCGTCGGCGCGGCATCGCTCTGCATCACGCTAACGATCTGCGCCGACCCGTTCTCGTTTCGAACTACAGCGTCAGTATCGGGAGCAACACGGCTGAAAGCCCGACCCGTGCCACGGTAGGTGGAACTCGACTTGCTCGGCGCCGCGAGAGCGATGGACGCTACCTTCTTGCCGGCCCTAATGCTGGCCGACGGGCTCTCGGAACTGATGGTGACCTTTGAGTCACCAACTGAGATCTTGGCAGGCGAGGCCGAATCCACGCCCGCTGCGGCGAGGGCTCGATCAACTCGATCCGTCACAGAACCCGTGTTGGCGGAAGCTGGCGTGACCATGTTGAGGACTAGCGTGCTCGCCGCCACGGTCGCCATTAGGCCAGAGGAGATGAACTGCTTGATGCGCAACACTTTTCCGATCTGCTGATACGAACGTTAATTAAACAAGTAGATGACGCAAGGCGTCCGCTGAATTTCTCTCTTAATGCCCCCGTTCGGTCACTACCCTGCGTCATGCCGCAGTGACCTGTAGTTAGAGTCGACCATGCGGATCAAGGCGTGTCAACGCCTGTAGCCGCCTCGGACTGCTTTTATCGAAGACTTCCTGCAGCTCAGGGATCACTTTTTGAGGAGTAATTTCCTTCGACCTTGCGGAAATTTTGAGGGAAGGCTGGCATTGAGGTGGTCTCAGCAAGGGTGTCGCCTAGCGTAGAGGACCTTAAGGAAGAGCAGCGCAACCGAGAGCTACAACTGGAGCAATCTCCGGACCGCAACACTCAAGCTCACATGGGGAGCCAGCCAGCCTCGGCCCCTCAGACACCATAGCGGGAGTGCTTGCGGTCCGGCGCTCCTGAAGATGTCAAGGTTCGCTGGCCGTCGACTTGCCGGCGAAGCTGACTCCTACATCCCAGAGGAACCGCCACCCGCCCATCGGACCCTCGAACGCACTCGAACGGGATTACAGGTGTCACCACACCACGGGGCACCTAGCGTCCTCCTGGCCACCCGTGGAGCTATTCGTGGTGCGAAATGCAGGTTGCCAGCGAAAGTAGAGCGACTCGGAGCAAGAGTTTTTGCAGCTAAAGAAGCTCGTGAAGCCAGGGACCAGAACGTGAATACCACTTCTAATCCCCAAGGCCGCAGGTTCGAATCCTGCCGGGCGCACCGCCAACTTCCCCGGCGCGAGGCCGCCGCCGAACGCCCGACGTGCGGCATGACACCACAGGTCTACCGGCAGATGTCCGGTGTCGCCGCGATCGTGACGTCGGTGCCCTTGCAGGCCATGTCTTCGGCCTGAGTGAGCACTTGGTGGGGGTGGCCGACGCCCAGAACCGGTGACCGGTACGGGCATGGCCACGCAACGGGGGCGATCACCCATTGCTAGATCGCCCTCACAACTTGCACACTTGGGCTGCCTTTAGTCCTGGAAGTTGCGCGACCTGCAACTACTGGAGCGAGCCGGAGGAGGAAGCATCCGCAGTGGAGACACCGGAGGCCAGAGCAGTTGGCAAGCCCAGGAAAGTACCGGTCTGGAAGGCGCTGCCGAGCGCCCTTCGCGACGCGCATCAGTCCCTGGTGGACGTCGGTAACGCCGCCGACGGTGAGGTCGTCCGTCTCGGGCTCGGGATCTCCAGCCCGTACCTCGTGACCCATCCCGATCATGTCCAGCAGGTGTTGCAGGAGAGGGCCGGCAACTACCTCCGGGGCGACAACACCGCTCTGTGGCGCTCGGTCCGCCGGCTCGTGGGCGACGGCATCCTCTCCGAGGGTGAGACGTGGGCGGCAAGCCGTAAGACGCTGGCTCCGCTGTTCCGCCCGGCCCGCATCAAGTCGCTGGTCGACACGATGGCCGAGGCGGTCGACGGGGCGACCGACCGACTCGACCGGGCGGCGGAGGACGGCACGGTCGTCGACATCGGGTCGGAGCTGTCCCGCCTCGTCTGCGCGGCCATCATGCGGGTGTTCTTCGCCGACCGGCTGAACGTCGATGAGGCCCTGCGCATCATGGCGGCGCAGGAGTCCATAGTCACCGCCATGGCCCCGCGGCTACTCGCCCCCGTCGTGCCCTGGTGGGTACCGATGCCGGGCGACCGGCGCTTCCATCGAGCGGTGCAGGAGATCGACGGAATTCTACTACCGGTTCTCCGGCAGGCGCTGCGTCAGCCCGGGACCGAGGGGGACGTGTTGTCGACCCTGGCTCGGGCGAGCCGGGACGGGCAGCCCCTCACCGAGCAGCAGATGCGCGACGACCTGGTCTCGATGGTCGCCGTCACCACCGAGACGAGCTACGCGGCACTGACCTGGCTGTGGCCCGTCCTCGCCACGCACGAGCACGTCACCCGCCGGCTCTACGCCGAGATCGACGATGTAGTCGGCGCCGGTCCCGTCCGGGCCAATCACCTGCCCCAGTTGAGCTACACCCGCATGGTGCTCGACGAACTCCTGCGGCTGTTTCCCGCCGGCTGGATCGTCCCCCGCCGAGCCGCCGGCCCGGACGTGCTGGGCGGGGTGCGGATCGACAGGGGCGCGACGGTGATCCTCTCCCCCTATGCCACTCACCGGATGAAGGTGTTCTGGGGCCCGGACGCGGAGACCTTCGACCCGGAGCGGTTCGCACCGGAACGGACCGAACAGCGGCACCGCTCCGCCTACTACCCGTTCGGCCTCGGAATACATCGATGCCTGGGTGAGCAGCTGTTCCAGTTGGAGGCCCAGCTGATCGTCGCGACTTTGATCAGCAGGTACCGCTTCGCCCTGACCGAACCTTCGGTGCCCGGGATACGGGTCGCCGCGTCGCTGCGTCCACGACGACGCGTCGAGCTGACGCTCACAGGGCGTGTACCCTCCGTCGCCCGCTAGGAGCCGATCATGTCCCCACCCCCCGCCACCGCGTTCGAGCTCGCCGCCGAGCAGGGACGCATCTGTGCCGTGGCGTCCAAGGGTCAACGTGACCTGCAGGCCCAGGTCGCCGCGTACCCCAGTCTCTTTCCAGACCCTCCGGTCGACGCGACGATGCTGAGCGCCCTGGCGTTGTCCACCGCGTTCATCGCGCCATGGTGCAGCGCGGCCGAGCTGCGTACCGCGAACCGGGCGTCGTTGTGGGTCACCGCCGAGGACTGGCACATCGACTCGGTGGCCACCACCGCCGAGGCGGCCGCCGCGACCGTGACGGCCTGCCTGTCCGTCGCCGCCGGCGACGCGCCGGCCGCCGACGATCCGCTGGGACGGTTCCTCGCCGACATCCGCGATGACCTCGCCGCGGCGCCAGCGTTCGACCGCCTCCAGCATTCGTGGCGCAAGGAGTTGCACCGGATGCTCGATGCGGAGCTGAGGGAGTGGCAGTGGCGGGCGGCCAAGGCTGCGGACCCGACAGATCTACCCGGCCCGGGTGAGTATCTGGACAACGCCCCCGGCTACGGCGCCACCTGGGTGAATGTCTCGCACTGGATCGCTACTGGAGCTTGCGACAACGAGCAGCGGCTCGCCGAGCTGATCACCGCCAGCCTGACGGTGGAGAAGGTCCTGCGGCTGGTCAACGACCTGGCCAGCTACGGCCGCGACATCAAGGCCGGCGACCTGAACATCCTCATGCTGGGGGTCGGCCAGGCCGAGGTGCGTCGACAGGTCGGCGACCAGATCCGTGGCTGCCGGACTCTGCTGGACGCGCTGGCGGAGCGGTGCCCACGGGAGGCCGGCTACCTGCGGCGTGAGCTGGGTTTCACCACATCCTTCTACGGTGGAGGCGACTTCTGGGGCACCGATGACGACCGTTGACCGTGGCACACCGGCCGGGTCGATGATGGACCTCGCCGGGCTGGCCCGCGACCTGGTCGCCGCGATGTTGCGCGAGCCCGCCGGCCACACCTCCCCGTCGATCTATGAGACCGCGCGGTTGGTGAGCCTCGCTCCATGGCTGGTCGGGCACGCCGACCGGGTGCGGTACCTGCTCGACTCCCAGGGCCCGGCGGGCGGGTGGGGACCACCCGGAGGCTACGCGCTCGTCCCCACCCTGAGTGCGACGGAGGCACTGCTCGCGGCGTTGCGCCCACCGTCCACCTCGAACGCCGCCGAGGTGACGCGCGCCGTCGACCGGGCGTTGGACAACCTGACATTGCTGCTGCGCGGTTGCGGGCCGCTACCGGACACACCCGCCATCGACCTGATCGTGCCGGCACTTGTCGACTCGCTCAACGAGCACCTCGGCCACCTTGCGCGGATGTCGGGCGAACCACGCTGGCGGCGGCCAACGCTTGACCTACCTGCGGGTATGAGTCGCCAGCGGCTGTGCGCCGTCCGCCGCATGGTGGCGACCGGGGCGCCCGTGCCCGAGAAGTTGTGGCACGCCCTGGAGGTCCTGCCCGATCTCGCCCCGACCGCCTCGGGCGTGCTGTCGATGGCGCCCGGGACGGTGGGGGCCTCGCCGGCCGCGACGGCCGCGTGGCTCGGTACGCCGGACCGCCACGACGGGAGGCAGGCCGTGACGTTCCTGGAGGAGACGGTGCGCCGCTACGGAGGCCCGGTACCGTGCGCGACGCCGATCACCGTCTTCGAGCGGGCCTGGGTGACCGCCACCCTGGTGCGGGCAGGTATCCCGTTGACGGCGTCTCCCGGCTTGGTCGAGAGCCTCACCGCGAACCTGGGTTCGGCGGGCACACCGACCGGGCCCGGCCTGCCGGCCGACGCCGACACCACCTCGGTCGCGCTGTTCGCGCTCACCCGGCTCGGGGTTGCGGTGTCCCCGGACTGCCTCTTCCACTTCGAGACCGGCGAGGGCTTCTGCACCTGGCCCGGCGAGGACGGCTTCAGCGTCACCACCAACGCCCACGTGCTCGACGCCCTCGGGCAGCACACGGGCGGAAATTCTGAGCCGGGCCACCGCTACCGGACCACCGTGCGCCAGCTGGTGGTGGCGCTGCAGGAGCGCCAGGCCGCCGAGGGCAGCTGGGATGACCGCTGGCACGCCTCCCGCTTCTACGCCACGGCGTGCTGCGCCGCATCGTTGGCGGAGTTCGGTCCCAGGCCCGCGGTGAACGCTTCGCTCGCCAGCGCCGCCGACTGGGTGCTGGCGACGCAACGCGCCGACGGCTCGTGGGGCACCTGGGAGGGCACGGCCGAGGAGACCGCGTACGCGGTGCAGACCCTGATCGCCAGTGGACAGCGGCGCGAAGAGGTGGTCACGGCGATCCGTCGCGCCCACACCTATCTCGGTCATCACGACGGGCGTGACGGATTGGCGCTGTGGCATGACAAGGACCTCTATCAGCCCACGGTGATCGTTCGTGCTGCCGTACTGGCTGCTCAGCACCGGGCGGCGGGCTGGCTGGCCGCCGTACCCGCCTGGGCGGGACAGTAGCGGTTGATCAGCTATCATCGGAGAATTGTGTCCACAACGGACAGATCTGTTACCTGCGACCTTGAGCCGATAGTCGGATAACTGCTAGCGTTTCTCGGTCTGTCTACACCAGCGCTTGCGGCTCATCCGGCCGACAAGCTCGTCGATGCTCGGCTTGGGACGGTCTGATGCGGTCCTCCAGTGCGAATCTGCGCACTAAGGTTATTGCACTCCTCGTATCGCTTGTTGCTCTCTGGCTGTTCGCAGCATGGGTCACATTACGAGACGGCGTGAACCTGCTCGGCGTCCAGGTGATCGACAGCCAGATCGTCTCGCCGAGCGAGCCGTTACTGCTGGAACTCCAGGTGGAACGGCGACTCGCCGTCGCCTACCTCGGCGGCCCGACCACCGACCGGAAGGACGCGCTGGACGCCGCTCGCCAGAGCGTGGACACCAGGGCAACCGATTTCCGGGCCACCGCCCGCAGTTGGCGAGCCACGCTGGCCGCCGACGTCGAGGCCGAGCAGCGCGTCGACGAGGCCATCGCCGCGCTCGATGGGCTGGCCGCCGTCCGGAGCTCCATCGACGACCGGGCCATCGACCGCGGACGGACCGTGGACACCTACGCCACACTCGTCGAAAAGCTGTTCCAGATCTACGACGTCGTCGGCACCCTCGACGACCCCGGAATCGCACAGGACACGCAGAACCTCATCGAGCTGTACCGGCTCAGGGAACTGATTTCGCAGGAAGATGCCCTGCTCTCCGGCATTATCGCGGCTGGCCGAATGACTGACGGCGAGCAATTCAGGTTTACCGAACTGGTTGTCGCTCAGCGGTTCCTGGCCGCCCGTACACCGAACAAGATGAACGAGTCCGACCGGGCCGACTTCAACCAGGTAATCAACGGGACGGCGTTTACGAACCTGCGCCAGCTCGAAGACCGGGTGGTCACCGACCGCACCGCGACGAAGCCGGCGGTGACCGCGTCGGACTGGGACGCCGTCGCCAGCGCCGCACTGACCCATCTACAGGAGATGGTGCTCGGCAGCGGTGACAACCTGGTAGGGCGGGCGGTTCCGGTCGCGGTCGGCGTCATCATCCGGCTGGTCCTGGCCGCCGGCCTGGGTCTGCTGGCGGTCATCGCCTCGATCGTGCTGTCCATCACCACCGCGCGTGCCCTGGTCGCCCAGCTCCAGCGACTCCGTGACGCCGCCGACCGGCTCGCCGACGAGCGGCTTCCCGCGGTGGTCGGACGCCTCCGGCGGGGCGAGAAGGTCGACGTGGCCGCCGAAGCACCACCCCTGGACTTCGGCACGGACGAGATCGGGCAGGTTGGCCAGGCATTCAACCGGGTCCAGGAGACCGCCGTCCGCGCCGCCGTCGAGCAGGCGGAACTGCGGCGCAGTGTGCGCGACGTCTTTCTGAACCTGTCCAAGCGCCAGCAGGCCCTGCTGCACCGCCAGCTGACCCTCCTCGATGGGATGGAACGCAGCGAGCAGGACGCCGACGACCTGGAGAACCTCTTCCGCATCGACCACCTGGCGACCCGGATGCGGCGCAACGCCGAGAACCTCATCGTCCTGTCGGGCTCGGTACCCGGCCGCGCCTGGCGCAAGAACGTGCCGATGGTCGACGTCGCCCGTGGCGCCCTGCAGGAGGTCGAGGACTACACGCGGGTGAGGGTCCTGCCGTTCGGGTCGGTGGGACTGGCCGGCCGCGCCGCCGGCGACGTCATCCACCTGCTCGCCGAACTCATCGAGAACGCCCTGTCCTTCTCTCCCCCGACCACCGACGTGGAGGTCCGGGGGCAGCTGGTGGCGAACGGCTTCGTCATCGAGATCGAGGACCGTGGCCTCGGGATGCGCGAGGACGACCTCGCCGCGGCCAACGCACGCATCGCCACCCCCACCGAGTTCAACCTCGACACCGCCGCCCAGCTCGGACTGTTCGTGGTCAGCCAACTCGCCGCGAAACACCAGGTCCGCGTTCAGCTCAAGGCCTCGCCGTACGGCGGTACGACCGCTGTGGTGCTGGTCCCCAAGAGCCTGGTGACCGACGCCACCACCACGACGTCGACGACGGGCGGCGGCAGCATGTCCACCGCAAACACGATCACCGTGGGCGGCGGCGTCGGCACCGCGGTGACCCATCCGACGACGGTCGCGGTGACGCAGCCGCAACCCCTGCACCGTCCCACGGTGGAGCTGCCGACCCTCGCTCGGCCACCAGCGGATGCCGACGCACCGCCGCTGCCACTTCGCCGGGCCGCCGACGAAGCCGCGACCGTGGTGGACGACCCGTCCCGCGGCGGCCCTCCGCCCGAGATGGGCGACTCGCCTCGCGGCGCCCCGCCGCCGGCGCAGCGCGCGGCAACCGCCACCGCGCACACCGAGGGAGGACTACCCATGAGGCGCCGCCAGGCCCACCTCGCACCGCAACTGCGCGACGGGGCGCCGGCGGAAGGCCAGGACGCCGCCGAGACCGACAAGGAAAGGTCACCCGAGCACGTTCGCTCGCGGATGAGCTCTTATCAGAGCGGTACCCGTCGCGGACGCGCCGAGGCGCAACGACTCGGCGACGGCGAAGAGCAGGGCCACGTGGACCACGGAAGTTCCGCGACCGAATCCGATCGGTGAGAAAGAGGAACGGGCAAGTGCAGCAGAACTCCGCGAGCGCCGATCTGACCTGGCTGCTCAACGACCTGGTCGGGCGGGTCAAACAGGCCGAGCATGCCATCGTGCTCAGCGTCGACGGCCTACTCCTGGCTTCCTCCGCCGGACTCACCCGCGACGACGCGGAGCACCTGGCAGCAATGTCAGCGGGAATCCAGAGCCTCGCCAAGGGCGCGGGGAAGCGGTTCGGCGGCGGCAAGGTACGGCAGACCATCATCGAGATGGACTCGTCGTTCCTGTTCGTCTCGGCCGCCGGCAGCGGTGCCTGCCTGGCCGTCCTCGCGGCTGACGAAGCCGATGTCGGGCTCATCGCCTACGAGATGGCGATGGTCGTGACACGGGCCGGCAAGTTTCTCGCGTCACCAACTCGGTCGATCCAGCCCACAAACATCTAGGGGCCGCCATGACGACGCCCGAAACAGAACCCCACTGGGTAGACGAGGCCGCCGGGCCCGTCGTCCGGCCGTACGCCGTGACCGGCGGGCGGGCCAAACCACGTAACGGCCACAACGTCGTCGCACTGATCCTCGCGACCCGGACTGCGCCGCCGCAAGAGGCGTGGATGGCACCGGAGCACGCACAGATAGTCGACCTCTGCCAACGCCCGATCGCACTGGCCGAGGTCGCCGCCAACCTCGGCCTGCCGCTCGGCACGGTACGGGTTCTGCTCGACGGACTGCTCGATCGCGGACTCGTGCGGGTCTCCGAACCCCGCGAGGCCGCCGCCCTTCCCGACAACAGCGTATTCGAGGCGCTCATCAATGGACTACGTGCACTCTGATCGGGAGGATCGCCCGATCCTTCCCACTGCCATCAAGATTCTTGTCGCGGGCGGCTTCGGCGTCGGCAAGACCACCCTCGTCGGTGCTGTCAGCGAAACCAAGCCGCTACGCACCGAGGAACTCCTCACCGAGCAAGGCGTGGGCGTCGACGACCTGTCCGGGGTGGAGACGAAGTCGACCACCACTGTGGCAATGGACTTCGGGCGGATCACCATCAGCGACGACCTCGTTCTCTACCTGTTCGGTACGCCCGGCCAGGACCGGTTCTGGTTCGTCTGGGACGAGTTGGCCCTCGGTGCGCTGGGGGCTGTGGTGCTGGCGGACACCCGACGGCTCGCCGACTGCTTCCCGTCGGTCGACTACTTCGAGCGAGCCAAACTGCCATTCATCGTCGCGGTGAACTGCTTTCACGACGCGAAGCGCTACAGCCTCGACGAGGTGCGAGTCGCGCTCGATCTTGACCCCGCCATCCCGATCATGCTGTGTGACGCCCGGGAGAAGGAATCGTCCAAGGATGTCCTCATCAGGCTGCTGCAACATGTCATGAAGGGACGAGGGTTGACCCGCGAACCTCAGCCGGCATAGAGACGCGAGCAACGACACCGCCGAGACGGGCTCGCTCGCGCCGGGCGTGCACCACATCGCAGCACGGCGCAAGGCCCGTCAACCGAGGTTCCCGGCCCGGACGCATCGTCCCGGGCCGGCAATCGTGGCGTCGACATGGATCGGCCGCCGCCCGGCCGGGTCAGCCCGGCTGGCAGGAGGCGCCGTTCAGGTGGAAGTCGGTCAGGCGGTCATTGGTACCGGCGTACGTGGCCTGCAAGCCGACGCTCACTGTGCCGTTGGTCGGCAGGCTGCCGTTCCAGGAGGCGTTGCGTGCGGTCACACTCCTCCCCGACTGGGTGACCTGCGCGTTCCACCCGTTGGTGACCTGCTGGTTGCCGCTGAACGACCAGGTCAGTGCCCAGGTGGTCAGGGCTGGGCCGCGGTTGGTGACGCGGACGTCCGCGGTGAACCCGGTGTTCCACTGGTTGGCGGTCCAGGCAGGCGACCGTGCATGCGGCCGGTCCAGTCGTGGGCGGCGCAGTCGTGGGCGGCGCAGTCGTGGGCGGCGCAGTCGTGGGCGGCGCGGTGCGCAGCCGCCCGTAGCCGCCGACCAGTTCCGCAGTCGGGGTGCCGACTCCCCCGAATCCGTTGAGCGGCACATTCCACAGCCGGATGCCGCGCAGGCCCGCCACGAAGAGTCGGTTGCCGGCGATCGTAGGGCATCCCGTCCGGACCGAAGGCGATCCGGCCGCCATTGTGGATTGCCGCCCGGTTCAGCCCGGTGAGGATCGGCTGCTGGGTCTGCGGCGCGGCGAGCCGGAACCGGGGCGATGCGGTTGTCGGACGCGGTGGTGAAGTAGACGTAGATCCAACCGTCCTGGGCGTAGCTGGGTGAGACGGCCAGACCGAGCAGTCCACCCTCGCTGACCGGGGTCACGCCGGAGATCGTCACGACGGGCTCGGGCTGCTGGCCGGTACGGATGCGTACCACCTGACCGGTGAGGCGTTGGGCGACCAGAGCACTGCCGTCGGGCAGGAAGTCCATCCCCCCACGGCACCTGTAGGCCGGTGGCGGCGGTCTCGGGTCGGGAGAGGTCGAAGTCGCCGACGGCGAGCAGCCCGGGGTGAGCGACAGTGCCGTACGGGCGGTCGGCATTCGGGACCGCGCCGGCGAGGCCGCCGACACCGATGCTGCCGGCGAGCAACCCGACGGTGAGTGCGACCCTGGCCATAGGTCGAATCGTCACACCCCCCTGTATTAATAGATGCCTGTCTACATAACACGCCGTATCCAGGTTTACCGTGCAGAGCATCGACTGCCGGCCGCCACCCCGGGCGGCACAGAGAAGACGCATGCCAGCGCCGGGCGACCGGACCCTGACAGAACGAAGGCGCTTTCGATACCCACGGTAGTCGCGACCCTCATCGCATGCTATTCTCCGACGTCGATCTCCGCAGCGCGGACCCGGATCGGGTCGTTTGTCGCAAAGGACGCCTTCCCGATGCCGGCCCTGCCCAGCCCGACCACGCCAACCGCCCCGTTGGAACGTCCGGGTGCCGGCGCACTGGCATTCATCTTCACCCGGCTGCCGGCGCTGCTGCGGCTCTCCTGCGGGCTGATCTGCGTCGTCGTGGCGCTCGCCGTGCGTACCCCGCCGGTGCGCCCGAGCCTGCTGGCGCCGGCCATCGCGGTGTTGACCTTCTGGTCGATCTGGTACACGCTGCGCGCCTGGGGTCACGGCATCGGCGCACCGCTCGTCGCTGGCGACGTCGCGCTGACCAGTGCCGCCTGCCTGGCCATCCCGGTACTGGTCGCGCCCGAGGTGCTGCCCGGCGAGGCAAGCTGGATCGCCGTGCTGGCGAGCACCACCGTGATCAACGCCCAGGCGACCGCTCCGGCCCGCTGGTCCATCCCGGCCGGAGTGCTGGTCACCGTCGCCTACGCGACGGGCGCGCACACGGCCGGCAACTCGACCGAGGCGAGCGCACATGCCGCGACGCTGCTGACACAGACCGCCTGCACGGCGCTGATGACCACGGTGATGCGACAACGTATCACTCGGGCCGACACCGCCTTCCTGGCCGATCAGCGGGCCGCCCGGGACGCGCTGGTCGCCCGCACCGCGCGGGCGTCGGAGCGGCAGCAGAACCGCGACCTGCACGACACCGTGCTGGCCACCCTCACCATGGTCGGGCAGGGCGCGGTGGCCGGCCCCTCCACGGCGCTGCGCGAGCGGTGCGCCGCCGACCTGCGCACCCTCGCCACCCTGGCCGAGGCCAGGTCGGTGCCACCCGACGCGACGGCCCGGCTGGACGAGCGGCTGCGGCAGATGTGCGCCCGACTGCCCGGCCTTCCGGTCACCGTCGACCTGCCGCCGTGCACCCTGCCGGCACCCGTCGCCGAGGCGGTCGCGGAGAGCGCCCACGCCGCACTGGCCAACGTCGCGCGCCACGCTGTCGGCGCCCGGAGCACCCTACGGCTACGTCGGTTCGCCGGCACCGTAACGGTCGAGGTCGCCGACGACGGTCCCGGTTTCGACCCGGCGACGGTCCCCACGCACCGGTACGGTCTGCGCGAGTCGGTGCGCGGCCGGATGGCGGCGATCGGCGGTCGGGTCGACGTCGACAGCGCTCCCGGCCACGGGACCCGGATCCGGCTGGAGTGGTCGGATGTCGGCTGAGCCGGGTACGACCCTCCTCCCGCAGCCGGGGAAACCTTACCCGCCACCGGCTACCCGAACCACGGAGGCGGCCGACGGAGCCGGCGCGGCGGTGGCGTTGGCACACGCCTCCGACCGGGGGGCCCGCGTCGTGGCGGTGACCATCGCGCTGGTCTGGCACCTCGTGATCGGGCTGCCGGCGGTGCTGGCCGCCCGACCGACGCTGGCGGTACCCCCGGTGGTGATCGGCGGCTGGCTGCTGGTGGCCACGGTCGGGGTGGCTGCCGGGATCCGGTTGCTGCGCGACAGGCCACTGCCGGTACTGCCGCTGGCCGCCGCCCTGCTCCTGGTCGACGTGACGGTCTTCGCCGCGGTTGGTCGCGCGCAGCTGTTCAGCCCGGCCAACTGGGTCTGGGGCACGCTCGCCTGGTTCTTCGTGGTGGTGCTCTGGGGACGGCCGGTGCGGTGGCTGCTCGCGTTGCTGGTCGCCCACGCGGGCACCGCGCTGACGGCCGTCGCGCTGTACGGCGCGACCGCCGCCGCCGACCTGGCCCGGTCCGCCATGGCCCTGTACGGCACCTCGTCGCTGCCGGTGGCGTTCTTCGCCGGCGCCGCGACACTCGGCACGCTGTCCCGGGTCCGGGCCGCCACGGCGGCGTCCACGAACGCGATGGTGGCCGAGCGGGAGGCCGCCGAGCGTACCCGGCACGACCGGCGCGAGCGGCTGGCGTTCGTCAGCCACGCCGCCAGCGAACTGTTGACCGAACTGGCGCAGGGGCGGGCCGATCCGGCCGACGCGGAGGTGCAGCGCCGATGTGTGCGCGCCGCGACCCGGCTACGGCGGCTGATCGCCGAGTCCGACGACGTACCCCATCCGCTCCTGCACGAAGTGCGGGCCGCAGCCGACCTGGCCGAACGCAACGGCCTCCCCATCGACCTGGTCACAATCGGTACGCCGCCGTCGCTGCCCGTACCGATCCGGCGCAGTCTGGCCGAACCGCTCGCCGCGGTTCTCGCGGACGCGCACGACTGGGCCCGACTGACCGTCGTCTCCGGGCCGGACGAGGTGGTGGTCAGCCTCGTCACACCCGACCGAACCGGCCCCGACCCGGCCGGGCACCTACCGGTGGACAGTGGCGGCCAGGTCGAGCACCTCTACGAACGGGACGGGATGATCAGATGGACGCAGACGCGGTGGCACCGGTGACGCCGGCGCGACCCGTCGGCGTGGCGATCGTGGACGACCATCCGGTGGTCATCGACGGGGTGCGCGCCTGGCTGGCCACCGAGCCGCGGCTGACGGTGCTGGCCACGGGTGACGATCCCGACGAGGTGCTGCGGGCCGCGCCGGAGGCCGATGTGGTCCTGCTCGATCTGCGCCTCCACGGCCGGCTGGTGCTGGACAAGCTCGCCGAGTTGAGTGCCGCAGGCCGGCGGGTGGTGGTCTACTCCGAGCACTCCGATCCACAGACGATGCTGGCCGCGCTGGACGCCGGAGCGGTGGCGTTCCTCGCCAAGCACGAGGGGCGGGAGCACTGCGTGGCGACCGTGCTGGACGCGGCGAGCGACCGGCCCTATGTCGCGCCCGCACTGGCCGGGGCGATGGTGGGCGATCCGCGTCCGGACCGGCCGGTCCTGTCCGACAAGGAACGCGAGGCGCTGCTGCTGTGGTTCCAGTCGATGTCGAAGGCGTCGGTGGCCAGGCGGATGCGGATCAGCGAGCACACCGTCAAGCAGTACGTCGACCGGGCGAGAATCAAGTACACCCGGGCCGGCAGGCCGGCGGCCACGAAGTCGGCGCTGCTGGCCCGGGCGATCGAGGACGGGCTCGTCCGACCGGAGGAAATCGGCATCTACCGGTCGCACGCGTCGACCGATTGGCCGACCCCCTAACGGGCGTCATGACAGCAGGGGTCGGGCTGGGCGAGGCTCGTCCGCAGATGCCGTCTGCACCGGAGGTCTGACGATGCACGATGATGCGTCCCCGTTCTTCATCTCCCCGCATCGCTTCGACGCGGTCGACGACACCGCCGGCCCGGTGCTGGACCGTCGGCACGAGCTGGTGCCGGAGGGTGGCGAGCGGGTGCTCGGCCGCTACCGGGTGGACGTCGCGGGTCACCTGCTGAGCCCGAGCGAGACCAGGCGGGCGTGGGTGCTGCCCGCCCCGGTCACGGTGACCGTCACCGACCACCGCGTGGCGTACGTCAGCATGGGTCGGCCGCTTGCCCTTGTCGGCGCGGGGAGCCGCCGGGTTTCCCGGATGCCGGGCCTGGTCAGCGGGCAGATCCGCTGGCAGTGGCCGTCCCGCCTGGAGCTGCGGCCGGCCACCGGGAGTCACCCGGCCCGGCTGCTGGTGGTCTGTGACGCGCTGCGCACCATCCAGCAACCGGCGCTCGCCCTGAGCGGTCCGGCCGCCCAGATCGGCGATCTCGCCCGGCAGGTCCGCCACGCGGTGGCAACCTTCCGCCTGGTTCGGCCCGAGCTGGTCGACCTGTCGCCGCCGGAACGGGACGCGTTGGCCCGGCTGGCCCGGGTCACGCCGCTGGCCGGCTCGGTGCGGGTGCTGCTGCCCGGCTCGCTGCCCATCGAATTCCACAGCCGGGACGACTACTACCGGCCGCGGCACTCCGACCTGCTGCCATACGGCGCGGTTTCCGGGCAGCAGTAGGCGGATCGGGGCGGGCGGGGCAGGGACCCGGTCAGGGGGTCGACGCGCGACGGTCGCCGGCGTCCAGCGCGACGGCCTGCTCCGGGGTCGGCGCGCTGCCGCCGAGATGTGCCGGTAGCCACCACCGGTCGGCCGGGCCCGAGGGCTGGTCCGGGTACTCCCGTTGGGCGCGGTCGACCAGCGCGTGCAACCGGGTGCGCAGCTCGACGCTTATCGCGTTGGCGTCCGGATATCCGGACGGGTCGATCGGTTCGCCGACCACGATCGAGATCGGGGTGTGCCGGCGGGTGAGCGTGCGCGGGCGACCCTTCGTCCACAACCGTTGGGTACCCCAGAGCGCGACCGGCAGCACCGGGACCCTTGCCTCGCAGGCCATCCGGGTGGCGCCGCTCTTGAGGTCCTTGACGGTGAAGGACCGGCTGATCGTGGCCTCCGGGAAGACTCCGACCGCCTCGCCGGCCCGCAACGCGCCCACGGCCGCGGCGTACGAGTCGGCGCCCGCGCGCCGGTCCACCGGGATGTGTCGCATGCCGCGCATCAGTGGACCCGAGACGCGGTGCCGGAAAACCGCGTCCTTGGCCATGAACCGGACGAGTCGCCGGGACTGCAGCGCGCCCAGCCCGCAGAAGATGAAGTCCAGGTAGCTGACGTGGTTGCTGGCCAACACCACTCCGCCGGTCCGGGGCACGTGGTGGGCGCCCTGCACGGTCAGCTTCAGGTCGAGGACCCGGAACATCGTCCTGGCGGCGGCGATAACGGGCGGGTACACGAGTTCCGGCATCCGTGAACTTTACCCTGAGTAGGTTACGCATCGGTAGGGACCGGCGCTCGGCCGGGCCGCTGGTCACCGCGGCCCGGCCGGATCCATCAGTCGGCGAGCTTGTGCAGGTCGACCCGGCCCCGGGCGAAGGCGTCCATCCGGCCCCAACGGCCCGGGATGTCCAGTACCTCGATCCGCCCCATACCCACCGGCAGTCGCGGCTCCACGGCCAGGTGCCCGTCGTGCGGCTCCAGACCGAGCATGGTACGCAGCAGCAGCAGCGGCGCGCCCGTCGACCACGCCTGCGGGCTGCACGCGGTCGGGTATTCCACCGGGAACTTCGTCTGCTCACGCGGGTAGCCACCGAATGCCTCCGGCAGCCGCCCGTCGAAGTACCTGGCAGCGTCCAGAATCCCGTTGGCGATGATGGCCGCCTCGTCCGGGAAACCGTACCGGCGCAGTCCCCACGCGCAGAACGAGGTGTCGAAGGGCCACACCGCGCCGTTGTGGTAGCCGATCGGGTTGTAGCGGATCTCCCCCTCGGCCAGCGTCCGAACTCCCCAACCGGTGAAGAGCCGCGGCCCGACCAGGTGTTGCGCGATCTGCTCGGCCCGCTCGTCGTCGACAATTCCGCTCCACATCAGGTGGCCGATGTTGGAGCTGAGCACGTCGCACTGCCGACCCTGCGGGTCCAGCGCGAGCGCGTAGTAGCCGCCGTCGGCCACCCACCAGTCCCGGTTGAACCGCTCCTTGAGGCCCACCGCCTCCCGTTCCAACTGCTCGGCGAACGCGGGGTCGCCCCAGAATTCGCGGGCCAGCCGCGCCCCGCGCATCTTCGCGTCGTACGCGTACCCCTGCACCTCGCAGGTTGCCCGGGGAAACGGCGGCAGCGTGCCGTCGCGGTAGGAGATGGAGTCCCAGGAGTCCTTCCAGCACTGGTTCTCCAGGCCGGTCTCGGTGTTGCGCCGCTCGTACCAGATGTACCCGTTGCCGATCAGGTCGGCGTGGTCGTCGATCCACTTGAACGCCCGACGGCACTCCTGCTCCAACTCCCTGACCAGCGCGCCGTCGCCGCTCCACTGCTCGTACTCGTCGAGCAGCACCACGAACAGCGGCGTGGAGTCCACCGCGCCGTAGTAGGGCGAGTGCGGCTGTTCCTCGAACGCGGCACTCTCGCCGTAGCGCATCTCGTGCAGGATCCGGCCTGGGTCCTCCTCCCGGAAGTCGTCGAACCGGGTGCCCTGCAGGGCGGCCAGGATCCGCAGCGTGGTCGCGCTCAGCTCGGGCGTGAACGGCAACGTCTGCAGGCAGGTCAGGATGCTGTCCCGGCCGAACATGGTCATGAACCAGGGCAGGCCGGCGGCCGGGAGGGTCTGGCCGCCCAGCGACAGCGGCGAGAAGCGCAACGCGGCCAGGTCGACGATGCACTTCCGGTACGTCGCGGCCAACTGCCCGTGCTCGCTGTTCACCTTCGGCACCCTCGCGATCCACTCCTCCAGGTCGTGCTGCAGCGCGAGCCGCTCGGTGCCCTGCACCCGCAACCCCATCCGCAGGTCCCGCCCGCCCGGCCCGAGCGCCACGGTTTGCACGTCGACGGCAGTGTCCCACTGCTCGTTCGGTTCCAGGTGGACGGTGTACCCGAAGCCGTGGCGGTCGTAGCGGGGCGGCACGGAGGAGGAAATTATCGTCTCCCGCCTGAAGTTGCCGCGCCGATAGCCGAGGCGCAGCCGGTCCGGCTCGACCTCGGAGTAGATCTCGCCCTTCTTGTTCAGGATCTCGTCCTTGACCTCGAAGAGGTCGGCGAAGTCGCAGGCGGCGTCCATCCTGATCTCCAGGTCGACTGCCTCCTCGTCGTGGTTGAGAATGGTGATGCTCTCCCGGAAGCTCCCGCCGACCGTCCGCTCCCTAATGATCGACAATTTCGCGTCGACATAGTGGGTGGCCTGCCCGGGCACCAGGAAGAAACGCGATTCGAAGTACTGGAGGTCGTCGTAGGACAGAGCGTTGAGCCGCTCACCGTTGACCGTGAGCACCCACTTGGACAGGAAGCGGGTGTCAAGGGAGAACAGTCCGGTCGGCTCGGTCGGTGTCGCCTCGATGTCCCCGGTGGCCTCGCAGACGACGAAGGTGTTGCCGTCGAGGATCCGCACGGTGTGGCTCGGGGCCATTACCGCACCCCCTTCCGGTAGCGATGCGGTCCCTGGGCGTGCGGCGGTCCGGGAAATACCCGTTCCACCTGCACCACCAGGCGTGCGTCGCCGGTCACCGTCATGTCCCCCCGCAGTAGCGCCGCCAGACCGTTCTCCCGGCCGGTGACCAGGTCCTCGAACAGTTCCGGACTGGCGCCCATCACGGTGTCCGCCGCCATGTCCTCCTGGCTGACCCTGATCTCTCCCCGGTCGATCGTCACCAGCCAGTGCGTGGTCCGCGGCCCCTCGTGCAGATCGAAGCGCAGGGCTCCGGTCACCTTCGCCAGCAGGGGTTCGTACCCCCGGTGGTCGAGGTCCTCGAAGAACCGTGTGGTCGCGTCCGGCATCTCCGCCCTCCTCCCGGTCACTCGTGTCGGGGTCGGGTCCCCGTCCGACGAGCCGTCAACCTCGCCCGGATCGGGTGAAGTCGCGGACGGCGCCCAGCGACACGAAGCCGGCCCCCCGCGGTTGCGGGGAGCCGGCTCGGTGAACCTGTCGCGCGGTATGAGTGAGCGGGGTCTAGTTGTTGGGGTCGTCGGCGCTGATGTCGGCGAGTACCGACTGCGGCTCGCGCTCGACGGCCAGATCACCCATTGACACGAGGCCGATCAGCCGGCCGTCCTCGATCACGGGCAGCCGCCGTATGGCGTACGTCCGCATCAGGTCGGCGGCGGCCACCACGTTGTCGAACTGACTGACCGTCACCACCTCTGTGGTGGTGACCTGATTCAGCCGGGTGGTGTCCAGGGGCATGTTCTCCGCGACACCTCGGACCGTGATGTCCCGATCCGTGACGATGCCGACGACGTTGTCGCCGTCCATCACCACCACGTCGCCGATTGCCGAGTCACGCATCTCCTGGGCCGCCTCGACGAGCGTAGCGTCGCCGTTCATGGTCACCAACCGGGTCGTCATGAACTCTCCGACCGTTGTCATGGCGCCTCCCTCTCGGTGTAGGGCAACGACGGGGTTACCCGCCCGCCCCGCCCAGTAACGCCCTAGCCCTCGGCGGCGACCAGTTCGGCGAGTTGCACGGCGTTGAGCGCGGCACCCTTGCGCAGGTTGTCGTTGGAGCAGAAGAGGGCGAGGCCGTACTCGACGGTCTCGTCGGCGCGGATGCGTCCGACGAACGTCGGATCCTGACCGGAAGCCTGCAGCGGCGTCGGCACTTCGCAGAGCGCGACACCGGGTGCACCGGCGAGTAGTTCGTGTGCCCGCTGCGGGCTGATCGGCCGGGCGAAGCGAGCATTCATCTGCAGCGAATGCCCGGTGAAGACCGGCACCCGCACACAGGTGCCGGAGACCTTGAGGCCCGGAATTCCCAGGATCTTGCGGCTCTCGTTGCGGAGCTTCTGCTCCTCGTCGGTCTCCGCCGTACCGTCGTCGACGATCGAGCCGGCCAGCGGGAGCACGTTGAACGCGATGGGCCGGGCGAACGATCGGGGGGCGGGGAAGTCCACCGCGGCACCGTCAAACGCGAGCCCGGCGGCGGTCTCGGCAACCTTGCGAACCTGCTCGTCCAGCTCGGCGACCCCGGCCAGCCCGGCACCGGAGACCGCCTGGTAGGTCGAGACGATCAGGCTGACCAGTTCCGCTTCGGCATGCAGCGGACGCAGCACCGGCATCGCGGCCATCGTGGTGCAGTTGGGGTTGGCGATGATGCCCCTGGGCCGGACGGCGGCGGCGTGCGGGTTCACCTCGGCGACGACCAGCGGCACCTGCGGGTCCATCCGGAAAGCCGACGAGTTGTCGATGACGACCGCGCCGGCGGCGGCCACCCGCGGAGCCAACTCCTTCGCGGAGCCACTGCCGGCGGAGAAGAGCACGATGTCCAGCCCCGAGTAGTCGGCGGTGGCCGCGTCCTCGACGGTGATCTCCTCGTCGCGCCACCGGAGGGTTCGGCCGGCCGAACGTGCGGAGGCGAACATCCGCACCTGCTCTGCCGGGAACTCCCGCTCCGCCAACACCTGCCGCATCACGCCACCGACCTGGCCGGTGGCTCCCACAATGCCGATCCTCATGCCGCGAGGCTACCCACCCCGACACGTCCACCGGGAGCGCTTTCCGACCGACCGTGGTCGCCGTCGCCGGTCCGCGCCGCCGCGTGCCAGGACAGTCGACTCCGCAACGGCCGGATCTCTGGAAGAACGACACCGGGCCACTTCTTGGACCGGAACATCTCGGCCAGTTCCACCACCATCGCGACCGACGTCACAACTCCCACCTCGCCCGGATTCGGTGCCGCAGCGGGCGCCGACGTGCCGACCTGACTCACCCCACCGGATCATCCGTCAGCTCGCCGAGGCCGGTGGCGGCCAGCTCGTCCCTGATCAGCGCGGCATCGCCCTCCACCACCATGGTCAGCGCCTGAGGGTGCAGGTGCGTGGCGGCAGCCGCGGAGACCTGGGCCACATCGGCGACGAGCAGCGCCTCACGCAGCCGGGCGTGGTAGTCGTCCGGCAGATCGTGCACCACCAGCGTGCTCAGCGCACCGGCGATCGCCCGTGGGTTCTGCAGCTCGACCGAAAGCTGCCCGGCCCGCCAGGACCGGGCCACCGCCAGCTCGTCCTCGGTGACCCCGCCGGCCTGGGTACGCGCGATCTCCCCGACCGTCTCCACCAGAGCCGGTGCGGTGACGGCGGTCTGCACGCCGGAGCTGACCGCGAAACGGCCGAACCGGCGGGACGAGGCGAAGTCGCCCCTGATGCCGTACGTGTAGCCGCGCACCTCGCGGATGAGGTGGTTCAGTCGGGAGGTGAAGGCCCCGCCGAGCACCGTGCCGGCGAGGGCCGTCGACACATGGTCCGGGTGGGCCCGGTGCGGTGCGGGATGTCCGAGCCGCAGCGTGGACTGCACCGAGCCAGGCCGGTCGACCAGGATGATCCGGCGCCCGGCGCGGACCGGCACCCCGATCGCCGCGCCCCGTTCCGGGGCAGGGCCGCCGGTGCCGGCGAAGGCCGCCGCGGCCAGCGCGTCCAGGTCGACCCGGTCCAGGTCACCGGCGACCACGAGGGTACCGGGGCAGATGAACCACTCCGAGTGGAAGACGGTGACGTCCTCCACGTCCAGGCCGGCCACCGAGTCGGGGTCGCCGTACATCGGGCGGCCCCAGCGGCTACCGGCCCCGAAAAGGTCGGCGCGCAACGCCGCGTCGGCGCGCGGGCCCGGGTTGGCCCAGTCCATCCGCAGCGCGGTCGCCTCGTCGTCGCGGACCCGTCGTACATCGTCCGGATCCAGCCTCGGGGTACGCACCGCCTCGGCGAGCAGCTCGACGGCCGCGCCCAGCCGGTCCACCGGCACCTGCACGCTGGCCTGGAAAGTGTCCCAGTCCAGCCCGGTCACCAGCTCGGTGCCGAGCGCCTCGATGGCCAACGCGTACGAGGTGGCGTCCCGCTGCGTGGTGCCCTCCTCCAGCGCCTTGGCCAGCACCCCGCCGAGCCCGTCCTTGCCCACCACCTCCCGGCCTGCCCCGGCGTCCAACAGCAGCAGCGCGACCGCGAGATTCTGCCCGGGCAGGTGCGCGGCGACGACCTGACCGCCGGCGACGGCGCGCCGGACCACCTGCGGGAAGCGGTACGGGCGGGCCTCGCCCGGTCCTGGACGGTCGGCGATCAGAGTCACGACTTCTCCTCAGGGTGGTAGGTCAGGGTCACCCGGTTGTCGGCGGCGAGCACCTCGGCCGCCACCTCGGCGATCTGCTCGGCGGTCACCGCGAGCCAGGCCGGCAACCGCTCGGCCACGGAGGCCGGGTCGCCGAACTGTGTGGCGTACCGGCCGAGGGCGTCCGCCCGACCATCCACGGTGGACATTTGGCGCCACCATGCGGTGGCCAGCAGCGCCTGCGCGCGGTCCAGTTCGGCGGTGGTGACCGGGACGGTGGCCAGTTCGTCGATCACCTCGGCGAGCCCGGCGGCCAGCCGCTCGCCGGTCACCCCGGGACGCGCGGTGGCCGTGGCGATCAGTGGCGCCGGTGCGTGCGCCAGGTCCACCCCGTACGCCCCGACCAGGTCCGGCTGGGCGATCCGCTCACCGTCGGCGAGCCGCTGGTAGAGCCGGCTGCCCCGGCCGCTGCCGAGCACCGTTGCCAGCACGGTCACCACGTCGTAGCCCGGACTGCCGAACGGGTGGGTGCGGTGCGCGACGAAGACCCGGGGGGCCGGGACGTCGCTGACGACGCTCTCCTCGGCGGGCACCCCGGCGGCCGGCACCACCCGGCCATCGGGCGCCGGTGGGATCTCCGGACGCGGCGGGATCGCGCCGAAGTACTTCCGGGCCAGGTCGACGACCTCGTCGGCGGTGGTGTCGCCGACCACGGTGAGTACCGCGTTGTTCGGCGCATAGTAGGCCTGGTGAAACGCCTGGAAGGTGGCCAGGTCGGCGGCGTTGAGGTCGGCCATGGAGCCGATGGTGGCGTGGTGGTAGGGGTGGCCCTGCGGGTAGAGCAGGGGCAGCAACCGCAGCCAGGCGTCGCCGTACGGCACGTTCTCGTAGCGCTGCCGTCGCTCGTTCTTGACCACGTCCCGCTGGTTGTCCAGCGTCTCCTGGGTTAGCGCCGGCACCAGCCCACCCATCCGGTCGGCCTCCAGCCAGAGCGCCAACTCCAGGTGCTCGGCCGGGACCGTTTCGAAGTAGTTGGTCCGGTCCGGGTTGGTGGTCGCGTTGAGCGAGCCGCCCGCCCCCTGCACCAACTTCATGTGCTCGGTCTTCGCGACGTGCGTCGAGCCCTCGAACATCAGGTGCTCGAAGAGATGGGCGAAACCGGTCTGACCGGCCGGTTCGTGACGGGAACCGACGTCGTACCAGAGGTTGACCGCGACCGCCGGGGCGGTACGGTCCTCGCTGACCACCACGCGCAGGCCGTTGTCCAGTCGGGTCATCGAAATGGGCCAGGGGTAACCACTGTCGGGCATGGCACCGACGCTATCCGATCTCCCGGCTGCGACGGGTGTCGGACGCGGCGGACACCCACCCGGGTCCGAGCCCCGCCCCCGTGCCCACCGGGCACCGCCACACGGCAGCCGCCGGCCGCACGGCAGTCACCCGCCACGACCACCGCGCGTCCGGTAGGGATCAGTCGGGGGGTTCGATCGGGGTCACCGTCCCCTCGGAGGTACGTCGTTCCAGGATCGTGTCCGGCGCGGCGTTCCGGTCGGACTCACGGACGTCCGACTCGGCGAGGATCGCCTCGGCCTGGGCCTCGGCGTCCTCGCTGCCGACCGCCGCCTCTTCGGGCAACAGGTGCGCTCGGGACTCGATCCGCTCCTGGTCGCTCATCGCGTCGCTCATGCTGGTTGCCTTACCCCGCCCGAATCACCCACACGCCTGCACCCCGTGCGGGGAGGGGCCCCCTGTCAACGCCTCGTGTATCAGAAGGGCCCCTCCTAACCGACGGCACGCGCGGAAGTGCCGCCGGGCGCTAGGCCCGGAACGGCCCCCGTACCTCGTAGGTGATGCCGCCGGAGGAGGACCCGGAGGTGCCTCGCTGGGACGAGAGGTAGAGCCGGGTGCCGTCCGGCGAGAAGGCCGGCCCGCAGATCTCCGAGGACGACTGACCGGTGATCCGCAGGAACGGCGCGACCACCCCGGCCGGCGTGATGATGTTGATCTCCATGTTGCCGCCGTCCTCGGCCACGTAGAGGTCTCCCGAGCGGGTGCCGGTGATGTTGTCCACACCGGTCAGTGGTGCGCTGCCGGAGACCAGCGAGTCGTCGTAGGACAGCTCGATGCGCTGGTTGACCGCGTCGTACGCCCACACCCGGTTGTCGCCCTTCGTGGTGAACCAGCAGGTGCCGTCGGCGTACCAACAACCCTCGCCACCGTTGAAGCGCTTGGCCCCGGAAACCTGGTTGCGGGTCAGCGTGCTCGTTGCCGACGGGTCCGGCACCCGCGCCCAGGTGACGGGCCCGCTAGTGGAGGTGCCCGCGACCAGCACCTCCAGGGTGCCGCTGGAGAGGCTGCCCCAGGTGGTCGGCCGGAACCGGTAGAGGCAGCCGTTGCTCTCGTCTTCGGTCAGGTAGATCACCCGACGGTCCGGATCGCAGGCGGCGGCCTCGTGCTTGAACCGTCCCATCGCCGCCCGGCGCACCGCCGTGATGCCGCCCTGCGGGTACGTCTCGTAAACGTAGCCCCGGCTGACTTCCTCGCAGGACAACCAGGTGTCCCACGGGGTAGCGCCACCGGCGCAGTTCTGGTTGGTGCCGGAGAGGATCCGGTACGCCGAGGCGATGCCGCCGTCGGCGTCGAAGCGGATCGCCGAGGCTCCACCGCCCGGGGTGATCTCAGAATTCGAGACGTAGATCCAGCCGGTGCCGGCGACGAAACAGGCGCCACCGTCGGGCGCGTCGTGCCAGCTGTACGACGTGCCCGGCACGGACTGGCGGGAGCGGGCGATCACCCGACTGGTGAAGTTGGCGGGCAGTTGTATGCCGTTGGCGTCGGCGGTGCGCAACGCGCCGTACGGGCTGGGGCCGGGTTGAGCAGGGGCGGCCGAGGCGGCGCCGGCCCAGATGCTGCCGGAGAAGGCGGCGGCACCACCGGCCACGGTGGCGCGCAGAACGGTACGACGATCCATCAGGACCTCCGGGTGAGCGACGATTGGTGGCGCCGAAACTACCGACGGTTCCATCGATGTAGGTGAACGCAGAGCGAGGCTTGGTCGACAAGGGGATGAGCGTCTGCACACCGTCGGGTACGCTTACCGCCGTGACGCGCTCGTATCGATGGTTTAGGCAGCCGGCCCGCAAGCCGGTGACCTCATCTTGATCTGACGTCACCGTTTTCGAGCCGGCCGGGCAGGAGCTTTCGTTCCTGCCCTTTCGCGTACGAGCAGCCGGCTCGACCTGGGCACCGGCCCCGGGTGCGGTCGGCGGAAGGATGCCCACCGTGACGACCCCGGAGAACCACCGGGTCATCGACCAGCGGATCGACCGTGTCGTGCCGCTGACCACCCCGGCTCTGCTGCACCACGAGCTGCCGCTGTACGAAAACCTCGTGTCCGCCGTACTGGCCGGCCGGCGTGCGGTCGGTCGGGTGCTCGACCGGACCGACGACCGCCTGCTGGTGGTGGTGGGACCGTGCTCGGTCCACGACCCCGCGGCGGCCCTGGACTACGCACACCGGCTCCGCGAGGCGGCCGATCGGGTCGCCGAGGATCTGCTGGTGGTGATGCGGGTCTACTTCGAGAAGCCGCGCTCCACGGTGGGCTGGAAGGGTCTGATCAACGACCCCGGGCTGGACGGCTCAGGCGACGTCAACACCGGCCTGCGCCGGGCCCGGACACTGCTGCTCGACGTGCTGCGCCTCGGCCTGCCGGTGGGCTGCGAGTTCCTCGATCCGATCACCCCGCAGTACATCGCGGACACCGTCGCCTGGGGGGCGATCGGGGCGCGCACCGTGGAGAGCCAGGTGCACCGCCAGCTCGCCTCCGGCCTGTCCATGCCGATCGGCATGAAGAACCGACCGGACGGCAGCATCGGCACGGCGGTCGACGCGATCCGGGCAGCCGGCGTACCGCACGTCTTCCCCGGCATCGACGTCTCCGGCACCCCCGCCATCATGCACACCCGGGGTAACGCGGACGGGCACCTGGTACTGCGGGGCGGCGGCGGATCGCCGAACTACGACGCGGCCTCCGTGGCGGGCGCCCTGGAGCTGCTACGCGCCGCCGGGCTACCGGAACGCGTGGTGGTCGACGCCAGCCACGCCAACAGCGGCAAGGATCACCGCAACCAGCCCAAGGTCGCCGCCGACGTGGCCGGGCAGATCGCCGCCGGCCAGCGCGGCATCGTCGGGATAATGCTGGAGAGCTTCCTCGTACCCGGCCGGCAGGACCTCGATCCCACCCGTGAGCTGACCTACGGCCAGTCGGTGACCGACGCCTGTATCGGCTGGGACAGCACCGACGAGGTGCTCGCCGAACTCGCCGGCGCCGTCCGCACCCGCCGAGCCACCCACCCCTACCCTCTCCCCACCCCCGCCTGACCAACCGCCACCCCGCCCCCGCCGCGTTGGTCGGAGGGTCTCTGCCGCGGAAAGGCGCCCTCAGGACAACAAGAACCTCTTGGTCAACCGGGGAGAGCGGGCGGTGGGGTGCGGGGTTTTGGTGGTTCGGTCGCGGGTAGGCGACAAGCGTGACCGACGACGTACCCGTGAACGGGGCACCCGCGGTGCCCACGACCGAGGCACGACTGCCCGAGGCCATCCTGGCCGACATGCCGGTGGTCGACACCGCCGCGCTCGATCCGCTGAACACCGAACTGCCCGGCACGGCCGCCGCCGCCCCGGACGAGGTGGACATCGACAAGGTGGACACCCGGCCGCTGGACGAGCTGCTCGACGACCTCTACCACGGGCAGGAACGGATCAGCCAGGTGGACATCTACCGTCGCGCCGTGGCCGCGGAGCTGCCCGCGCAACTGCTCGCCCGGCTGAACGCGCTGCCGCAGGGCGAGTACGCGGTCGACGAGGTGACCGACCTGCTGGGTGGTTCGGTGGGCTGAGCCACCCGGCAGGTCGGCGACGAGGAGAGGAGCGCGATGTCCCAGCCCGAGGAAGATCGGCACGAACGGATGCAGGCGCTCGGCCAGCCCCCGGAGGGCACGGACACCCTGCCCGAGCCCGACTTCGCCAACGAGCACGACAGGACCGCCGTCGACCGGGAGATCATCACCGGGGCCGACGAGGACGAACGGGAACCGGAGTCTCCGCGCGGCTGGTCCGGCATGCAGCGCTGAGTCCGCGAGCACCAGACGGCCGGCCCACGCATCCCGGGCCGGCCGTCTGGTGGGACTCAGGTCTCCTTCTTGCCCTCCGCGGCCTGCTGGGCGACCGCGTACCCCATCTGCAGGAAGTCGGAGGCGGCGACCGCGGTGAGGGCGGTGGCGACCATCCGGGTGAGCCGAGGGGCCAGGACCAGGCCGCCGGTCAGTCCGGTGGCCACCCATACCGCCAGACAGAACGGACAGCTGAGCAGTTCGCCGATGGCGTGCCGGGTGGAGCTGCCCGAGTCGCGCACCTGCTCCATCACCTCGCCACTGCCGATCGGCCGGTCGTAGCGGGTGAACGGCGCCCGCAGCGGACTGGTCACCGCGTCCTTGGACAGCAGCCGGCTGAGTTTGTGGGTGGCGATGGCGACGAGCACCACGTCGGATGTGGCCGGCCGCTCGGGCACACTGCGGCCGGTCACCTTGGCCAGGCCCGCGATCGCGCCGGTCACCGCGGCGTAGGTGCCCATCGCCGCCAGGTATCCGCCGAGTGGACGGTGTTCGTGCGGTGCGTACGCCTGGCGGAGGCGCGCCGCCTTCTGCTTCAGTTCGCTCACCGGTCTCCTTCGAGTCACGCAACGATCGCCCGGCGGGGGTGGGCTGGCCCGGTACGGGCCGCCCCGCCTCAGCCTGCCTGCAGGTTGTCGGCCACCTCGCGGGCGAGGTTGGTCAACGCCTCGTCGGCCAACCGGTCGGCCTCGTCGCCCCCGCCGAGTTCGAGCCGAAGCCAGCACCCACCGGCATCGGCCGGCTCCACCCAGAGCTCGGCGGACCAGTCGTCGTGCCGGGCACCCCACCGGGCCCGCAACCGCTGGACGTCACCGTCGCGATCGGGATCGGCCGACAGCAGTGGCTCGGGCAGCCAGGCGGAGATCCGGTCGGGGTCGGTCGCCGTGTTGAAGGCGACTTCGGGAGGGGCGGAGACGCCCCGCTGCGCGTACCCCATCAGTGGCCCCGCAGCCGACTCGGGTCGACCTCGCGTCCGGGGTGCCGGGCCAGGTACTCGGTCTCCAGTTCGGCGGTCCGCCGCAGGTGGTTGGCCAGCGCCGAGTCGGTCGCGTGCCGGAGCGTGTCCAGCCGGGTGCGGTGCAGGCTCTGCACCTCACGGATGAGATCCTCTTCGGCCAGCTCGGCCGGATCGATGCCGGGCAGGTCGGCGTCGGCCGCCGGGGCCGCGACACGATCGTCTCCCCACTCGGGGATCCGCTGCTCGGGGCTAACCTCCGTGCCGCTGGCAGGAAATCCGTCCTGCGGTCCCGATGCCGTCATCTCCGCCCCCTCGTCAGTCGTGGGTTGGCATCTGTACGGTTGCCCGCTGCGGGTGGGGCCAAACCATCGCCGCCACTACGACGCCGTGTCGGAGAGCTCCGACGGCTCCCGGTACCCTCGTTGCCATGAAGCGGCTCTGGACCCCGGCGTGGATCTTCCGCCACGCGGCCATGGTCGTTCTGGTGATCACCTTCCTCACGCTGGGCTGGTGGCAGGTCAGCCGGGCCTCGGCGGGCAATGCCATCAGCTGGGGCTACGCCGTCGAGTGGCCGATCTTCGCGGGGTTCGTGGTCTTCGTCTGGTGGCGGGAGGTCCGTCACGCGCTGGGCGACAGGTCCACCACCGACGTGGCCGGCTCGGCGCAACGCGGCACCGGGCTGGCCGATGACGCCGCCACCATCGGCACCACGGCCGGCCTGGCCGGCACCGCCGGTGCGGGCCGTCCGCGACCGGGGATTCGTCGGCCGGTACGGGCCACCCGGGTCACCGCCGGTGAAGGCGACGCCGATCTGGCCGCCTACAACCGCTACCTGTCTTGGTTGAACGCCAATCCGGGCGCGAAGCCCGGCGACTATCCCGGCTGACCGGGTCTGAAGAACGGACGAGAGAGTGCGCGCTGCCCTCACCCGCTACCGCGTGATCGCCTGGGTCGTCGGCGTGGTGCTGATCCTGTTGGTCGTGATCGGCATGCCACTCAAGTACGGCTTCGACCAGCCGATCGTGGTGGAGACCGTGGGCCAGGCGCACGGCTTCCTCTACATGGTCTACCTGGTCGCCGCCTTCGACCTGTCCCGGCGGGCCAACTGGCCACTCAGGCGGATGATCCTGGTGATGCTCGCCGGCACCGTGCCGTTCGTCTCGTTCTGGGCCGAGCGCCGGGTGAGTGCCCTGGTCGCGGCCGAGCAGCGAGGCCAGGAGCAGGCGCCGGAACCGGTTGCCGGCTAGCGCCGGGGTCGCCAAGGTCGCGCGACTGTGAGCGGGTCCTCCCAGGCGCCGTAGCTGTTCATCTCCCGCGCCCGGCGCAACGCCCGGCTCACCTGGCCGAACTGGCGTTCGTCGTCGCTGCTGAACAGCAACTCGTCCGACCCCGCGACGCGGCCCCACAGTTCGTACGCCGGCGGACGCCACCGGTCGCCGGCGACCGCGAGCAGCACCGGCACCAGGAACACGGCGCCCAGGATGAGGTAGGCCCCGGCGGTGAGCCGTTGCAGCCCTCCGGTGAACCCGAGCAGCAGGCCGACACCACCGATCACCGTGACGGTGACCAGGACGGCTCGGGTCGCCACCCGGTCGTGCGGTCCTCGGGTGCTCTGCAGGTGGGTCAGTTCGGCGACGCGCCAGCTGGTGCGGCCGACCGTGAACCGGTCGACGGTGACGATGATCCCGGGTCGGGCGTAGAGCAGCGTCGGTTCCCGGCCGGCGCCGCGTGGTGGCCGCGGCGGGTGGGTCCTCGCGCCTTCGGGGTTCACGGCCCTCCTCCCACGACCGGGGTGCCGGGTCGGCCCCGCCGACCTCTTCCATCGATACCGGCTGGCGAGACCGGTAGGCGAAAGTTCCGGCTGTGCGCTTCATTGTGTGCCGTCGGCGCCAGTCCTTCCCGCCGTTTGCGGTGGTCAGGGCGGGCAGGCCGGGGGCCACCCCGCCGGAAAGAGCATGCCAAGTCCGTCTTATCGGTTATAGCGGCCGGGCATCCGACGTCATGCGCCGAGAGCGACTAGTCCGATATTTGGCTATATAAGGAATTAATCCTACTTGCCTGGCTCTACACCGCCCCACCACCACCAATCGTCCCGACTTTCTCTGCGGTCGACTCCCGCCCCGTACTAGGTTGGGCAGGTCGGCTCGGCCGGCCGCCGTCCGACCGGACGGCACCGGGCCGACGCCGTCGCGGAGCATCAGCAGCCCGCGCCGGCCCCGGGAGAGGAGCGTCCGAGCTCTTGTCGTCCCTGACGCACACGCTGCGTGCCCTGACAGCCGCCGCTTTTTCGCTGGCACTGGTCGTGCCGGCGACGGTGGCCCGGGCCGAACCCTCGCCCGCCGAGCTGACCCGGCGGATCGAGAAGTCCTCCACCGAACTGGAACGCGTGGTGGAATCCCACAACGAACTGCGAGAGAAAATCAAGGAGAACCGAACCGCCGTCGAGCGGCTGGAGTCCCGGATCGGCCCGCTGGAGCAGCAGACCGAGCGGAGCCGAGCGGACGTCGGTGAGATGGCGGTGACCGCGTACAAGACCGGCAATCTCGGCACGGTGGACGCGCTGCTGCACGGCGGCGACTCGACCACGGTGCTCGACCGGCTCGGGACGCTGGATCACCTGACCCGACAACGGCAGGCCACCATCGCCGGCTTCACCGCCGACCAGCGCCGGCTACTCGACGAGAAGACCCGCCTCGACGTCACGCTCAACCGGCAGGCGGCGCAGTCACGGGAACTGGCCTCGGCGAAGCAGCGAATCGAACGCGACCTGGCCAGGCTCTACGAGCTGCGTCGGCAGGCGTACGGCCGGGCGGCTGAACGCCCGACCAACCAGGCCAGCAACGCAGCCGACGCCCCCGCCGTCTCCGGAAAGGCGGGCGTCGCCGTGCGGTACGCCTACGGTGCGCTCGGCAAGCCGTACGGCTGGGGCAACGACGGGCCGGGCAGCTACGACTGCTCCGGGCTGACGTCGGCCGCGTGGCGGGCCGCAGGGAGTTCGCTGCCGCACAACACCCGGATGCAGTGGGGTGTGGTGGCACACGTCAGCCGCGCTGAGCTGCGCCCCGGGGACCTCGTCTTCTACCGCGGCCTCGGCCATGTGGCGATCTACGTGGGCAGCGGGCAGGTCATCCACGCACCAACCTTCGGCCGCAACGTCGAAAAGCGCGACGTGGACCTGATGACACCGTACGGCTACGGCAGGGTCCGCTGACCTGATCCCGCGCGTCGGGGTCGGTGGCGGTGGCCGCCGCAGCTGGCGAACGGCCGGCGTTCCCTTGTCGGACGCCGGCCGTTCGCCGTCGATCTCTACCAGCTCAGGCGGCCTGCAGGCCTTCGGCGCGGGCCAGCTCACGAAGCCGGCCGAGCGCCTGGATCTCCAGCTGCCGGATCCGCTCCCGGGAGAGCGAGAACCGCGAGGCCACCTCGGTCAGGGAGTGCTCCCGGCCGTCCTCCAGCCCGTAGCGGGCCCGCATGATGCCGGCCGAGCGGTCGTCGAGGTGGTTCAGCAGCCCTTCGATGCGCTGCCGCTCCAGCCCGGTCAGCACGATCTCCTCAGGCGAGGGGGCGTCGCTGTCAGCAACCAGGTCGCCGAGGTTGGTGTCGCCGTCGTCACCGATCGGGGTGTCCAGCGACACGGTGTCCTGCGACCAGCGGACCAGCTCGTTGACCCGCTCGACGGTCACGCCCAGGGAGGCCGCGATCTGCTCCGGCTCCGGGTCGCCGCCCAGTTCACGGGTTAGCTGCCGGGTCACGTTGCGCATCCGGTTGACGTCCTCCACCAGGTGCACCGGTAGCCGCACGGTGCGCTCCTGCTGAGCGATCGCCCGGCTGATCGCCTGACGGATCCACCAGGTCGCGTAGGTCGAGAACTTGTAGCCACGTTCGTAGTCGAACTTCTCCACCGCTCGGACCAGGCCGGTGTTGCCTTCCTGGATCAGGTCCAGCATGGGCATCCCCGAACGGACGTAGCGCCGGGCGATCGACACGACCAGTCGCAGGTTGGCCCGGATGAACAGGTCCTTGGCCTGCTCTCCGTCGGAGACCAACCGCGCCAGGTCATCCCGGGTGGCCCCGTCGGGTACGCGGTCCTCGCCGAGCAGATGCTCGGCGTAGAGCCCGGCCTCGACGGCCTTGGAGAGGTCGACCTCCTTGGCGGCGTCCAGCAGTGGCGTCCGGGAGATCTCGTGCAGGTAGACTCCGACCAGGTCGCGCTCCTCGGCAACCTCGTCGGTACGCATCCCGATGTTCTTGTCCACGGTGCCCACGGTCCCCTCGCTCGCGCCGGTTGCCCGGTTCCTTGCCATCCCCACGTCCATCAGCGCTCCCCGGTCAACATCCGCTGTGCCCACAGGTGCTGACATCTACACAACAGATGAGACGTGTCGGGGATTCCTCGTCGTGGGTCGAAAGTGTCACGAATGCCTGATAATCAGCTGAGAGCACGGTCCATGTTTGCTGTCAGCATCCTGCCTGGGTGTCACCGGCAGGCATTCGTAAGGTCGACGGATCGACAGACCGCCGTCCGTCCCGGTCCAGGCAACACTGCCCGGCCCCTCAGGCACAGCGACCGGGTCACCGCCGTACTGCGATCCTGGTCACTGCCTGATACGCGTACGCGGACCAGTTGGTTCATCCACGCCGGTGGTAATACCCCACGCCATGGTGAACAATCCGCGCCCCGGTCCTATGCCCGGTCGGCGAACGGGGCCAGCGCACCCTGGCGAAGGTCGCCTGAGACTCCGGGCCGCAACGGGCGCCTCGCCGGTCCGCCACACCGATCATGCCCGCCTGCGGGCGGAGCCGAGCCGGTGGGAGCGGACGGCCTCGGCGGTCACCTCGAGCGCCTTGCGGGTCCGGGGACACGGTTGCGCACGGCCACGCCGACGTACAGGCAGTCGACCACGGTCAGTTGGGCGAGCCGGCTGGCCGTCACGGTAGGTGGTCTCGCGGGCCGCGGTGGTCAGCACATCCTCGGCGGCCCCGGTGACCGGCGAGCGCGGAAAGTTGGTCAGCGCCACCGTCGTGGCTCCCCCGGCGGGGGAATGCCGGCACCAGCCTGCCACCGGTCCACCGGGGCCGCCCTCCCCGCCGGGCCGAGAAGCCCCGGTCGGGTGGGGGCCGGCTGCCCACCGACCGGGCGGCGGTACTAGCCTCACGTCATGGCGGATCGCAGTGTGCTGGTCACCGGGAGCACGGGCGGGCTCGGCGCGGCCGTCACCGCCGCGTTCGTCGATGCGGGATGGCGCGTGGTCGCACCGCAACGCCAGCAGCCGACCCCGACCCGCCGGCCGGAGGCCAACGCGCCGGTCCGGCTCGTCGCGGACCTGACCGACCCGAAGGATGCCGCCCGGGCGGCCGAGGTGGCTGCCGGCGATCCGGCGGCGCCACTGCGCGCCGTGGTCAACCTTGTCGGGGGGTACGCCAGCACCGGCCTGGTCCACGAGACCTCGATCGACGACTTCGACCGGATGCTGACTCTCAACCTCCGCCCGACCCACCTCGTCACCCGGGCCGCGCTGCCCCACCTGGTCACCGCCGGAGGCGGCGCGGTGGTATGCATGGCCGCCCGGGCGGCCCTCACGCCCTTTCCGGGCGTCGCCGGCTACGTGACCGCGAAGGCCGCCGTACTCGGCTTCGCCGCCGCTGTGGCGGTGGAGTACAAGAACGCCGGGGTCCGCTGCAACACGGTGCTGCCGAGCGTCATCGACACGCCGACCAACCGGGACTCGATGCCCGGCGCCGACCAGTCGCGCTGGGTCGATCCGGCGGAGATCGCCTCGGTGATCCGCTTCCTGGCCTCGGACGAGTCGGCGCCGACCAGCGGCGCGGCCGTTCCGGTCTACGGTCGGGCCTGAAGCGGCACCAGGTCCCATGCCGGGCCCGGATCCGGCCCATGGGCCCTCGTCCGGTCCTGCCCGACCGGCTCGGCATCGGCTGCCAGCCAGCCGGCCAGGTGCCCTCGAATGTCGCGTGCGATGTCGTCCGGCCGTCGATCCCCGTCGACCAGTACGAACGTCGGATACTCCGGCAGCGCCCGGTAGGCCCCGTCGGCGGCGCTCAGATACTCCAGGCTCTCGTGGTCGGTGCCCCGACGCTCGATCCGCCGGTACGCCACACCCGGCTCCACCGTCAGCAGAAACGTCACCTGCGGTCGGGGGAAGAGTCGGTAGGCCGCTCTGACGAGACGTTCCCAAAGGTGCCCGCCGTGCGCGTGCAGGCTGGCGTACTGGCAGGCGGCGTAGCGGTCCATCACGGCCACCCGTCCGCTGAACAGGCTGCCGAGCAGGGTCATCGCGATAGCCAGCCACCGCAGTAGGGACTCCACCAGGAGCATCCCGTCGCGGCCGACGAGCCCCTGCGCGTCCGGCCGGCCGAGCCGTTGGGCGGCCCGCCCCAACCACCGCCGGCCGCCGGCATTGCGATGGTAGGTGGCAGGGTGTCCCGCCGCGTTGAGTGCCTCGGCGAGCCGGTGGGCCTGGGTGGTCTTGCCCGATCCGTCGATACCGATCAGGGCTACGGTACGGAGCCGGGTCGCGACGCGCCGGACTCCCGTCGATCCGGGGACTCCCGTCGAACTGGCCACTCTCCACAGGTTATCCGACCCACGCATACGCCCTGTCCCAGTTGTCCTCTTCGTTAACTGTTCGCACCGTTCCACAAGGCGTGCAGGTGTGGGCGACCGGAATGCCGGGTACCGATCGGGATCCCACCGGTGGCACCCCGATCAGGTCGACGGGAGAGGCGAGATGGCCGAGCGCGACGACGAAACTCTCCTACACACTCTCAAGAAGGTCGCCGCCGTGCTCAAGCAGTCGGACATAGCATTCGCCCTTGGCGGCAGCTTCGCCGTGTACGCGCACGGCGGACACTCCAGCGAGCACGACGTCGACTTCCTCATCCAGGAACAGGACGTCGAGCCCGCGATGGAGGCGCTGGTTCAGGCCGGCTTCACCGCCGAACGGCCTCCGGAGGACTGGCTGGTCAAGGTCTACGACGGCGGCCGGATGGTGGACCTGATCCACCGCCCGATCGAGACCCCGGTGACCGAGGAGACCTTCGGTGACACGGTGGTACGGCCGGTCGACGCGATCCACATGCCGGTGCTGTCGGCCACGCAGCTGATGGTGCACAAACTGCTGAGCTTCTCCCAGCACTACTGCGACTTCGCTCGCGGCCTGCCGCTCGCCCGGTCGCTGCGAGAGCAGATCGACTGGGAACGGGTACGCAAGGAAACGCAGCACTCGCCGTACGCCGAATCGTTCCTGGTGCTGCTGGACAGGCTGGACGTCGTGCCGCAGCCCGGCACGGCCGACGGGAGGGGAACATTGTGACCGCGCAACACGACTCCGGGGCCGGGCCGCCCGACGAGTACGTCGAGGCGGAGATCCACAATTTGCTCGCCGGGGATCCGGCCGTCGCCGAGCAGGGAATCACCGTGGTCCGCACCGAACGCGCCCTCGTGCTGCACGGCGAGGTCGAGAGCGCGCATCGGCGAGAGGAGATTGTGCGCCGGGTGGCTGAGCGCTTCCCGAATGTGCCGATCACCAGCGATATCGGGGTGATCCGCACCCAGGCACCCACGGAGATCGAGCAACTGCCCTGAGGAGGTCTGATGGTTGTCCGGCTCGCCGCCGTGGGCGACGTACATCTGGACGAGGACGTGGTCGGACGGTTCCGGCCCACCCTGGAGGAACTACCCGGCAAGGTCGACGCGCTGCTGCTGGCCGGCGATTTGACCCGGCACGGCACCGAGGCCGAGGCGCGCTGTGTGGCGCGCGAGTTCGGTGGCCTGGGCGTACCGGTGATCGCCGTCCTGGGCAACCACGACCACCAGTGCGACCAGGTGCCGGAGGTGGTCGGCGCGCTGCGGGAGGTGGGTATCGTGGTGCTGGAGGGCGACGGCGTGGTGTTGGACTGTCCCGGCGGCCGGCTCGGCATCGCCGGGGTCAAGGGCTTCGGCGGTGGCTTCGCCGGGCGGTGTGCCAGTGACTTCGGTGAGCCGGAGATGAAGGCCTTCGTACGCACCACGACCGAGAGCGCCGACCGGCTGGGCGAGGCGCTGCGCTCGCTGGAGTGCGACGTGCTGGTGGCCTTGAGCCACTACTCACCGGTGCCGGACACCCTGGCCGGCGAACCCCTGGAAATCTACCCGTTCCTGGGCTGCTACCAGCTTGGGCAGGCGATCGACTCGGCGCCGACCGCGCTGGCCCTGCACGGGCACGCGCACCACGGCACCGAACGGGGTACCACGCCGGGCGGGGTGCGCGTCCGCAACGTCGCCCATCCGGTGATCAAGCAGGCGTACAGCGTCTTCCACCTGGGTGACCACCTTGATCAGGGAGAGGTTTCCGGCGTCGGTGCCGGGGGTATTCAGCAAAAATGGAGCTGATTCTCTGGATTCTCGCAGTCGTACTGGTGGTCGCCGGCATCCTCGCGTTGTTCCGTCGGCAGATCCTCTGGGGCATCGTCCTCATCGTGGTCGGGCTGCTCGTCGGCCCGGGTGGTGTCAGCATCTTCAGCTGATCGGGCGGCGCAGGGCGCCGCACACCGGACCCGCCGGGGTCGTCGCGACCGGAACTCCGTCCTCCCGACAGGAGCCACCGGGCGCGGCGACCTCGGCGTGCTGCCCGCAGCCCGTCAAGGCCCGCACGCCGACCAGCGGGTTTGCCACCCCCGAAACGGGGAGAACCTCCCGCCATGCGTACTACACCGGAGAACCGACGACACGGCGCACGCCAGTGGTGGGTGCTGGCCGGACTCGGGGCGGCCGTTCTGGTCGCCGCCGCCCTCGGCAACCTGGCCGCGGTGGGTGCCGCCGCCGACTACTCGAATCTTGAGCAGCCCGCGTGGGCTCCGCCCTCGTGGTTGTTCGGCCCGGTCTGGACGATCCTCTACGTGATGATCGCTTTCTCCGGCTGGCTGGCCTGGCGTCAGGCAGGGTTCGGCCCGGAGTTGGGCGCCTGGGGTGTCCAACTGGTGCTCAACGCCGCCTGGACCCCGATCTTCTTCGCCGCCGGGTGGTACGGGCTGGCCTTCACCGAGATCGTGCTGCTGTGGCTCGCGGTCGGCGTGACCGTCCTGCTGTTCTGGCGCATCAGCCGGGCCGCGGCAGCGCTGCTGCTGCCGTACTGGGCCTGGGTCACCTTCGCCGCGTCGCTGAACTACTCGGTCTGGCAGCTGAACAGCTGACCACGCCGGACGAGGAGCGGTCGGAGCACCACCTCCGATGCTGGAACTCCTCGGCTGGGAGCTTTCCGCCGACGACGCCGGGTTTCCGGATCGTTACTCGGTCGTGTCCGTCTCAGGGTGGACCGCAGCCCGATGCAAGCGCTTACATGGGGACACGCCCATCGGACCGGCGCCACGGTCAACCGGATGCGACCTGGCCAGCGCCGGCTAGGAAGGAGGACGGCATGGCGATCTCTGCCAGGCCACGCCAGGCCCTCGCGATCGCTGGTGCGATCGGACTGGCGCTCAGCGCCACCGCCTGCGGCACCGGAAGCAGCAACAACGGCAGCGGCAAGAACGCCGATTCCGCGGAGTGCGCCCCGTACGAGACGTACCAGGGCCACGACGGCAAGACGGTGACCATCTACTCGTCGATCCGGGACATCGAGGCCGACCGCCTGGCCCAGTCCTGGAAGCAGTTCGAGGACTGCACCGGCATCACGATCAACCACGAGGGAAGCGGCGAGTTCGAGGCCCAACTTACCGTGCGGGCCGACGGTGGCAACGCCCCCGACCTGGCCTTCATCCCTCAGCCCGGCCTGTTGCAGCGGTTCGCCGAGCGCGATCAACTGAAGCCGGCCGGTGCCGATACCAAGGCGATGGCCGAGGCGAACTACCCGGCCGACTGGCTGAAGTACAGCACCATCGACGGCACCTTCTACGGCGCGCCGCTCGGATCGAACGTCAAGTCGTTCGTCTGGTACTCGCCGAAGATGTTCCAGGAGAAGGGCTGGACCGTCCCGACCACCTGGGACGACATGATCAAACTCAGCGACACCATCGCGGACAGCGGCACCAAGCCGTGGTGCGCCGGCATCGAGTCCAGTGAGGCCACCGGCTGGCCGGCCACCGACTGGATCGAAGACGTCATGTTGCGGACGCAGACCCCCGAGGTCTACGACCAGTGGACCACGCACCAGATCCCGTTCAACGACCCGCGGGTGGCCGAGGCGCTGGACCGCGCCGGCACCATTCTGAAGAACGACAAGTACGTCAACGGCGGTTTCGGCGGCGTGCGCAGCATCGCCACCACCTCCTTCCAGGAGGCCGGTGTGCCGATCACGGCCGGCAACTGCGCGCTGCACCGCCAGGCCTCGTTCTACGCCAACCAGTGGCCGGAGGGCACCCGGGTGGCCGAGGACGGCGACGTCTTCGCGTTCTACTTCCCGGCCATCGACCCGGCCAAGGGCAAGCCGGTGCTCGGCGGCGGCGAGTTCGTGGCCGCGTTCAATGATCGTCCCGAGGTGCAGAAGGTGCAGACGTACCTCGCCTCGGGCGAGCACGCCAACAGTCGCGCCAAGATCGGTGACTGGGTGTCCGCGAACAACAAGGTTGACCTGGCCAACGTCGCCAACCCGATCGACAAGCTGTCGGTGGAGATTCTCCAGGACGACAGCTCGGTCTTCCGGTTCGACGGTTCCGACCTGATGCCCGCCGCTGTCGGCGCCGGGACCTTCTGGAAGGGCATGGTCGAGTGGATCAACGGGGGTAGCACCGCCTCCGTACTCCAGGGCATCGAGAGCAGCTGGAAGTGAGCCCAGCGGTGGGCCGGTCCGCGATCGCGGACCGGCCCACCGGCTCTGCCGATGACCCCTGGGAGGGTTGATGAACTTCGACTTCGCCGACCAGGCGCCGAAACTCATGATGCTGCTGTGGGGGCTGGTCGCCTTCGCGGTGGTGGTCGGCGGCCTGCTCATGCTGCTCGACGCGGTGCCGGCCTTCTTCGCCCGGCGCCGCGAGGCGCGGATCGTCGCCGCGTCCGTCAACGGGGCACCGACGCGTCGGCAGGCCAAGCCCCGGGAGGGGCTGTTCGCGCTGTTCTTTCTGCTGCCGACCCTGCTACTGCTGATGATCGGTCTGGTCGTGCCGGCGCTCCGGACCACCCTGCTGTCCTTCATGGACGGCAGCAGCCAGAACTGGGTGGGCCTGGACAACTACCGCTGGATGTTCGCCGACGACGCGATCGTGCGGGTACTGCTCAACACCCTGATCTGGGTAACCCTGGTGCCGCTGGCGGCGACCTGCATGGGTCTGCTCTACGCCGTACTGATCGACAAGGTGCGGCTGGAGGCGGTGGCCAAGTCGCTGATCTTCATGCCGATGGCCATCTCGTTCGTCGGTGCCAGCATCATCTGGAAGTTCGTGTACGCCTTCCGCAGCCAGGAGCAGGAACAGATCGGCCTGCTGAACCAGATCATGGTCAGCCTCGGCGGCGAGCCTCGGCAGTGGCTGCTCGACTCACCGCTGAACACGCTGCTGCTGCTCGTGATCATGGTGTGGATCCAGGCCGGCTTCGCCATGGTGGTGCTCTCCGCGGCGATCAAGGCCATCCCGGCCGACATCATCGAGGCCGCCCGCCTCGACGGGGTCAGCCCGTGGCAGATGTTCCGGCAGATCACCCTGCCGAGCATCCGACCCGCGCTGATCGTGGTGGTGGTCACCATCTCGATCGCCACGCTGAAGGTCTTCGACATCGTCCGCACCACGACCAACGGCAACTACGACACCAGCGTAATCGCCAACGAGATGTACAACCAGGCGTTCCGGTACGGCCAGAACGGTCAGGGTTCCGCCCTTGCGGTCTTCCTCTTCGTCCTGGTGGTACCGATCGTGATCTTCCAGATCCGCAACATCCGCCAGCAGCGACGGGAGGCCTGAGATGACCACGACCACTCCCCCGGTCGCCGCCGGCAGCCAGGCCACCAGCCAACAGTCGACAAGGGCGGCGCGGGTACGCAAGCGGCTCAACACCCGTGCCGCGAGCCTCATCGCCATCATCATCGCGGTCGTCTGGACCATCCCGACCTTCGGTCTGCTCGTCAGCTCCTTCCGGCCGGAGAACCAGATCAAGACCTCCGGCTGGTGGACGTTCTTCAGGGATCCCCAGTTCACCCTCGACAACTATCAGGACGTGCTGTTCGGGCAGTCGTCGTCGTCCGGGCAGCTCGCCGGTTACTTCGTCAACTCCCTGGTGATCACCCTGCCGGCGGTGCTGTTCCCGCTCGCGTTCGCGGCCCTGGCCGCGTACGCGCTGGCCTGGATCAACTTCCGCGGTCGGGACTGGGTGTACATCGGCATCTTCGCCCTACAGATCGTGCCGTTGCAGATGGCCCTGGTGCCGCTACTGAGCTTCTTCTCGCGGGGGGTCAGCCTGGGCGGCGTCACCCTGATGCCGGCCTGGAATCTGGACGGCGCGCAGAATTTCGCCCAGGTATGGTTCGCGCACACCTGCTTCGCCCTGCCGTTCGCCGTGTACCTGCTGCACAACTTCGTCTCACAACTGCCCAGGGACCTGATGGAGGCGGCCCGGGTCGACGGGGCCACCCACCCCAAGATCTTCCGCACCATCGTCCTGCCGCTGATCGCACCCGCCCTGGCCGCGTTCGGCATCTTCCAGTTCCTCTGGGTCTGGAACGACCTGCTGGTCGCGCTGATCTTCGCCGGTGGCAGCGAGGTGACCACGCCGCTCACCGTCCGGCTGGCCGAACTGGCCGGCACCCGGGGCAACGAGTGGCAACGGCTGACCGCCGGAGCGTTCGTCTCGATCGTCGTGCCGCTGATCGTGTTCCTGTCGTTGCAGCGCTACTTCGTCCGAGGTCTGCTTGCCGGCAGCGTCAAGGGCTGATCCGCCAGTGGTGCCGCCGACGGCGGCGGCACCACTGGCGGGACCGGAGCGGGGTGCACCGTGACGAAGATCGACGACGTCGCCCGGCTGGCCGGAGTCTCCACGGCCACCGTCTCCCGGGCGCTGCGCGGGCTGCCGACCGTGTCGACGACCACCCGCCGGCGGGTGCTGGCCGCAGCCGAGCAGCTGCAGTACGCCGTCTCGCCCAGCGCCTCACGGCTGGCCGGCGGCCGGACCGGCACCGTGGCGGTGGTGGTCCCCCGGATCACCCGGTGGTTCTTCGGCGTGGTCGTCGAGGCGGCCGAGGACTTCTTCCACCAGGCCGGCTACGACCTGCTGCTGCACAACCTCGGCGGGCGGGAGCACAACCGGCAGCGCCTGCTGCACGCGGCCAACCTGCACAAGCGGGTGGACGCGATCATGCTGGTCGCCACCCCGCTACGCGCCGCCGAACTCGCCCCCCTCGCCGCACTGGAGCTGCCCGGGGTGACCGTCAGCTCCGGCACCACCGTGCCCGGCTGGCCCTGCGTACGCATCGACGACCTGGCGGCGGCACGGACCGCCACCCGGCATCTGCTGGATCTCGGACACCGCCGGATCGCGCACATCTCGGGTGACCCCGACGACGAACTAGCCTTCACCGCACATCTTGACCGGCGGCGGGGCTACCAGGAGGAGATGCGCGCGGCCGGCATCCGTCCCGACCCGAGCCTCGACGTGGAATCGCGCTTCGACATCGCCGGTGGCACCCGGGCCACCGAGGAACTGCTGCGCCGAGGTGACCCGCCAACGGCAATCTTCGCCGCCTGCGACGAGATGGCGATGGGTGCGCTCACCGCGCTGCGCGACGCCGGCCTGCGGGTACCCCAGGACGTCAGCGTGATCGGAATCGACGACCACGCCCTCTCCGGCGTACTCGGGCTCAGCACCATCGCCCAGCCGGCCGCGGAGCAGGGCCGGTTGGCCGCGAAGGTGCTGCTCGACCCGCTCTGCGGCCACACCGGCGCAGCCGGCACGAGCACAACCGGATCCTCGGTGATTCTGCCCACTCGGCTGGTCGTGCGTGAATCGACCGCACCGGCGTGGGCACACTGAACGCCAGTCACCACCGTCGCCCGGGCCCACCGGCCCGCACGGCTCGACCATGGGAGAACGCCCTGAACGACAATGCGACGCACCAGGCCCCGCCCGCCGACCCGGCCACCGGCTGGTGGACGGAGGCGGTGATCTACCAAATCTATCCGCGCTCATTCGCCGACTCCGGCGGTGACGGCATCGGTGACCTGCCCGGGATCACCGCCCGCCTCGACCACCTGGCGGAGCTGGGCGTGGACGCGGTCTGGCTCTCACCGTTCTACCCGTCACCGCAGGCCGACGCCGGGTACGACGTGGCCGACTACCGAGGCGTCGAGCCACTGTTCGGCACGCTCGCCGACGCCGACGACCTCATCGCACAGGCCCGTGCCCGTGGACTGCGGGTGATCGTCGACCTGGTGCCCAACCACACCTCCTCGACACACGCCTGGTTCCAGGCCGCGCTGGCCGCCGGGCCAGGTGACGCCGAACGACAGCGGTACATCTTCCGGGACGGCCGGGGACCCGACGGCACCGAGCCGCCCAACGACTGGCAGAGCGTCTTCGGCGGCCCGGCCTGGACCCGGCTCGCCGACGGCCAGTGGTACCTGCACCTCTTCGACACCGGCCAGCCGGACCTTAACTGGGACAACCCGGAGGTGCACGCGGAGTTCCTGGACGTGCTGCGGTTCTGGCTGGACCGTGGCGTGGACGGCTTCCGGGTCGACGTGGCCCACGGCCTTATCAAGCAGGCCGACCTCGCCGACTGGCAGGAACCGCAGGAAATTCTCTCCGGGCAGGAAGCAGACAAGCCCCGCCCGCCGATGTGGGACCAGGACGGCGTACACGAGGTCTACCGGCAGTGGCGGCGGCTGCTCGACGGCTATCCCGGCGAGCGGATCCTGGTCGCCGAGGCGTGGGTGGAGCCGGCCGAGCGGCTGGCCCGGTACGTGCGCCCCGACGAGATGCACCAGGCGTTCAACTTCGAGTACCTGCTCGCCGCCTGGACCGCCCCGGCCCAGTACGCGGTGATCACCCGGTCGTTGTCGGCCACCGACACGGTCGGCGCGCCCACCACCTGGGTACTCTCCAACCACGACGTGGTACGTCACGCATCCCGTCTCGGCCTGCCGGTCGGCACCACCCGGCCCAACGGTATCGGCGTCGGCGACGAGCAACCGGACGCGGCGACCGGTCTGCGGCGGGCCCGGGCAGCCACCCTGCTGATGCTCGCCCTGCCCGGCTCGGCCTACCTCTACCAGGGTGAGGAACTCGGGCTGCCGGAACACACCACCATGCCCGACGAGGCCCGCCAGGACCCCACCTGGGAACGCAGTGGGCACACCCAGCGTGGCCGCGACGGCTGCCGGGTGCCGATCCCGTGGGAGGCCGACGCGCCCTCGTACGGGTTCGGGCCGACCGACGCGAGCTGGCTGCCGCAGCCGGCGATCTGGGCCGAGTACGCACTGGACCGCCAGCACGGGGTGGTCGGCTCGACGTACGAGATGTACCGGACGGCGCTACGACTGCGCCGTACGCACAGGCTCGGTCGGGGCACGCTGAACTGGCTCCCCTCCGGCGACGAGGTGCTGGCCTTCCGCAACGACGACGTGGTCGTACTGACCAACTTCGGCACCGCCTCCGTACCGGTTCCCGCCGGCGAACTGCTGCACAGCAGCGCCCCGTTGGACACCGACGACCAGGTCCCCACCGACGTCACAATCTGGGTTCGCACGGCCTGAGCTGTAAGAGAAGGGCCTCTGTTAACGCCTCCGGTAGAGCACCAGGCGTTCACCGAGGCCTTCCCTACAGCTTCTCAGCGCGGGTGTGGAGCAGTTGGTTCACGTCGCTGATGTCCTTCGGCGAGGTCCGGGCGGCCAGCCAGTACATGATGCCGGTGGGAATGAAGAAGAGCTGGAACGCGGCCAGCCCGACGGCGTAGTTCAGCGGTGGAGGGAAGGCCGCCCGCAGGCCGTGGAAGGCCACCCCGACCAGACCGTTGCCGGCCGCCCGGCCCACCCCGTTGACCAGGTTGCCAAGGCTGTAGACCGTGCCCCGGTGCTCGGGCGGGTTGGCGTCGGCGATCAGCGCGAACCAGTTCGGCGAGTTCGCCGAGGTCAGCGCCAACGCGAGAAGCGCGGTGAGCAGGCTCAGCCCGACCGTCGGTTCGGTGACCACGCTGCCCAGCACCGCCCGGACGATGGCGCCGGTGCCGGCACCGTCGGGTACCTCGATGCGGATCGGCACGAAGAACAACACCAGGTAGAACGGGACCGCGGTGAGGATGCCGACGGCGGCGACCAGGGCCCGCCCGGAGGGCGTACGTCGTTGCAGGGCGTCGCCGATCAGCCCGCCGACGATGGAGAGCACTCCGCCGAGCTGGAACAGGGTGGCGAAGACGCTGCCCACCACGATCGCGGTCGAGGGTGAGTACCCCTGGTCGCGGGCCCGCTCGGCGAAGAGCACCGGGAGCCAGACCAGCGAGCCGAAGGCGGCCTGCGCGGTGAGGCCCTGAAGGATCAGCCAACGGTTGGTCTGCCGGCCCAGGACGACGGGCAGGTCGGCCCGGCTGATCCGGTAGTCGTACTCCGCGCCACCGGCGAGCGCGTCGACCAGTTCCGGCTCGCTCTGGCCCCGCCGGATGTCGTAGGTGAGGAGGTAGGCCGCCGTGGCGGCCACTCCGACGACGGTGAGCAGTAGGAACGGCCGGCGCCAGTCGGCGGCTCCGAGCAGCCCGCCGACCAGGGTGCCGGCCAGGGTGCCCACCCCCTGGGAGAGGCCCCAGAAGCTCATCACCAGGCCCCGCCGGCGGGGTGAGATCAGGTCGGTGACCACCGAGAAGCCGACCGAGCCGACCGCGCCGAGCCCCACCGCGGCGAGCAGCTGCGCGGCGAGGAACGTCGAATAGTCTCCGGCCAGTCCGCTGCCACCCGTGCCGGCCGCCCAGAGCAGGGTGCCGATCATCAGCAACGGCTTCCGGTGGGTGCGGTCGCCGAAGTAGGCCCAGCCGACCGCCGCCACCGCGCTGACCAGGAAGCTGACCGCGGTCACCAGGCCGAGCAGCCGCTGCGGCACCTGGAAGGAGTCGGCGATCGCGCCGTAGAGCGGCGGCACCAGTCCGATCGCCACGTTGTCCAGCGAGGCGAGCAACACGAAGACGACGACGCTGTAGAACCGGTGCGCCGGACCGCCACCCCATGCCCGCGTGGGCCGGCCCGTGCTCAAGGTCATGCGGGCAGCCAACCAGGGCTGGATAACGGGCCGGTCACCGGGTCGGCCGGCGGTCCGGCGCCGGTGGCGGTGCGCGCCCGGCCGGGACACGCACCGCCATCCGCCCTCACGTGGCGGGACGGTCCAGATGGCGCTCGCGCGCCTCGGCGTAGCGGTCCCGGATGGCCGGGACCGGCTCGGCCGGGTACTCCTCGGTGCCGGACGGCGTCCACGGCGGTGCCTCCGCCCCGCCCAGGGCCAGCCAGGCTGCCTGGCGGGCGGCTCCGTCGGCGACGTACTCGCCGGGCGGCGGAACGACCACCGGGCAGCCGAAGACCTGTGCAGCGATCCGGCGTACGGCCGCAGAGCGGGCCCCGCCGCCGACCAGGATGACCCGTCGTACCGTCGCACCCTGCGCGGCCAGCGCGTCGAGGCCGTCGGCGAGCGCGCAGAGCATGCCCTCCACGGCGGCCCGGGCCAGGTGCCCGGGGGTCGAGGTGCGCAGGGTCAGACCGTGCACCGCCCCGGTGGCCAGCGGGCGGTTCGGGGTCCGTTCACCCTCCAGGTAGGGCACGAGGACCAGCCCGTCCGCGCCGGGCGGCACGGAGAGCGCCAGCTCGGCCAACCCGTCGAGGTCCACCCGGAGCATTCCGGCCGCCGCGTCGAGCACCCTGGCCGCGTTGAGTGTGCAGACCAGCGGCAGGAAGCGGCCGGTGGCGTCGGCGAAGCCGGCGACGATACCGGTCGGGTCGGCGGCCGGCGCGTCGGCCACGCTGAACACGGTGCCCGACGTGCCGATCGACACCACGACGTCGCCGGGTCCGGCACCGACCCCGAGGCCGGCGGCGGCGTTGTCTCCGGCCCCCGGTCCGAGCAGCGGCCCACCCGGCAGCTTGCCGGCGACCTCTGCCGCACCGAGCACGGTCGGCACCCGCACCGCCCGGCCGAGCGCCTGCTCCAGCAGGTCGGTGCGGTACTCGCCGGTGGCCGGTGACCAGTAGCCGGTGCCGCTGGCGTCACTGCGGTCGGTGCGCAGGGCGTCCAGGCCGGGTGCGCCGGCCAGTTGCCAGGTCAGCCAGTCGTGCGGCAGGCAGACCGCCGCCACCCGGTCGGCGTTCGCCGCCTCGTTGCGGGCCAGCCAGCGCAGCTTGGTGACCGTGAAGCTGGCCACCGGCACGCTGCCCACCGCGTCGGCCCAGAACTGGCGCCCGGCCTGCCCGCTGCCGGCCTCCGTGACCAGTTCGGCCGCTGCTCCGGCGGACCGGGTGTCGTTCCACAGCAGAGCCGGCCGGATCACCTGACCCGCTTCGTCCAAGCAGACCATGCCGTGCTGCTGGCCGGCGACAGAGACCGCGGCGACGTCGGCCAGCCCGCCCGCAGTGTCGATGGCGGTCTGGAGGGCGGACCACCAGGCGGACGGGTCGACCTCGGTGCCGTCCGGGTGCGGCGCCCGGCCCTGCCGGACCAGGGCACCGGTCTCCGCGTCCCGGACGACCACCTTGCAGGACTGGGTGGAGGAGTCCACCCCGGCGACGAGCGGCATACCGTCCGCCTCAGCGCGCGCCGAGCACGTGCTCGACGGCGAGCTGGTTCAGCCGGACGAAGCCGAAGCCGCGGGCGGCGGTCGCCTCGACGTCGAACTCCTCGAAGGCGCTGGTGTCGGCGAGCAACTCGGTGTAGCTCTCGCCGGCGCTCAGGGTCGGTACGGCCAGCTCGCTGACCTTGCTCGCGGCGAGCGCCTCGGCCACCTCCGGGTCGGCTCGGAACGCCGCGGCCCGCTCCTTGAGCAGCAGGTAGGTGCGCATGTTGGCCGCCGCCGAGGCCCAGACCCCGTCGAGGTCCTCGGTGCGCGACGGCTTGTAGTCGAAGTGGCGCGGCCCGTCGTAGGCGGGGCCGCCGCCTGGACCGCCGTGCTCCAGCAGGTCGACCAGGGCGAACCCGTTGAGCAGGTCGCCGTGGCCGAAGACCAGGTCCTGGTCGAATTTGATGCCACGCTGGCCGTTGAGGTCGATGTGGAACAGCTTTCCCTGCCAGAGCGCCTGGGCGATGCCGTGGACGAAGTTCAGCCCGGCCATCTGCTCGTGGCCGACCTCCGGGTTCACGCCGACCAGCTCGGGGTGGGCCAGGGTGGAGATGAAGGCGAGGGCGTGCCCGACGGTGGGCAGCAGGATGTCGCCGCGCGGTTCGTTGGGCTTGGGCTCCAGGGCGAAGCGCAGGTCGTAGCCGCGGTCGACGACGTACTGGCAGAGCAGGTCGACCGCTTCGCGGTAGCGTTCGAGGGCGGCCTGGACGTCCTTGGCCACGTCGTACTCGCTGCCCTCCCGGCCACCCCACATGACGAAGGTGCGTGCGCCCAGCTCGGCGGCCAGGTCGACGTTGTGCAGCACCTTGCGCAGCGCGTAGCGGCGGACGTCACGGTCGTTGCTGGTGAAGCCGCCGTCCTTGAAAACAGGCTGCTGAAAGAGGTCGGTGGTGACCATCGGCACCACGATGCCGGTCTCGTCGAGCGCCTTGCGGAACCGGGCGATCTGGGCATCCCGGTTGGCGGCGTCCGCGCCGAACGGAACCAGGTCGTCGTCGTGGAAGGTGACGCCGTACGCCCCCAGCTCGGCGAGCCGGTGCACCGACTCCACCGGGTCGAGCGCTTCTCGGGTGGCGTGGCCGAACGGGTCTCGGCCCTGCCACCCGACCGTCCAGAGCCCGAAGGAGAACTTGTCGGCAGGGGTGGGACGGGGTGCCATGGCAGACCTCCGGTGATGTCGTCCGCTATTTGTTCAGTGGTTGAATTAAATGACCACGATGTGGCAGTGTCAAGGGGTGAACCCACCAGCAGCGCCCGCCGGTGCGGTCCGGCAGGGCAGCCTGCGCGAACTGAACCTCGCCCTCGTGCTCGGCCGGATCGCCGCCGCCAGCCGCCCACCGTCCCGGGCCGCGCTGGCCGCCGAGACCGGGCTGACCCGGGCGACCGTCTCGGCAGTGGTGGAGGACCTCGTCGCCGGGCGACTGGTCACCGAGGCCGAACCGACTCCTCGTGCCGGCGCCGGCCGGCCGGCCCGCGGCCTGGTACTCGCCGTCGACGGCCCGGCCGGGCTCGGATTGGAGATCAACGTCGACTACCTGGCCGCGTGCGTCGTCGACCTAGCCGGCGAGGTCCGCCACCACACGGTACAACGGGCCGACCTGCGCCCGCTCTCCCCGACCGACGCGCTCGGGCGGTTGACCGACCTCGCCGCCCAGGCCCGCGCCGACGCCCACAGCCGGGGCCTCACGCTGGCCGGGGCCGCCCTCGGCGTACCAGGGTTGGTCGACGACGCCGGCCGGGTCCGCCTCGCCCCGAACCTGGGCTGGCGCGACGTCCCGGTGCCCGAGTTGCTGGCCGAGCACGCACCGCTGACCGAGACCATCGACGGCGTGCCAGCCCTGGTGGTGGACAACGAGGCCAACCTCTCCGCCCTCGGCGAACTACATGCCGGGGCCGGACCGGGCAGCTTCCTTCACATCTCCGGCGAGGTGGGCATCGGTGCCGGCATCGTCCTCGACGGTTCGCTGTTCCGGGGCACCCGCGGCTGGAGCGGCGAAATCGGGCACATCCCGGTCCGTCCCGACGGGCCGTCCTGCCGCTGCGGCGGCCGAGGCTGCCTGGAGCTCTACGCCGGGCAGGAGGCGATCCTGTCCGCCGCCGGTCTGATCGGGGTCGACCTACCGGCCGACACGGCACCGACCCGGCTGACCCAGCTCGCCGAGGTCGGTCAGGCCGCCGTGCTGCACGCCCTCACCGAGGCCGGTACCGCGATCGGGGTCACCGTGGCCAGCGTGATCAACTTGCTGGATCTCGACACCGTGGTGCTCGGCGGAGCGTACGCCCCGCTCACCCCCTGGCTCCGGCCGCCGGTGCTCGCCGAGATCGAACGCCGGGTACTCACCGCGGCCTGGTCGCCGGTCACCGTCCGGCCCGCCACCCTCGGCCCCAACGCCGCCGCGGTGGGCGCGGCCGGCTCGGTGGTACGCCGGATCATCGCGCGCCCCGCCGGCTGGCTGTCCAGGACCTAGCTGGTGTCCCGGGCGACCACCCGGAGCGGGACTCCCGGCGCGCCACCCGGGTCCGCCGCGCTCGACAGACATGCCCCGCAGCACCTCGTACCCCGGGGACAGGCACCCGTCCCCTGAATCTCGAGGAGCGCGCCGCCGGAATGCTTACTGGGCGACAACGCCGGGCGCCCAGTGGGCGCCGGTGACCAGCACCCGCCAGGGCGCCTCCGCCGGCAGCCCCGCAGATGACGGGCGGACGGGTGACACCGGCACCGGGGCCTCGCGGCGCGCCTCGCCTGTGGACGCCGACCTCGTCCGCGAACTCCTCGACGGACTCACCGAGGCCGTGCTGACTACCGACGAGGACGGGCTGGGCGTGCTGGTCAACGCGATGGCCAGGGAGCTGCTGCCCGGCCTGGCCGCCGGCACCGATCTGGCGGGATGCCCGGTACCGGCCCTGGCGGCTGCGGTCTCCGGCGGGACGGACACCTTCCTCGGCGAGCACCACGGCCGGCAGCTGGCCGGTTCCGCCACCGGCTGGCCGGCGACCGGTCCGCCTGGTACGTGCGCGACGTCACTCACGAGCACCGTCGCAGCGGGGCCCTGCTGGCCGAGCGTGGGCATACCCACTTCCTGGCCCGCGCCGGCCGCCGGCTCGGGCTGGCGCTGCACCGCGACCAGGCGGTGCGGGCCGCCGCCACGCTGCCCGTGCCGTACCTGGCCGACCTGGCCCTGGTCGTCCACCTGCCGCCGGTTGTGGCGGAGCACCGGCCGCACTGGGTCCGGCACACCGATCGGGACGGCGCACCGGCCGGCGGGGCCGCGGACTGGTCTCTCGTCATGGCCGTGCCCGGGCTCGCCGAGGCGTTCGACGGCGAACCCGCCGCTGCCAGACCATGGCACGCCGGGCAGCGGGACGGGCTCGATCCGCTGATCCCGGCGGACTTCGTACCGGACGCGACGCTGCTGGTCAGCCCGATGCCCGGTGCCGGCCGCACCGCCGGCGCCCTGGTGCTGCTGCGTCGAGCCGGACGGGCCGCATTCGACGCGCGCGACTCCGAACTCGTCCGGGAGTTCGCCGCCCTCACCGGTTCCGCCCTCACCACCGCGCAGCTCTACGACGAACAGATCCACCTGGCCCGGGTGCTACAGCACAGCCTGCTTCCGCCGGACCTGCCCACCGTCGCCGGGATGAGCCTCGCTGGCGGATACCGCGCGGCCGGCGACGGCCTGCGCATCGGCGGCGACTTCTACGACGTCCTACCGGCCGACGGCGGCGCCCTGTTCGCTCTCGGCGACGTCTGCGGCAAGGGGGTGGGCGCTGCCGTGCCCACCGGGCGGGTCCGACAGTTGTTGCGGACCCTGCGGCTGGTCGAGCGGCAACCACGGAAACTGCTGCGGCTGCTGGACCGGGCGCTGCTCGACATGCCGGACGCGGCCCGGCACAGCCAGCTCACCACCCTGCTGCTGGGGACCCTGCGTCCGACCCCCACCGGGCTGCGGGTCCGTCTCGCCGCCGGCGGGCACCCATCGCCGCTGGTGGTCCGCGTCGACGGCACGGTAACCCCGGCACGGGTGGGTCGGGATGCCGGTCGGCGCGCTTGCCGATGCCCGGTTCGCCCAGGTCGACCTTCATCTCGGCCCCGGCGACCTGCTCTTCACGCACACCGACGGCGTGACCGAAGCCCAAGGCGGGGCCCAGGGCACCGAGATGTTCGGTGGGCGACGGCTACGGCGGGCGCTGGCCGCCGTAGCCGGACTGCCTCCGGCGGAGCTGGTGGAGCGGGTACTGCGTCTGCTCGACCAGTGGTGTGCCGGCCAGCACGACGACGACGTGGCGGTGCTGGCGATCGCCGCCGACGGCGGCTGACCGACCCGTCGCATCGGTTCGGGCAGCGGGGCCGGCTGCCCACCTTCGTGGCCGGCGGTTCAGGCCGTCCGCACGGCGGACGCCTCCCCCGTCGGCCAGGCACGAGATGGCTGGTCCGCACCACCGCCCATGCCGTCGCGGGTCTTCGGCAGCTGCTCCGCCTGCGGTTGCTCGGGCTGCGGCACCAGCGACGACACCGACCGGACCACCCGGGCCCGGGCCGCCTCGTCGAACTCCCGCAGCCCGCGCAGCAGTGCCTGCCGTCCCTCCGGTGTCATGTCGGCGAGGATGGCCGCCAGGTGCTGCCGGCGATCTCCGCGCAGTCCGGCCAGCAGTCGGCGGGCCTCCGCGGTCAGGTGCAGGGATATTTTCCGCCGGTCGGCGCGTCCCGGCTCGCGCTCCAGCATTCCCGCGGCGACCAGCCGGTCGCAGAGCCGGCTGGCGGAGGAGAGCAGCATGTCGAGTCCTGCGGCGAGCCGGCGAAGATTGATTCCGTCCTGCCGTTCGACGAGCATGATGGCCCGGAGCTGGGCGGTGGAGATCCGGTCGGCCGTCCGCTCGCGCGCACCGTCCCAGACGGTCAGCAGGGCACCTGCCACGGAATCCAACTCGGCAGCCATACTCATCTCGGGTCCGGGTGGACCGTGCAGTTCCGCCATGGTGCGCCTGAGCGTACCCCGATTCTGTCGGTGAATGGGCTTGTGATCAAGGAGACACCATGAGCGAGCCGGTCAACCGGGCCCGCGCCGCCGTCACCGCAGCTCCTGGGGATCTTCTCGTCCCCTGTCTCGCGGAGCTGCTGGAGCAGGAGTGCGGCATCACCGACACCGAGCTCCTCCAGGTCGACTACCGGCTGTCGGCACTGATCCCGCTCACCGACGGCGAGGAAGTGACCACACCAGGGCACCCCGCCTGGCGGTGCTTCGATCACCAGAGCCCGGTGTACGCCGAGGGCACCGGCTACCTGCCGGTGAGTATGCGCGGGGAGCAGCGGGGCGTGCTCCGGGTGGCGCCGGTCAGCGACGAGCGGCAGCTCACCGGGCTCGCCGAGATCGCCACCGCGCTGGCCCACGAGCTGACCACCGCCGATGCCAGCACCGACGTCTACCGCACCGCCCGGCGCAGCCGGCGACTCACCCTCGCTGCCGAGATCCAGTGGGAGCTGCTGCCGGGGCGCAGCCGGCTTCGCCCCTCCTTCAGCCTCGCCGGTCAGCTCGAACCGGCGTACGCGGTGCGTGGCGACAGCTTCGACTGGGCCGACGACGGTGAACGGGTCTGGCTCGCGACAATCAACGGGATGGGCGAGGGAGTCGTCGCGTCGATGCTCACCACCCTCGCGACCGGCGCGCTACGCAACGCCCGCCGGGCCGGCATTCCGCTGGCCGACCAGGCGGCGCTCACCGATCAGGCGATCTACGACCTGCACCGGGGCGAGCAGTACCTCTCCACCCTGCTGCTCGAACTCAACCTGCGCACCGGACTGCTCACCGCCGTCGACGCCGGCTCGCCCCGGCTCGTCCTGCTCCGCGACGGCGAGGTCGACGTGCAACCACTGGAGGAGCAGTTTCCGCTCGGCATGTTCGAAGGGACGAACTATCGGGAGCAGTACATTCAGCTCCAGCGCGGCGACCGCCTCTTCATGATCAGCGATGGTGTGCTGGACGCCACCGGGGGCGACGTTCGGTACGACGAGACGGCACTGGACCGGATTCTGCGCCGGACGACGCCGATGACGTCCCTGGGCGCGGTCCGCTCCCTCCTCGGCGACCTGCGGGCCTTCGTCGCGAGCGACCTCACCGACGACGCCGTGGTGGTCTGCCTGGACTGGTTCGGTCCGCAGACGCCCGGCGACGAGGTCAGTACGCGCCCCGGCTGTTGATCACCGCGCCGAAGGTCTTCCAGAGGATCGTCACGTCGGCCGCCAACGACCAGTTCTCCACATAGTAGAGATCAAGCCGGATGCCGTCCTCCCAGCTCAGGTCCGACCGCCCACTGACCTGCCAGAGCCCGGTCATGCCCGGCTTGACCAGCAGCCGGCGGGCGACGTCGCCGTCGTAGCGGGCGACCTCGGAGGGCAGCGGTGGCCGGGGACCGACGAGGCTCATCTGCCCCAGCAGGACGTTGACCAGCTGGGGCAGCTCGTCCAGGGACCACTTGCGCAGCAGCCGGCCGACCCGGGTGATTCGCGGGTCGTCCCGCATCTTGAACATCAGGCCGTCGGTCTCGTTGGCGGTTGTCAGCTCCGCCAGCAGCCGGTCCGCGTTGACCACCATCGTGCGGAACTTGAAGACCCCGAACTCCCGGCCGCCCTGTCCGACCCGGATCTGCCGGAACAGCACGGGACCGCGACTGTCCAGCTTGACGGCGAGCGCGATGACCGCCAGCAATGGCAGCAGCAGGGCCAGCGCCACCAGCGACACCGAACGGTCGACGAGTCCCTTGACGAGTTTGCGCGCCCCGCGGAACTCGGGTGCCTCCACGTGGATCAGCGGCAGGCCGGCCACCGGGCGGGTGTGGATGCGGGGACCGGCGACGTCGGTCAGCGCCGGGGCCAACACGAGGTCGATACCGGTGCCCTCCAACTGCCAGCCGAGCCGGCGCAGCCGGGTGGCGGTGAGTTCACCGGAGGCGGTGACGGCGACCGTGTCCGCGCCGATCGAGGCGGCGGCTTCCGGGATGCCCCGGAACGAGCCGACCACCGGCACGTCGCCGAGCCGTTGGGCGACCGGGGCCAGCAGGGCGTCCGGGATGCAGGCACCCACCACCTCGTAGCCGGCGTACGGCTCGCGGCGCAGGGTGTGCACAAGTTCCAGCACATGTGCGGTGTCGCCGACGACCAGGACCCGCCGCGACCACCCCGCCCCCCGCGACCGGGCCCGGTGCAGGCGCTTGCGGGCGGCGAACCGGGCGGCCTCGAGCCCGATCAGGCCGACGGCGAAGGAGATCGCCAGGAAGCCCCGGGAGACACCGACGTCGGCCACATAGCCCGCGATGGCGGTGGCGCCGGCCAGCCGCAGGCTGGCCATGCTGACCCGCCGGTACTCGTCCGCGCCGTAGCCGATCACCCGGTCGTCGTAGCAGCGCAGGGCCTTCAGCGAGACCAGCCAGGCCAGTACGAGCCCCGGGGCGACCAGGACGTACGGCACCGTCTCGTGGGGCGCGGACTCACCGAACCGGGCGGCGTACCCGACGAGCACCGCCACGACGAGCACGGCGGTGTCCAGCACAATCAGTGCCCGGACGTAGGCCCGCTGGTCGGTACGCGCGGACTGGCTCGACGAGGCGAGGTCCTCCGGTCGCGATGACGTTCTGGCTGGGGTCAACAGCGTCGCCGATGTCACCAGCCCTCCAACTTCGCTCGCCGGCGGCACGGGTTCGGCCCGGACGGGGGCCGGCGCTGCCGGTGCACGACGACATCCTGCCCTGACAACAACAGCGGCCGATCGCTTGGGACGTATTACCGTCAGTTCCCGGAGCATCTCGACCGGAAAGGGGCCTGTGGTACCGGTTTCTCCGGTGGCTCAGGCCCCGTTACTGAGCCTCCGGTCAGGCCGGCGCCTTGCGCAGCGCGATTGCCCGGAGGAAAATGTCGCCAATCTTGGTCGGGTCGGCGGCGATGAAGGCACCGCCACCTGCACTCTCCGCGATGGTATCCAGTTCCGACTTGCTGACCTCCGTACCGATACCAATGATGATCACCTGGACCGGCTGGTCCGGGTCCTTGATCCGGTTCAGCTCGGCGATCAGCTCCCGCTGCGAGATGCCGTCGTCGTCCTCGTTCTTCCCGTCGGTGAAGAGGACGATCGAGTTGACCTTGCCCGGTTCCCAGTTGCGCTGCACGTCCTGGTAGGCGGCCAGCAACGTGTCGTACAGGCCGGTGTCGCCGCTCGACGAGACGACCGTGTCCAGGCCCCGCTCCAGTTCGCTGCGTTGGCGCGAGAGCGGCGCGACGGGAACCACCTCGCGGTGGTCGCGCGAACCCACCAACTTGGTCGAGAAGACCCACAAACCGATCGACCAGGAGTCGTCGAAGAGGTTGAGACCGCGCCGGGCCGCCTCCGTGGTGACCTGCTGGCGGGTGGCCCCGTTGGCGGTCGGGACAGCATTCTTCATCGATCCGGAGACGTCGATGATGCAGAGCATCCGCCCGGAGAGGGTGGCGATGGACCAACTGGAGACGGCCCGCTCCACCGCGTCCGGCGCCAGTCCGCCAGCGGCGACGCCGCCCTGCGGCGGTGGCGCGGCGGAGGCGTCGCCGCCAGCCGGGCTCGGCGCGCCCTGCGGCGCGTGGAAACCGGTGCCCCAGTTGCCGTCCGGCCCGCGCAGCGACTGCACGGCCAACTTGTCCTTGAACGACGCGGTCGTGAGCACCTCGAACAACACCCGCGCGGCCGACGCCTTGGCCGGCTCGACCCCGGGCAGCACCGCGTACGGGTAGTCCAACGGCAACGGCGCCGGCTTCAGGTAGAGCGCGGCCAGCGGTACCGGCGGCTTCTTGGCGTTGTACTGGATGACGTCTTCCTCCGACAGCGCCGCCGCGCTGAGCGCGCTGGCCAGGGTGGTCGCATCCGTGGCGGTCGGGAACTTGGCGAGCAGGTCCTGGCGCAGCGCCGAGGCTCCCGAGGCGAGCGCCCGCAGCGCACCGATCCGGTCCTGCTCGGCGGTCTCGCCGCCGGCGGACGACGCAGCAGTCATCAGCGACAGCAGGCCGGACAGTCCGGCGGCGTCGCGAGTCGGCTCGACGATGCCCGTCTTCAGCGGCCGGTCGCTGTTGACCCTGGCCAACAGTTGGGTCCAGCCGAGCTCCTCATCCGGCCAACCCAGCCGCGTGGCGACCGGCTCGGGCATGGCGACCACCACCGGGCTGCTGGCGATGGACGCGCCGTTGCCGGGCTCGAAGGCCGCCGCGCCACCGGTCTTGAGCCGGAGCAGCCACGTCGAGGAGTCCGGGATCCAGACGTCCGGACTCACCGCGGTGCCGCTGGCCTGCCCCACTCCGGCCAGGGTGGCGCCGTGCTTGGCGGCCACCACCGCAGCCACCTCGACCGGGTCGGTGGAGGCGACGGTCACGTCGATGCAGGTCCCGTCGACCGCGGCGCCGTTGGCCTCCCACTCGGAGGCAGCCACGTCGACCGCCGGGGCGAGCTCGTTCGCCACCGCGACAGACAACTCGATCTTGCCCGAGCAGTCCTGTCCGGCGAGCTGGCGGTAACCCACCCAGCCGCCGGCGGTGACGACGAGCACGCCGACCGCAGCTGCGGCGGCGGCACCCTGGAAACTTGAACGCATGCGATGGCGGCCTGATGACACGCAGACCATCTTGCGTACCCACCCCGCCTCCTGCCATGGCCGTTCGGACTAAAGTTACAGAGGAGAAACAGATCACCTGGATTTGGTGACTTTGTGTGACGGGTCAACGTCATAATGTCTATGCATCTATGCCCCACGCCCACGATCAGGGCAGAACGCAGGTCGGACTCGCAAAAGTCAGCGGTTCCCCCACCGGTAACGGCACCCCGGTCGCCCGATCCAGCCGGAAGGCACGCACCATGTCCGCCCGTTCGTCGGCCACGTAGAGGTGCTCCCCGGTCAGCGCGAAGTGACGGGGCCATTCGCCGCCAGTCTCCACCTCGTCGACCAGTTCCGGCAGATCCGCGCCGACCGCGAACACCGTGACCGTGCCCACACCCCGGTTCGCGACGTAGAGGAAACGGCCGTCCGGCCCGACGGCCAGCTCCGACGGCTGGACGTGCCCGGCCCGGTCACTGGCGCCGACGCGCCCCTGCTGGCGTAGAGCACCGTCTACGGTCAGCTCGTACACCAGGACCGAACCGTCCAGCTCGCCGGTGACGTAGCAGCGCCGACCGTCGGGGTGCCGGGCCAGATGCCGCGGGCCCACCCCGGGTGCCGTCCGCACCCGGGGTGCCCGTGGCACGAGCCGCCCGGAGGTGACCTCCAGGTCGTACCGGTAGATCGAGTCGGTGCCCAGGTCGACCGCCAGCAGCGGCTGCCCGCCGGTCCCCGGCGAGACCATGTGTGCGTGTGCCCGCTCCTGGCGCTCGGGGTCGGCGCCGTGCCCCCGGTGCTCGACCAGGTCGGTGCGCTCGCCGGGCACGCCATCGACGTCGAGCGGGAACACCGCCACGCTGCCACCGCCGTAGTTGGCCACGAGGAGGTGACCGCCGTCGGGCGCGACCGCCAGGTGGCAGGGCTCCGCCCCGCCGGTCGGCCGCGAGCCGAGGGCCGACAGATCTCCGTCGGCACCTACCCGCCACGCGCTGACCTGACCCTCGGGCAGTTCGTTGACCGCGTACAGCACAGGCCGCGTCGGATGTCGGGCGAGGAAGGACGGCGACGCGGTGACCGCGACCGTGCCCAGCGACGTCAGTTCACCGGTGTCCGGGTCCCGTCGGGCGGCAGCTATCCCGGTGGCCCGTCCGCCGCTGGCGGCGGTGTAACCGCCGATGTGAACGATCTCGCCTGGAGCTGCCACCGGTACCGCCCTCCGCTGATTCCTTCGTCGATCCACCAGAAGCCTTCCCCCGACGCCGGCCGACTAGACCTCCGACCGGCGAGTCACCGTCCGCGCGATCGCAGACGCACCGTCCCGCGCCCGCTCAGGCCGCCGGAACAGGCTCCCCCCGCTGCCGCGCGACGTGCTCGACGAGGGAGATCAGCACGGTCTTGCCGGACTGCCGGTCGCGGGCGTCGCAGAGCAACATCGGCACGTCGGGGTTGAGGTCCAGGGCCTGGCGTACGGCCTGGAGGCTGAAACGTCGGGAGTCCTCGAAGCAGTTGACCCCGACCACGAAGGGGATTCCCCGCTGCTCGAAGTAGTCGATCGAGGGAAAGCAGTCGGCCAGCCGACGGGTGTCGGCGAGCACCACCGCGCCGAGCGCACCGAAGGCCAACTCGTCCCAGAGGAACCAGAAGCGGTCCTGCCCCGGCGTGCCGAAGAGGTACAGCTGCAGGTCCTCGTTGATGGTGATCCGCCCGAAGTCCATCGCCACCGTGGTCGTCGACTTGGTCTCCACTCCGGAGATATCGTCGGTGTCGACGCCGGCGCCGGTCAGGATCTCCTCGGTCTGCAACGGCCGGACCTCGCTCAACGCGCTCACCAAAGTCGTCTTGCCGGCACCGAAGCCACCGGCGATGAGGATCTTCAACGCGATCGGGACCCGACGGCCCCGCCGCTCGCGGTCATAACGCACGGAGTCCATCGACCACCGCCTTGAGGATGTCGTTGTCGGGCAGGTACGTGGCGCGTCGCGGCTGGTGCACGGCGACCAGTCCGCGGCACAACAAATCATCAAGTAACACCCGGACCACCCCGACGGCCAGATCCAGGCCGGCGGCGAGTTCGACGACCGGAGTCCCGCGGCCGGCCAACTCCACCAGCAGCCGGTGCTCCGGGTGCAACTCCGGGAAGGCGGCCAGGTCCGGGTCGGGCTTCGCCAGCACGTACGCGACCAGGTCGAATCCGTCCGCGGTGGTCCGGACCCGGCCACCGGTGAGCGTGTACGGCCGTACCACCGGGCCGGCGTCGTCATCGAGCCACTCGTGCTGGCGCCCCGGCGGGTCAGCCGACATCGTCGGCACCCACCGATGTCCGGGCCGGCACCCCGAGGTTCTCACCCACCCGAATCACCAACATCGCCATCTCGTACGCCACCAGGCCGATGTCCGCGTCGGCGTCGCTGGCCACCGCGAGGCACGCGCCCTGGCCCGCCGCCGTCACGAAAAGGTACGCCGACTCCATCTCCACCACGGTCTGCCGGACCGGCCCCCCGGTGAGCTGCCGGCTCGCGCCACGGGCCAGGCTGGACAGGCCGCAAGCCAGGGCGCAGAGGTGCTCGGCGTCCGCCCGGTCCATCCCGGCTGACGCGCCCAACAGGAGTCCGTCCGCCGAGAGCACCACCGCCTGCTGGGCGGCCGGAACCCGCTCCAGGAGATCGTCGAGCAACCAGTCGAGATCGGCGCTCTGCCTCGTCGATCGCATCAGGCGTCCCTCTCAGTCACGGTAGGTGGTTGAACTTGTGCCGGTCCGGAGACGGTCGGCGGGGCGGCATGCTCATCAGGTCCGCCCGGACCGGTCGATTCCGCGGGTGGCGCCCCGGCGGCCTGACCGCGGGCGGCCGCCAGCCGCCCCCGGACGGTGCCGGCCTGCAACCCCGACATGAACCGGCGCGCCTCCTCGGGACTGCGCGGCGATGGATCGCGCTGCGACGGCATCGACGCCCTGGGCGCAACCATCGGCTGTCGTACGGTCGGCCCGTCGATCGCCTCGGCTTCCCGTTCCCGGTGCGCGGCGGGCACCACGGATAGCTGGATCGTGGGTGTGTCCACCAACGCCCCGTCGCCGCCGGCAGCGCGCGGCGGCGGCGCGACCGACCCGGCACCGTCGGGCTGCGCGCCACGCGCGCCCTCGGGCGAACCGGCGGTGGGCGAACCGTCCGTCGATGCCGGCGCGGGCGGACGGGCCTGGCTGTGCCGGCGGATCCGGCGCGGCAGCCCGTCGGCCTCAGCCGGCCCGACCGTCGAGCCACCTGCCGGAGCGCTCGCGCCCAGGTCGGACGAGGCCGGCCGCCGCGAGCCTGCGGACGACTCCGACGGCCGCCGAGGGCCCGAACGGGTACGCGGGCGGGGGGTCGTGGTCAACCGCGTCGCCCGGGCCAACCGCCGGTGCTCGGGGGTGGCGGCCCGGTCGTCGGCCGCCAGCACATCTGGACCGGGCAGCGGCGACGGTTCCTCGGTGATCAGCTCGGTGGGGATCAGCACCACCGCGGTGAGCCCGGTACCGTCCGATGGGCGCAGCCGGACCCGAATCTCGTGCCGGGCGGCCAGCCGGGCCACCACGAACAGCCCGAGCCGGGCGGTCTCGGCCGGGTCGAACTCCGGCGACCGGGCCAGCCTGCGGTTGGCCTCCTCGATCGCCACCGCGTTCATGCCGAGGCCCTGGTCGGTGATGGACAGGGCGTAGCCGTCGGCAACGTGCTCGCCCGAGATCTCGACGCGCGCCCCGGGCGGTGAGAAGGCGGTGGCGTTCTCGATCAGCTCCGCGAGCAGGTGGATGCTGTCGCCCACCACCCGGCCCATCGCGCCGGCGGACTGCATGGTGGTGATGTCGACCCGGTCGTACGACTCGACCTCGGAGATCGCTCCCCGGATGAGATCCACCATCGACACCGGGCTGCGCCAGCCGCGACCCGGTGCGGCTCCGGCGAGGATGACCAGGTCCTCCGCATGGCGACGGAGCCGGGTGGCGAGGTGGTCGACGCGGAACAGCTCCGCCAGGTGGTCCGGGTCCTCCGCGTGGCGTTCCATCCGGTCGAGCAGGGCCAGTTGCCGGTGCACCAGGCCCTGGCTGCGTCGCGCGATGTTCAGGAAGACATCGTTCAGCCCATGACGCAGGCTCACCTCGACCATGGCCGACCGGATCGCGACCTTCTGCACCTCCGTGAAGGCCTGCGCGACCTGGCCGATCTCGTCGGCGCCCCGGTCGGCCACCGACACCTCTCGGGACACGTCCACCTGCTCGCCCCGGCGCAACCGGGTCACCACGTCCGGCAGCCGCTGTTCGGCGTCCTTGAACGTGCCGCGGACCAGGGTCAGCCGCTGCGCGAGAGACCGGCCGACCCGCAACGCCACCACCAGCGAGAGCACGACGGCGATCAGGCCGAGCAACCCAGCAGCCGCAAGTCGGGCCAGGATGCGTACCGCCATCGGCACCGACCGGTCGGCCAGTCCGTCGGCCTGGGTCAGCTCGAAGTCCCTCAGCGACCGCTGCACCGTGTCGTAGCTGTTCTGCCAGGCGAGCGGATCGACCGCCGGCCGGGCCGAGGGGTCGGCGGCGGCGAGTTCGTCCTGCATCGTCCGCAGCCGACCGAACTCTGCCTGCTCGATTAGACGCTGGTACGCGGCGCGGTCGGGATCGGGCAGGTCGGCCACTGCCGCGTCCGCCAGGAACCGCTGGTTGCCGATGCCCTGTACGAGCAGCGTGTGCTCGCCGTCGGCGAAACCACCGGCGGTCAGGGCGCCGGCCAGCAGGGCGTCGGTCTGCCCGAGCAACTCCCGCGAACGGCCGAGGTTCGTCAGCGCCAACGCCTCGCGGTTGAGATCCCGGTCCGGGAGGTTCGCCAAGGCGGCGAAGGTGTGGAACGCGGAGGAGATCATTCCGCTGTAGAGACCGATCGCGCCGGCACGGTCCAGGTCCCGCCGGTCGATGTACCCGCGCCCCACCGGCAGTGCGTCCAACTCGCGGATCATCCGGTCCAGGCGGGCTTCGAGCAGCTCTCCGGCGGCGTCCCGTAGCTTGTCGCCGTCGACCTTGCGGCGCAGTTCGGCGATGGCCGCGTCCGTGCGGCCCCGTTGTACTGCCAGCGCTGGCAGTACGCAGCCGCCCGACGACGGGTCGCACCCGGTGTCCGGCGAGGCGAGCTGCACCACCGAGAGCCGCCGTTCCCGCTGCAACTCGGCCACCACCGTCTCGCCCGGCCTGCCCAGGTCGTAGAGGAGTGTGCGAGCAGCGAGCAGATCGAGCGCCGGCCCGAAGGTGAGGGTGGTCGCGAATATCCACAGTGCCAGTAGCGCGGTCACCGGCACGACGACCAACGCGGTCAATTTCGAGCGGATCGGCCAGTCGCGGGTGTTCAATCGGACCTCGCCGGAAGGGTGGCTGGAGGGGCTCCGGCACAGCCGGGCAGCGCCGTCGCCGGGGCGCGCCCCGGCTGCCCGCCGGGGCGCCGGCTCGGGCGCCTTGGGCAGGATACGTAATCCGCGCCGTACGCACTACCGTCCGTCGAGGCGACCGGTACGTTGTCGAACGTCCCGACGGTGCCCAGCCTGTCGGTTTCCGCTGCCGGCCGCATCTGCGCCCCCGTCCCAATCGGGCGAGGAAAGTGCTCCGGAACTGGATTGGCGATCAGGGTACGGAGGGAATACCTGCAGGCGAAGGAGGAGCCATGTCGCCCACGCAGATAGTCCTCACCGTCCTCGTCGTCCTGGTGATCGCCGCCATCGCCGCCGCCATCGCCGCCGCCATCGCCGCCGCCGTCGTCGTCGCCGGCCGCCGCCGGTCACTCCGGCAGCGCTTCGGCCCCGAGTACGACCATGTCGTCGCCGAGCAGGACAGTCGCGGCGCGGCCGAGCGGGAGTTGCGGGACCGGAAACGCCGGCACGCCGAACTCGAACTGATCCCGCTCGACCCCGACGCCCGCACCCGGTACGCGCAGGCATGGGAGGAGCTCCAGGTTGGTTTCGTCGACTCCCCCGCCGAAACCGTCGGTCAGGCCGACGAACTGGTCAGCCGGCTCGTCGCCGAACGCGGATACCCAACTGGCGAGTTCGACGACCGGATCGCCCACCTCTCTGTCGAGCATGCCCGCACTCTCGGCCACTACCGGGACGCGCACGAGATCCACCTACGCAACTCCCGGGGCGAGGCCAGCACCGAGGACCTTCGCCAGGCAGTCGTCCACTACCGCGCCCTCTTCGCCGACCTGCTCGGCGGGGAGCCGGTCGCGGCCCGGACCCCGGACCAGCGCCACCCCGACGCCGCCCACGACGCCACGAACCGCTGAGGAGGCCGCCATGCGGCACGATGAACAGCAGCTCAACAACGACCACCCGGAGGCCGGACGCTCCACCCAGGTGAGGTCACCGTCCATCGTGGACGACCGTGACGGGACCGATGACGTCGACATCGTCGATGAGTCGACGGGCCGCGACCGGTCGGACGTCGACACGGGCCGGGCCCGACCGGGGGACGGCCGTCCCGGCGAGGACTCCGACGAGACGGACTTCCACCAGCCGGGTCCCGTGCCGACCGCCTTCGGCGCGACCACCGTCGGTGGCGCGGTCGCCGCGTCGGCGCTGGCCGGCCCGCGTCCCGAGGACGAAGTCGACCCCCGCGAGGAGAGCACCGCGCGGCCCGGCGACGGCGCGGTCGACGGTGAACGTGCGGGACGACGCGCGGACCCGACCGCCGAGTTCGACCGGACCGACGACGACCTGGCAGACGACGTCGACGGCACCGGGGTCGAGTCGCCGAAGGCGGCGACCGGCACCGGTGACGTCACGGAGGCCCCCGGCTACGGCAGCACCACCCCGACGATGGTCGACCCGGATGCGCAGTCACCGGATGGCGACACCGCCGCCGGGGCGGTCGCGCCGGCCGGCGCGGCGATCCTCTTCGACGGCACGACCGCGCAGGGCTTCCGGGACCGCTGGCGCGACGTCCAGCTACGTTTCGTGGACGACCCCAAAGCGGCTGCGGGTGAGGCGCAGTCCCTGGTCGACGAGGCGATGGAGGCCCTCTCCACCGCTCTGGCGGAGCACAGGAGCAAGCTCGGCAGCTGGCAGGAGGCGAGTTTGGCGGACACCGAGCAACTGCGGGTGGCCGTACGCGAGTACCGGGACTTCCTCGACCGGGTGCTCGGCCGCTGACCTTCGCGTGAGCGGGGCCGTCGCGGTCGACGTCCCCGGTCGCGCCAGCCGGAGAAGGCGGGTGTCCCGATGCCGGGACACCCGCCTTCTCATGTGTCCTCGACACGCATGGCCACCGGCCGAGCGGGTACGCGCAGCAGTGCCCGGAGATCGCTGCGGACAGGAGGGCAGCACAGATGACTGATCGTGACCGGCAACGGCCGCTGGAAGAGTCCCCCGAGACGGCCGCAGCGGTAGCCGACGACGGCGCTGTCCCCCAGCTGATGACCGGGGGCGGGCCCGATCCGGACACCCCGAACTTCGCCGAACCAGGCGAGCAGGCCACCATCGACGCGCCGACCGAGGACATCATCGCCGACCCGTACGCCGCGGGCACCGGGGCGACCGGGACCGGCACCGGTGCCGGTGGGGACAACATCCGTACCGGCGCCGAGCAGCCATGGGAGCCGGAGGACCTGGTGATGGCACGGGGTCAGGACCTCACTGCCGAGAACGTCGAGCGGGCCCGACGTGACCTCGACGAGATCGGTCGCGCGGCCGTCGAGAAGACGGTGCCCTGACCCGTCTGAACCACTCGCGCGGCACGTCCGCAGGGCAGCGCTGCCGAGCCGGACCGCCGTGCGGCGGCACGAGGGGCCCCTGGTCCGACCGGTGCGGTCGGACCAGGGGCCCGCGGTGACCTGCCGCTACAGCGCCTCACCTACTGTTGGCGGCAGGTATGCCTGTCCGTCAGGAAAGCGGCGGGTAGGCGTTGCGCATCAGCTCGGCGAGCTGCGCCGAGAACCAGGCGCCCGAGATCGGGGCGTCCGGCAAGGCGCCACTCCGGTTGTTGCCGTTAAGGGGGTTACCGGTGTAGGTCGGGTCACACATCCGGTCGAAGCCCTTGCCGTCGTTGTTCGGGATCTCGCGGCTGGAGCCGTCCGACTCACCCGGGGGCTTGATCCAGACGTACGCGTCGATACCCGACGCCGGCGCGGCCGTCGGCCGCTCACCCAGACCGGCGCCGGACTGGTTGCACCAGTTGCCCTTGTGGATGCGGCGGTCGATCCGGCCACCGTCCACGTAGGCGTCCACGCTGGTCGTCGGGCCCGCACCGGTGGGCCGGGCGCTGCCGCCCCAGCCGTTACGGGAGGTGTCGATCAGCATACCGATGCCGTTGTCGAAGCCCTGCCGGACGAGTTCCTGGCGGAACGCCTGGGCGAAGGACAACTCGTCGTTGTACTGGTTCCAGTCGATCCACTTCGACTGCCGCACCGACTGCCCGTTCACCGAGTCGGTGACCCGCGCGTACGGCTCACGCAGGGCCGAGTAGTTGGCCGTGTTGACGATGAAGCCGTGCACGTGGGCGGCCGTGGCGCCGGAGGCACGTGAGGCATCCCGCAGGATCTGGGCGGTCGGGGTGAAGTTGCTGTCCCAGCCGATCCAGCCGTGGTGCGCGGCGTCGATGTAGTTGTAGACGTTCGGGATCGCGCCCAGCGTGGCCAGGGCGTAACCGACACCCTGCACGTACGCCCCGTTGGCCTTGACCGTGTCGCACATCGCGGTGCCGCCCGGTTTACCCGAAGTGTTGGTCACCAGGTTGGGCAGCGAGTCGATCTCGATGATGTTGATGATCCGCAGGTTGCGGTACTTCGCGTCACGCTGGATCGCCGCGATCGGGTCGATGTACTGAGCCTTGTACTTGGGTAGCTCGTTCGGGCCCAGCTCACCGTTGGAGGCGAGCGCCGCGCAGTCGCGGCCGGGCAGGTTGTAGATCACGACCTGGATGTACTGGGCGTTCTGGCGCAGCGCCTCGTCCAGGTGGTCACGCAGGCCCATCGGGCCGTTGGACTGGCTGTTGTCGGTACCCTCGATCGCCGCGATCCGGTCCAGCCAGACCCCGGTCGGGGTGTTCGAGATGCGGCTACCGCCGCTGACCGACTCGGCCTTGGCCTTCCACTCCGGGTTCACGTAGCCCCGGGCATTCACGTAGGGGTTGTCCACCTTGTTGCCGGGCGGCGCGGTGGTCGGCGGCGCGGTGGTCGGCGGCGCGGTGGTCGGCGGCGCGGTGGTCGGCGGCGGCGTGGTGGGCGGCGGGGTACCGCCGTTGCAGGCCACCCCGTTGATGGTGAACGAGGTCGGACGGGGGTTGCTGCCGCTCCACGAGCCGTTGAAGCCGATGCTGGTGCTCGCACCGGTGGCCAGGGATCCGTTCCATGACTCGCTCTGCGCGGTCACGTTGCGGCCCGACTGGCTCCACCGGGCAGACCAGCCCTGCACCAGGCGCTGGTTGGCGTCCGGGAAGGTGAAACCGAGCGACCAGCCGTTGAGCGCGTCGCCGATGTTCCTGATGGTGATGTTGGCGGTGAAGCCGCCCTGCCAGTCGTTGGTCGTGTAGGCGACGTCGCACTGCGTCGCCGCGTGTGCCGCGGTGACCGGAAGCGTCACCAAACTGCCCGCGACCAGCGCGCTCGCGCCGGCCAGCGCGACAGCCCGGCGTCGGCCGGACAGCCTTCTCCACACATTCATGCCACTGATCTCCTTGGGGCGAGACCGGATCCGCGTACGGCCCGGCACGTGGCCCGAGCGGCGTCCTGGACGGACGACCGTCGGTGCCAACGGGATTCTTCGGGAGCGCCCGACCCGGACGGGCGTTGGTGGTGGTACGTCGACCGGATCAACGGTCGGCGGCAAGGTGGTCGTCCGGTAACGAACCGGCTGCCCTCGAACACCAGCCTTGTGCGGTGAGGCCCCAGCACCGCGTGCAGCGATTCTTGCATGGGAGCGCTTCCATGGCAATGGTTCGATGTTTTCAAAACCCTACCGGACAAAAGCGCCACCTCGACGACCCGGCACCGGGATGGTGGGGCCAGACCACGCGGACCGCCCGGCCGACCCCAGGTCCGGACAGGCAGGCACGGCTCGGCCAACTGGCCCACCAGAACCCGCAAACCGAACTAATGCCAGAACGCGAATTTTTCCCTTCATAGGTCATGAAACGGTCTAACGTCGGATCTGGCTCGGTTGTAGCCGGCCGCAGGACAACCAGGGATGGAGTGACACAGGTCATGGCTAACAAGATGCTGGGGAAGGTCGTTGCGGGTGCTGCCCTCGGCGGCGCCTCCCTGCTGGTGTTCGCGCCGGGAGTCGCGTTCGCCGACGGCCACCCGGACGCCGACGAGGGCAAGGTCTTCGCCAAGCCACACGCCGTCAAGGCCGGCGAAGAGGTCAGGTTGGTGCAGCTCTGCCCGGAACCGCAGGACCACCCGTTCGTCTGGTCCAAAATCACCGGCAAGGTCGAGCTCAAGCCGGCCGACGAGGGCGGGGACCGCGGCGGCCGGGGCGAGGAAGGCGGCACCGCCGAGTCCGGTAGAGACTGGGCCGACAACGGCGGCGGGAAGGGCCGGGAAAACGGCGACGCAGGCGAGGACTGGAAGGGCGGCGACCGGCCGCAGCCAGCCGACAGTGCCGGCGGTGGCGCCGCCGACGGTGGCGAGGACTGGAAGGGCGAGGAGCACGGTCAGGACGCCGAGGGTGCCGCCGACCGGAAGGACGGTAGGGGCCACAAGGACGACTGGCAGGGCCACGAGAGCGAGAACGACGGCTGGACCGGCGAGGAGTCCGAGAACGGCGGCTGGTCGGGTGAGAAGCGCGACTGGGCCGCTGGCGAGGAGTCCGGCAACGGCCACCGCTGGGAGCACGAAAAGGACTTCGTCTACTACGGCGAGGCCCACGTCGCCGAGGACGCCGAGCCCGGCACGTACGAGCTGGATGGCTCCTGCGGCACCGGCGAGCTGGTGGTTCTGCCGCACGGTGGGGTCGACGGTGGTGACGGCGGCGTGGCCACCGGCACCGACCGGGGCCTGGCCACCGCCGGCGCGAGCCTGGTCGGCGCGGCCGCCCTCGGCGGGCTCGTGCTGATGCGCCGCCGCAGGGCCGATGAGTTCGCGGCCTGACGCGACGGCGAGACGGGCCGACGGCCGCCACGGTAGACCGTGGCGCGCCGTCGGCGCCGCCGTCGTCGTCCTGGTCGCCATGGTGGGCTCCGGGATGATCGGCGCAGCCCTGCAGACCACTGAGGCCGACCGCCCGCCCCAGCCGACGGCGCGGGCCGGGGCGGGCACGTCCGATCCCACGCTGACGGCCCCGTTCGAGGACGCTGACCTCGACGGCGCGGAGTCGACACCGGCGGGCCTGCCCCGCTCCGCGCCCAGCGCCATCAGCATCCCCCGCATCGGCGTCGACGCCCAGATCATCGCGCTCGGCACCAACCCCGACGGCACGGTCGAGGTGCCTCCGCTCGAGAAGGCCATGTTGGCCGGCTGGTACGAGCCGGGGCCGAGCCCGGGAGAGCTGGGAAACGCCGTCATCGTCGGGCATGTGGACTCGGCCGCGATCGGTGCCGCAGTCTTCTTCTCCCTCGGCGCCCTGCAACCCGACGACTCCATCACCATCAGCCGCACGGATGGCACGGCAGCCCACTTCCAGGTGGACTCGGTGGCCTCCTACCCGAAGGACGCCTTCCCCACCGACCAGGTGTACGGGCCCGCCAACCGGCCCGGGCTGCGGGTCATCACCTGCGGCGGCGTCTTCGACGAGACGTTGGGCGACTACCCCGAGAACGTGATCGTCTTCGCGACCCTGGCGGACTGACCCACCATCACGACGCGGGGCCCGGCGCACCCGCCGCCGCACCCCGCGTCGTCGACCATGCAGTTGGGGCTGCCCGCGAAGGCGGACCGGTCAGGTGGCGGCGGAGGTCCGGACGAGGGTACGGATCTGGCGGAGCAGCACTGAGAGGGCTGCCAGATCGGCGCGGGACTCGTCGAACTCGCCCATCGCCCGTTGGGCCCGGTGGATGGAGGTGGCGTTCGACTGCTCCCACTGCTGCACCCGGTCGTACGGAGCAAGATCCTCCGGCGTGGCTTCGAGCACCTCCGCGGTGAGCGCGGCCAGCGCGGCGTACAGGTCGTAACGCAGCGCCATCCGGGCGAGTGTCTGCCACCGGTCCTCGCGGGGCAGCAAGGAGATCTTCGACAGCAGCGAGTCGACCCGGAACCGGTCGGAGAGCACGAAGTAGACCGAGGCCACCTCGCCCACGTCCCGCCCGGTCTGGGCGGCCGTCTCCACCACGTCCAGCAGGCCGAAGCTGTACATCAGGCGGGTGCTCCGCTCGGCCAGCTCCCGCGGCACGCCATGCGCGCTGGTCGAGTCGATGTGCGCCGCGATGGCGTCCCGCTCGGTGCCGTAGAAGAGCGTCTCCAACCGTGGCAGCAGGTGCGCCACCCCGTCGCGCAGTCGGGCGATCTCCGTGGGCACGTCGATCGGCGAGCGACGGTTGGTCACCAGCCAGCGCACCGCCCGGTCGAGCAGTCGCCGGGTGTCCAGGTATACGCCCGTCTGCAACTGCGGGTCGATCCGGTTGTCCAGCGCCTCGACCGCGTCCCACAGTCGGCGCAGCCCGAACACCTCGCGGACCACCACGTACGCCCGGATCACGTCCGCCGCCGGCACGGCGGTCTCCTCGACGACCCGGAAGACGAACGAGATGCCGCCCCGGTTGATCGCCTCGTTGACGAGCACGGTGGTCACGATGTCGCGGCGCAGCCGGTGCCGGCCCATCCGGTCGGCGAACCGCTCCCGCATCGGCGTCGGAAAATAGTTGACCAACACCTCGTTGGTCCACTCCTCGTCGGCCAGGCCCTCGGCGAGGATCTCCTTCTCCAAGGCGATCTTCACGTAGGCCAGCAGCACCGCGAACTCCGGTGCGGTCAGCCCGGACTCGGCGCGTACCGCCAGCTCCTCGTCCGGCGGTAGCGCCTCCAGCGCCCGGTCCAACGTCCCGGATCGCTCCAGCTCCGTGATCATCCGGCGGTGCACGGGCAGCAGCGACGTGGCCTGGGCCTGGGAGTTGTTGATCGCCCGGGCCTGGTCGTAGTTGTCCCGAAGCACCAGCTCGGCGACCTCGTCGGTCATCCGGGCGAGCAGCTCGTCCCGCTCCGGAACGGTCAGCTCACCGTCGGCCACCGCGGTGTTCAGCAGGATCTTGATGTTCACCTCGTGGTCGGAGCAGTCCACCCCGGCCGCGTTGTCGATGAAGTCGGTGTACATCCGGCCGCCCGCCTGGGCGTACTCGATCCGGCCCTGTTGGGTGAAGCCGAGGTTGCCGCCCTCGCCGACCACCCGGCAGCGCAGGCTGCGGCCGTCCACCCGGATCGCGTCGTTGGACTTGTCGCCCACCTCGGCGTTGGTCTCGCTGGACGCCTTGACGTACGTGCCGATGCCGCCGTTCCAGAACAGGTCGACCGGCGCGGTGAGGATGGCCTTCATCAACTCCTGCGGGCTGAGCTGCTCGACGTCGTCGTCCAGCCCCAACACCGCCCGGACCTGCGGCGACACCGGCACCGACTTCGCCGTACGTGGGTAGATCCCACCACCGGCCGAGATCAACCCGGAGTCGTACTCCTCCCACGTCGAGCGGGACAGATCGAACAACCGCTTGCGCTCGACGAACGACGAGGCCGCGTCCGGATCCGGGTCCAGGAAGATGTGCCGGTGGTCGAAGGCGGCCACCAGCCGGATGTGCTCCGACAGCAGCATGCCGTTGCCGAACACGTCACCGGACATGTCGCCGACGCCGGCCACCGTGAAGTCCTGACTCTGGGTGTCATGGCCCATTTCCCGGAAGTGCCGCTTGACCGACTCCCAGGCGCCGCGGGCGGTGATGCCCATCCTCTTGTGGTCGTAGCCCGCCGAACCGCCCGAGGCGAACGCGTCGCCGAGCCAGAAGCTGTGCTCGGTGGAGATCCCGTTGGCGATGTCGGAGAACGTCGCGGTGCCCTTGTCCGCCGCCACCACCATGTACGGGTCGTCAGCGTCGTGCCGGACCACGTCCTCCGGCGGCACAATCTCACCGGCCACGATGTTGTCCGTGACGTCCAGCAACGCCGAGATGAACTCCTTGTAGCAGACGACGGCCTCGTCCCGGTCGCCTGGGCGCTGCTTGAGCACGAAGCCACCCTTCGCGCCCACCGGCACGATCACGGCGTTCTTCACCATCTGTGCCTTGACCAGGCCGAGCACCTCGGTGCGGAAGTCCTCACGCCGGTCCGACCAGCGCAGGCCGCCCCGGGCCACCGGGCCGAAGCGCAGGTGCACGCCCTCGAACCGTGGCGAGTACACGAAGATCTCGAACTTCGGCCGCGGTGCGGGCAGCTCGGGGATCGCCTGCGGGTCGAGCTTGAAGGCCACGTACGGCTTGGGTCGCCCGCCGACCGGCTTCTGGTAGAAGCTGGTGCGCAGGGTGGCCTGGATCAGGGTCAGGTACGACCGCAGGATCCGGTCCTGATCGAGGCTGGCCACGTCGTCGAGCGCCGCGCTGATCTCGGTCACCAGTTCGGTACTGCGCCGCACCCGCGCCTGCGCGTCGTACCGGCCCGGCTCGAACCGCGTCTCGAAGAGCTGCACCAGCAGCGCGGCGATGCCCGGGTAGGCGATGAAGGTCGACTCCATGTAGTCCTGCGAGAAGACGGTGCCCGTCTGGCGCAGGTACTTCGCGTACGCCCGTAGCACCACCACCTGGCGCCAGGTGAGCCCGGCGTGCAGCACCAGCTCGTTGAAGCGGTCCACCTCGGCCTCGCCGCGCCATGCCGCCGCGAAGGCATTCTCCACGTGCGGGCGCACCTCGGCCAGCTCCTGGTGCCCCTCGGGCAGCCGCAGCCCGAAGTCGTAGAGCCAGATCCGGCCGTCGACGCGCTCCACCTCGTACGGGTGCTCGTCGACCGCCTTCACGCCGAGCGAGTGCAGCACCGGCAGCACCGCCGAGAGCATCATCGGTTCGCCGTAGCGGTAGACCTTGAACCGCACGTCCATCGACTCGTCGACGTCCGGGCCCCGACCGACGACACGCGGCGCCAACTGCTTGCGGAACAGGTGCATCTCCAGCTGGCCGGGCTCCTCCAACAGCTCCAGCTTGGCCAGGTCCTTCATCGCCTCGTACGGCGTGTGCCCGTCCTTGTAGCCCTCCGGGAACGCGTCGGCGTACCGGCCGAACAGGTGCTTGGCCTGCTCGTCGCCGAGCTTGCGCTCCAGCACCAGCCGGTAGTCGTCGTCCCAGAGCCGGGTGGCGTCGGCCAGCTCCTCGGCCAACAGATCGGCATCGATCTCTCCGGGTGGGCTGGTCGGGTCGGTACGCACGATGAAGTGCACCCGGGCCAGCATCGACTCGGTCACCCGGGTCGTGTAGTCCACCCCCACGCCGTTCAGCTCGCGCAGCAGGATGTCCTGCATACGCAACCGGTTCTGGGTGGTGAACCGGTCCCGGGGCAGGTAGATCAGGCAGGAGATGAACCGCCCGTACGCATCCCGGCGCAGGAACACCCGCAGCTGCCGACGGCCGGCCATCCGCAGCACTCCGATCACCGCGTGGTACAGGTCGTCAGTCTTGATCTGGAACAGCTCGTCGCGCGGGTACGTCTCCAGGATCTGCATCAGGTCCTTGCCGGAGTGACTGCGCAGGCTCAGGCCCGAGCGGTCCAGCACCTCGGCGACCTTGCGCCGGACCACCGGCAGCTCCTGCACACTGGTCCGGTACGCGGCCGTGGAGAACAGGCCGAGGAACCGCCGCTCGCCGACCACCTCGCCGCTCTCGTCGAAGATCTTGAAACCGATGTAGTCCAGGTACGCCGAGCGGTGCACGGTGGCGCGCGAATTCGCCTTCGTGATGATCAGCAAACGCTTCTCGGTGACCTTCTCGTGCGCCTCCGGCGTCATCGACGACAGGGCACGGGCATCCGGCGAGTCCTGCCGCAGGATGCCGAGCCCGGTGCCGAGCACCGCCTCCAACGCCGGGCCGTCGCCGGCCGCGTCCGGCAGGAGGCGGTACTCCCGGTAGCCGAGGAAGGTGAAGTGGTCGTGGGCGAGCCAGCGCAGCAGCTCCACCGAGTCGGTGATGTCCTTCTCCGGCACCGGCGGGCGATTGTCGCTGGTGCGCGCGGCGGCCAGCTCGTCGGCGAACGCCAGAGCCCGCTGGCGCATCTTCGGCCAGTCCTCGACGGCCTCCCGCACGTCGGTGAGTACCCGCTGCAACTCCCGGCGCAGGTTGTCCCGTACCTCCGGGTCGCGGACCGGGTCGATCTCGATCCGCATCCAGCTCTCGACCAGGTCACCGGAGATCGCGTCGTCCGGTTCCACGTCGGCGGCGACCTCGACCAGCCGACCCAGCGGCTCCCGGCGTACCACGACCAGCGGGTGTACCAGCAGGTGCACGTCCAGGTGGTGGGTGTTGAGCAGGGCGGTCACCGAGTCGACCAGGAACGGCATGTCGTCGGTGACGATCTCGATGACGCTGTGGTGCTGCTCGGCGTCGGGTGAGTGGATCCGCAACTTCAACTCACCCGGCACCCGCTGCTGGGCGAGTTCCCGATGCGCGCGGGCGGCGTCGAGCATCTCCTCCGCGGTGAACCCGATCAGCTCCTCGTCCGGCGCGAACCGCCAGAAACGACCCACCAGGGTCGCCGCGTCGTGGTCGTCGTCGGCCAACGTCACCGCCTGCGCCACCAACCGCTCGGCGTTGGGCACCGGCTCGTCGAGTTCGGCGTCCTCCACATCGTCCGCCAGCGCCTCCGGCGGCAGACCCAGGTCGTAGAGGGTGTCGATACTCGAACCGGTCATCCCGGTCACTCCTGTGTCGAGTCGGCCGAAGCCGTCCCCGTCGGTCGCCGTGTCGAAGCTGTCGTCCCGGCCGGCGTCAGCCTGCCGGACGTCGGGTCCCGGTTTGATCGCCGGACGCCGGTCCATCGGTGCCACTCCCCTCGACCCACAGCGCTGTGGGTCACTCTGCCGCCAAGCCTAGGCCGACCGACAGGTTCCTCCATCGGTGGACCACCGGCCCGGCGTCCGGATCTGGCGACGTCGTCCTTTCACCCGTTGCGGTACGAGGTTCGGCCGGGTTCGGAGTACCCCGCTTGATGTTGTTCATCACACCGTCATCGGATCGTCTTTCGTCGGCCCGTGCCGGACCGGGACAGTGCCGCAGGCGTCGGCGTACTAGCGTGCGGAGAGCAGCCCGAGCAGGAGGAATACGCCCCCGATGCACCTTCCACAACGAGCACGTCCCAACAGGTCGCGATTCGCCGCCATCGCCGCCTGCCTGGTCGCCGCGACCAGCCTGGTCGCCTGCTCCGGCGAGGACGGGCCGCAGCGCAGCGTGGACCGCTTCCTGGCCGGCTGGCCAACGGGCGACCTACAGTCCGTCGGCTTCGTCGACCCGACCGGCGCCAAGATCGCCGCCTCCGACGTGTCCCGGGAGATCAAGGACCTCTCCGGCGAGCTGGCCGGCACGCCGCCGACCCTGAGCCGACAGGGTGACCCCGAGGTGGTCCAGAACACCGCGACCGCCACGATCCGGGTCGAGTGGACGTTGCCGGGCGAGACGACCTGGACGTATGACCGGCCGGTGCGACTCACCCAGGGCGGCGACGACCAGTGGCAGGTCATCTGGGAGCCGCAGATCGTGCAGGAACAGCTCACCCGGGGCGACCGCCTCGGGCTCAGCCGGGACCCCGCCGAGCGCGGCGCGGTGCTCGACGGTGCCGGCGAAGCGATCGTGGCACCACGACCGGTAGTTCGGGTCAGCCTGCACCCCCGCGATGTGGTCGACGTCGACGCCGTGACCCGCGAGCTGGACGAGGCGTTCCGGGCGATCCGACCGGCGATCACCCCGCCGGTCGACCTCAGCAACCTGGCGAAGCAGCTCGGCCAGGCCGACCCGGACGCGCTGGTCGAGGTGGTCACCCTGCGCGACGAGGCGTACCGGCAGATCAAGCCACGCATCTACGACCTGCCGGGGACGAAGTTCCACGCCGAGAAGCTGGACCTCGCCCCCACCCGCGAGTTCGCCCGGGCGGTGCTCGGCACCGTCGACCCGGCGCAGGCCGACGACCTGGCCAAGTTCCCCGAGCGCTACCTGCCGGGCGATCTGGTCGGGCACGGCGGATTGCAGGGGCTGTGGGACGAGCGGCTACGCGGCGTGGCCGGGCTCAGCGTGATCGTCAACAGGCCGGGGCCGGACGGGACGCTGGAGCCCACCGGCACGGAGGTGTTCCGGCGCGAACCGCAACCCGGCCAGCCGCTGCGAACCACCCTCGACGTGGCCGCCCAGAACGCCGCCGACCAGGCACTGCGCGGGGAGCGCAAGCGGTCCGCGCTGGTGGCCGTACGGGTCAGCGACGGCGCGGTGCTCGCCGCCGCCAACGGCCCCGGCGCCGCCGGGGAGAACCTGGCCTTCACCGCACAGGTGCCACCGGGCTCCACGTTCAAGATGGTCAGCGCTCTGGGGCTGGTGGAACGCGGCGCGGTGACCCCCGAAACGACCGTCGACTGCCCCAAGACACACATCGTCGACGGACGCTCGTTCAAAAACTCAAACGACTTCGCGCTCGGTCCGGTGCCGTTCCGGACCGACTTCGCCAAGTCCTGCAACACCGCCTTCACCGCGCTCGCGCCGAAGCTGGGCCCCGACGGGCTCGCCGTCACCGGCCGGACCCTCGGCCTGGAGGGGCAGTGGAACGTCGGGCTGAACGCGTTCACCGGAAAGATCTCAGCGGGCGGTGGCGCCACCGAGCAGGCCGCCGCCGCGATCGGGCAGGGTACGACCCTGGTCAGCCCGCTGGCCATGGCGACGGCGACCGCCGCGGTGGCCAAGGGTGGCTTCATCGGGCCGAAGCTGCTCCTGGACCCGGCCCCGGAGCCGGCGGTTGAGCCGGGCCAGGAGTTGAAGCCCGAGGCGGTGGCGGCGGTGCGGGAGATGATGCGCGAGGTGATTGTCAGCGGCAGCGGCAGCGCCTTGCAGGACGTTCCAGGCGAGCCGGTGCACGGCAAGACCGGCACGGCCGAATACGACAACAACCCGAAGAACACCCACGCCTGGTTCGTCGGCTGGCAGGATGACGTGGCGTTCGCGGTGTTCGTGGAGGAGGGCGGCTCGGGCAGCGGCACGGCCGTACCGATCGCGGAACGCTTCCTGCGCGCCCTGTCCCGCTGACTCCAGGTCGGGGCGAAAACTGACTCGGTCCGTCCTCGGCGGGCTGCTCGCCGCCACCGGCAGTGGGCCGGATGCCGCCGTACCGGCGGAACGCTTGTGGGCGGGTCAGGCGGACAGACCGCCCGACGCCGTCGAGGAGCGGGAACCGCTCTCCCCGACGGCGTGGGCGTCGTCCTCCGCCGGGCGGCGGGGGTCAGGTGGTTCGGCCGACCCGCCGGCACTCGGATCCGGCACGCCGGCCGCCACACCATCCAGGTCCGCCGCGTCCGGGCGGCGCAGCGCAGCTGGCCCCGTCGAGAGGGTGACCGCACGCGGATCCGGTCCGGACGAGGCGGCCAACTGGTGTGGCTCCGGGCCGGCGGTGCTGTCTGTCGGCCCGCCCGGCTGCCGGCGCGCGGGCACCGGGCCATCCGGCGGCTTCGGACGCAACCGCGACGCCAACGGGCCAGGCAGGTCGGCGGGCTCGGGGCGGAACCGGGGCGGCACCGAGCCCGGAGCGGTGACCGGACGCAGACCAGTCACCACGGTGTTGACGATCTCGGCGGCGTACGCGCCGTCCGGGTCGTAGTCAGGGTCAAACACGGTCAGCTCGACGCCGAGGCAGTGCGGAGTGTCGACCAGGCCGGCGAGCAGGATCTCCAGCTCGGCGAAGGCGATGCCCCCCGGGTCGGGGGCGTCGACCGCCGGCATCACAGCCGGGTCGAGCACGTCCACGTCCACGTGCACCCAGTAGCCGGCGCAGTCGGCGAGCTGCTCGTGCGCCCACTGCGCCGTGCGGGCCGCCCCTTCGGCGCGCAGCGCCGGCACCGGTCTGGTGACGATCCCCGCGGCCTGAAGGTCGAGCCGGTACTCGTCCTGGGCACGGATGCCCAGCACCACCACGTCGATGTCCCGGAAGTAGGGACGCCGCCCCTCGATGGCCGCCAGGTCGGCCTGGCCCCGTCCGGTGACCAGAGCGAGGTCCTCACCGGCCGCCGCGCCCACGTACGAGGCGTTGCCGGGGTGCCGGAAGTCGGAGTGGCCGTCGACGAAGATCAGACCGATCCGACCGCCGACCGCCTCGCCGAGCCGATGCATGGCCAGCGCCGAGCCGAGCAGCACCGAGCAGTCGCCGCCGAGCACCACCGGGAACTCCCCCCGATCGATGATCGCGCTGATCCGGTCGGCCAACGCCGCGGAGTAGTCGGCGATCTCCCGCGCGTGACAGACGCCGTCGCCCGGCCGCCAGTCACCGGCGTCATAGCGGGGCGGGGTCAGGCAACCGGCGTCGCGGGCCCGCAGTCGGGGCAGCAGGCCCTGGTCACGCAGCGCACCGGGTGCCTTCCCGCAGCCCGGCACCGAGGTGGGCGTGGGCGGGCGCAGGCCGAGGTTGGTCGGTGCGTCGAGGACGGCGATCCGGCGCATCGTGGGCTCCCGTCCTCGGGTGTCGGGGCGGGCCGGCGGCACGCCGGCCCGCGCTGGCGTGGCAGGTGGATCAGAACAGGGCGCTGGCCAGTGCCCGCCGCGCCGAGGCGACCGCGGGATCCTCCGGCCCGGCGATGGTGAACAGGCCGACGAGATGCTGTCGGATCTTCTCCCGGTCCTCGCCGCTGGTGCGCCGGACCAGCCCGACCAGTCGCTGGTACGCCTGTTCGGCCAGGCCGCTGAGGACCTCGATGTCGGCGGCGAGCAGTTGGGCGTCGACATCGTCGACATCGGTCGCCGCGGCGGAGAGCGCCGCCTGCGGGTCGACCCCGGCCACCCGGCGGGCGAGCCCCACCTGGGCCAGGCCGGCCTCGGCCGCCGCGTCCGCCGGGGTCTCGGCGAGAATCTTCCGGTACGCCCGCTCGGCGGCGTCCAGGTCACCACTCATCAGGGCGTCGTCCGCCTCGTCGAGTCGCGGGTCCTCCGGCTCGGCCACCGCCACCCCGCCGGCCTTGAGTACCGCCTGGATCCACTGCCGCAGCTGTGGCTCGGGCACCACGCCGGAAAAGGCGTCCACCGGCTGCCCGCCGACCACGGCGTACACCATCGGGATGCCCTGGACGCGGAACATCTGCGCGAGCCGCGGGTTGGCGTCCACGTCGACCTTGGCGAGCAACCAGGCTCCGTCGCTCTCCCCGGCCAGCCGCTCCAGCAGGGGGGAGAGTTGCTTGCAGGGCTGGCACCACTCGGCCCAGAAGTCCACCACGACGGGTGTGGTCAGCGAGCGCTCCAGGACCTCGGTCTGGAAGGTCGCTTCGGTCACATCGATGACGGCGGCTCCACCGGCGTCCCCACCGGGCAAACCGGCTGGGGGACCGGCCTGGGTGGGAGCCGGGGCGGGACTGGGTGCAGGGGTGCGCAGCGCGCTGAGGTCGACCGCGCCGCGGGTGAAGATCGACGAGGTGATCCGTGGGTCGCTCATGGTTATCTAGTCTCGCACGCGATTTGCCGAACTCAGATCAGCCACGACCCGCCCAGTTGCCACTGTCACCCCTGCCCAGCCGCCCTCCACACCGACGCTGGTCAGAACCGTGCCGGCTCGCGGTAAACGCCCCATTCGGCGCGCAGCGCGTCGCAGATCTCGCCGAGGGTGGCCTCGGCCCGGACGGCGTCGAGCATGGCGGGGATCATGTTCTCCCCGGTACGACTGACCGCCACCATCGTCTTCACAGCGGCCCGTACCCGGGAGTCGTCCCGGCCGCTCTTGCGCTCGGCGAGCACCCGGCGCTGCTCCAGCTCCACCTCGTGCGAGATGCGCATGATTTCCAGCTCCTTGGCGACGGTGCCGGTGTGGCAGTTCACGCCGACAATCTTTTTGTCGCCCTTCTCCAGCGCCTGCTGGTACACGAACGCCGACTCGGCGATCTGGCCCGTGAACCAGCCGTCCTCGATACCGCGCAGGATGCCGGAGGTCATCGGACCGATGGTGTGCGGGCCCTCGCCGCCGAGCACGCTGATCCGCGCGAAGATCTCCTCCGCCTCGGCCTCGATCCGGTCGGTGAGCGCCTCGACGTACCACGAGCCGCCCAGCGGGTCGGCCACATTGGTCAGCCCGATCTCCTCCATCAGCACCTGCTGGGTACGCAGGGCGATCTCGGCGGAGGAGTCGGTCGGCAGCGCGAGAGTCTCGTCCAGGGCGTTGGTGTGCAGCGAGTTGGTCCCGCCGAGCACTGCGGCCAGCGCCTCCACGGCGGTGCGTACCACGTTGTTGACCGGCTGCTGGGCGGTCAGCGACACGCCGGCGGTCTGCGTGTGGAACCGCAGCCACAGCGCCTTCTCGCTGGTGGCGCCGTAGACGTCGCGCAGCCAGCGGGCCCAGATCCGGCGGGCGGCGCGAAACTTGGCGATCTCCTCGAAGAAGTCGACGTGCGAGTCGAAGAAGAAGCTCAGCCCGGGGGCGAAGACGTTCACGTCCATCCCGCGGGACAGACCCAGCTCAACGTAGCCGAAACCGTCGGCGAGGGTGTACGCCAGCTCCTGCGCGGCGGTCGAGCCGGCCTCGCGGATGTGGTAGCCCGAGACCGACAGCGGCTTGTAGCGCGGGATCTCGGCCGCGCAGTACTCCATCAGGTCGCCGATCAGGCGCAGGTGCGGCTCGGGGTCGAAGAGCCACTCCTTCTGCGCGATGTACTCCTTGAAGATGTCGGTCTGCAGTGTCCCGTCCAACGCCGACGGGTCGGCGCCCTGCCGCTCGGCGGCGACCAGGTACATGCAGAACACCGGCACGGCCGGGCCGGAGATGGTCATGCTCGTGGTCACCCCGGCCAGGTCGATGCCCTCGAAGAGCACCTCCATGTCGGCGGCGCTGTCCACCGCCACCCCGCAGTGGCCCACCTCGCCGAGGGACTGCGGGTCGTCGGAGTCGCGGCCCATCAGGGTGGGCATGTCGAAGGCCACCGACAGGCCGCCGCCCCCGGCGCCGAGGATCATCTTGTAGCGCTCGTTTGTCTGCCGGGCGTTGCCGAACCCGGCGAACTGCCGGATGGTCCAGGTCCGCCCCCGGTAGCCGGTGGGATGCAGGCCACGGGTGTACGGGAACTCGCCCGGCCAGCCGATCCGCTCGAAGCCCGGGTAGTCGGTGCCTTCCGGTGGCCCGTAGACCGGCTCGACGGGCGTCCCGGAGAGCGTGGTGAAGTCGGCATTCCGCTTGCGCGCGGCGTCGTAGCGGGCCTGCCAGCGGGCCCGCCCGGCAGCGATCTCGTCGGCGTTCATCCCGGGCTCCTCCTCGAGTCCTCGACTGACGTCGAGTGTAGGGCCCGCTCCTGAACGATCGGTAAGGCGGCTCGTACTGCTCGGTAACCTGAGCTGCCCGGACTCAGGCGGGCGGATAGTCGATCGCCACGTCGTCCACCCGAATGTTGATCTCGTCGACCTGCAGCCCGTACGCCTCCACCGCCTGCGTCACCCCGGCCCGCACCGCTGAGGTCACCTCGGGCACCGGATGCCCGGCGCCGATCACGATGACCAGGTTCACCACCGCCGCGCCGTTGGTGACGTGGGCCGAGCAGCCCCGTCGGGCGTCGCCCATCTCGTCCAGCCCGACCCGGTCGAGCACCGCGTTGAAGAAACGAGCGATGTCGCCACCCAGCTCGACGACGCCGGGCACCGCCTTCGCCGCGGCCACCGCGATCTTCTCCACCACCTCGTCGGAGATGTCCGTCCGACCACCCGCCACGGCGTCCGGCGTCATCTGCAACTCCTGCGTCGTCTCGTGGTCCACGGAACCCCCAGCGCTCGTCGCATCGCCCGCGCATCAGCGCGCCGGTGCGAGCGTAACCGCCGGAGGCTGTCCGCAGTGGACCGCCGCCGGGCCTACCCGGAGAGCTGGGCCAGCAACGCGGCGGCGGCGGCGTACGGGTCGCTCGCCCCGGCCGCCACCTCGGCGGCGAGCGCCGGCAACTGGGTACCGTCGCGCAGCGAACCGATCCGGGCGCGGAGCACACCGAGCGCGATCGCCTCGATCTCGGCGGCGGCCCGCGCCTCGCGGCGGCGGCGCAACTCGTCGTGCTCGACCAGCCAGCCACGGTGCTTGTCGACCGCGGCGGCCACCTCGTCGATCCCCTCGGCACGGGTGGCGACCGCCCGGACCACCTGCGGACGCCACTGGCCCGGCCCGCGCTCGCCGAGCGCGATCATGCCCTGGATGTCCCGGACGGTCGCGTCGGCGCCGTCCCGGTCGGCCTTGTTGACCACGAAGATGTCGGCGATCTCCAGGATGCCCGCCTTCACCGCCTGGATCGCGTCGCCCATGCCCGGCGCCAGCAGCACCAGCGTGGTGTCGGCCAGCGAGGCCACCTCGACCTCGGCCTGCCCGACGCCGACGGTCTCCACCAGCACCACGTCACAGCCGGCGCCCTCCAGCACCCGCACCGCCTGCGGGGTGGCCGCCGAGAGCCCGCCGAGGTGCCCCCGGCTGGACATCGAACGAATGTAGACGCCCGGATCGGTGGCGTGGTCCTGCATCCGCACCCGGTCGCCGAGGATCGCGCCGCCGGTGAACGGGCTGGACGGGTCGATGGCCAGCACGCCGACCCGGTGGCCCCGGGCCCGCAGGGCACGCACCAACTCGTTGGTGGTGGTCGACTTACCCACCCCGGGGGAACCGGTCAGGCCGACCACCTGCGCCCGGCCGCTGAACGGCGCGAGCGCCGCGGCGATGCCCGGCACCGTCTCGTCGCCCGACTCGACCAGGGTGATCAGCCGGGCCACCGCCCGTGGGTCACCGTCGCGGGCTCGCCGCACCAGCCCGGGTACGTCGCGGCTACGGCGCACAGATCCGCTGGCCGCGGCGGGAGCCCCGCCGGTCGACTCGCTGTTCGTCGCGCTCACTGATCACTTTCGGCGGCGGCCGGCACATGGATGATCAGCGCGTCGCCCTGACCTCCGCCGCCGCAGAGCGCGGCCGCTCCGGTGCCGCCACCGCGCCGCTTGAGCTCCATCGCCAGGGTAAGCACCAGCCGGGCGCCGGACATGCCGATCGGGTGGCCGAGCGCGATCGCGCCGCCGTTGACGTTGACCTTGTCGGGGCTGATCTCCAGATCGCGGATGGACTGGATACCCACCTGGGCGAACGCCTCGTTGATCTCGATCAGGTCGAGGTCGGAGATGCTCAGCCCGCCCTTTCGCAGGGCGTGCTGGATGGCGTTGGCCGGCTGTGAGTGCAGGGAGTTGTCCGGGCCGGCCACGTTGCCGTGCGCCCCGACCTCGGCCAGCCAACTCAGGCCCAGCTCCTTCGCCTTCGCCTTACTCATCACGACCACGGCCGCCGCGCCGTCGGAGATCGGCGAGGCACTGCCCGCGGTGATGGTGCCGTCCTTCGCGAACGCCGGGCGGAGCTTGGCCAGGGAGTCGGCGGTGGTGTCCGGCCGGATGCCCTCGTCCTCGCCGATCACCAGCGGATCGCCCCTGCGCTGCGCGATGGCCACCGGGGTGATCTCCTCGGCGAAGTGCCCGTTCTTCTGCGCCGCGGCGGCTCGCAGGTGGCTGGTGGCGGCGAAGGCGTCCTGCTCCTGGCGGCTGATGCCCCGGGCGCTGCCGTGCCGTTCGGTGGATTCGCCCATCGAGCAGCAGTCCCACGCGTCGGTCAGCCCGTCGAGCGCCATGTGGTCCTTGATCACCACGTCGCCGTACTTGTAGCCGGCCCGCTGGCCGAGCAGCAGGTGCGGGGCGTTGGTCATCGACTCCATGCCGCCGGCGACCACGATGTCGAACTCGCCGGCCCGGATCAACTGATCGGCCAGGGCGATCGCGTCCAGGCCGGAGAGGCAGACCTTGTTGATCGTCAGGGCCGGTACGGACATCGGGATGCCCGCCTCCACGGCCGCCTGCCGGGCGGGAATCTGCCCGGTGCCGGCCTGGAGCACCTGCCCCATGATCACATATTGCACCTGGTCGGCGGCGACCCCGGCCCGCTCGAGGGCCGCGGCGATGGCGACGCCACCGAGCTTCGTCGCCGGTAGGTCTTTGAGGTTGCCGAGCAGCCGTCCCATCGGGGTCCGCGCGCCGCTGACGATCACCGAAGCCATACCTGCCTCCGAGGGGATGCCGAACTGTACGCCTTAACGATTGTTCGGCCAGACTAGCGCCATGCCTGAGAACTCCCCCGCCGAGCCCGCTGCCGACTATGTCACAGACATCGGCCTGCGCCGCATCGACCACGTCGGGGTCGCGGTGGCCGACCTCGACGCCGCGATCGACTTCTACCAGCGGACGTTCGGCATGCGCTGCGTGCACGTCGAGACCAACACCGAACAGGGCGTCCGCGAGGCGATGCTGGCGGTCGGGCCGAACACCGAGGGCGGCTGCGTGCAGCTGCTCGCGCCGTTGACCGCGGAGTCGACGATCGCGAAGTTCCTGGACCGAAACGGCCCCGGCGTCCAGCAGGTGGCGTACACGGTGACCGACATCGACGCGGCCTGCGCGGCGTTGCGCGACCGGGGCCTCCGGTTGCTCTACGCCGAGCCGAGGCGGGGCACCGCGGGCTCACGGATCAACTTCGTCCACCCCAGGGACGCCGGTGGCGTGCTGGTGGAGCTGGTGCAGCCGGCCACCGGGCCCTGACCCCACGCACTTCTTTCACATCGGACGCCCAACCAGGGCAAGGTAGGCGTACGCTACCTCGCGCCCGAGGACTGACCCGGCGTCCGCGACCCCGGGCTACCCTCCTGGCACCTAGACGCCATCAGCCGGTTCCGCGGGCGTTGACCTGACGGCCGAGGCACCGATGGCCATTCGGCGAACCGCGATTGGCTTTCCACACACCCTGTCCGGGACGCATTCGTGCGATCGCGGCCGAGGCGGAACTAAAGGGCCAAGGGCCACCCCCGCAACCCTTTTCCACGTCACGCTCCGTGCCACCCGGCTCGCCCCGGAGCTGGCAAGATCGCCTGTCGGCCCGGTGGTCCGGCGGTCCGGCGAGTTGACCATGCATTGGGGGTGGCAAAGGGAGGCACGCTCTTGCGAAGGACCCCGGGTGGTCTGCCACTATGTCCCAATGCCCCAGCAGCAGTCCTCCCCTCTCGCGTTCTTCGATAACGCGAACTCGCAGCCAGATTTCACCGTTGGCCTGCGCGGATACAACACCGGCCAGGTCGACGACTTCATCGGCCGGCTGAACGGCGCGCTGAGTCAGGCCAACAAGGACCGCGCCGACGCCGAGCAGGCGCTCAACGACGCCCAGCGCCGGCTCCGGCAGTCCGAGCAGCGGCTCACGGCCCTTGAGCAGAAGCTCACCGACACCAGCAAGCAGCTGGAGGAGAACAGCCGCCCCACGCTGTCGGGCCTCGGCACCCGGGTCGAGCAGATCCTCCGGCTCGCCGAGGAGCAGGCGAACGACCACCGCAACGAGGCCAAGCGCGAGTCGGAGGGCATTCTTTCCGCCGCCCGCCTCGAGGCCCGGGAGATCACCGACAAGGCACGCGCCGAGGCGGCGGCGATGAAGGCCAACGCGGAGCGGGAGGCGGGCAACGTTCGCACGACCGCCGAGCGGGAGGCCGCCGAGGTCCGCGTCCAGGCCCGTCGTGAGGCTGACACGCTACGCGCCGACGCCGAGCGGGAGACCAAGCAGCAGCGCACGGTCACCGCCCACGAGGTCGCCGAGCTGAAGTCCACCGTGGAGCGGGAGGTGGCCACCCTGCGCGCCACCGCCGAGCGGGAGATCACCCAGCAGCGGGCCAAGGCAGCACGCGAGGCCGAGGACAAGCGCGCGGAGGCGACCAAGCTGCTCACCGACGCCCGCGACAAGCGTGACAAGGACCTCCAGGCACTGGACCTACAGCTCGCCGAGCGGCGGGAGAAGGCCGAGCGCGAGGAGTCGGAACGGCACGCCGCCCAGGTAGCGCAGACCCAGAAGCTGGTCAGCGAGGCCGAGCAGCGGGCCCGGGCCGCGCAGGAGCGGGCGAAGGAAATCGAGCAGCGCGCCGAGGCCCGTCGGGTCGAGTCGGAGCGCAACGCCACCGAGACGGTCGAGAAGGCCAAGGCGCTCGCGGACCGGACGCTGAACGACGCGCGGGCCGAGTCGCAGCGCCTGCTCAACGAGGCGCGCACCGAGGCGGAGCTGACCACCCAGGCGGCTCGCCGCGAGGTCGAGGACCTGACCCGGCAGAAGGATGCCGTCACCTCCCAGCTCGGGCAGATGCTCTCCGGCCTGGCCGGCATCGTCCCGGGCACACCCGCCGCGAACGCGGCCGGCTCGGACAAGCCGGCGGACGACGCCGACGACAAGGTGACCGCGGAGACCGCCAGCTGACCGAACCCACCGGGGCATGACCACGGCGCGGGGTGACATCGGGTGACCGGTGACACCCCGCGCCGCCCTGCGTTCGCGAAACGACCGGCACCGGCCCTCCCGATACGGAGAAGTAGGTCCCAAGACGGGCGTCCGTATCGCCCCAGGAGGGCCCGATGCGTGTGAGGATGAGAGCATGTCGCACGGCGAGGAACTGTTCGCGCTCGGCGGGGACGTGACCACGGAGCCCCACTTCGAGTCCGCTGTTCGGGGGTACACGAAACGACAGGTCGACCGCTACGTCGCTCGTGCCGAGCACGAGATCGCAGCGCTCGCGGCCGAACGTGAACAGGCATACACGCAGATCCACAAGCTGGCCGGCCAGGTCGAGGTGTTGCAGCGCGACCTCACCCAGGTGCGCAAACAGGTCGGCGCCGTGGACCGGGCCGCGTTCCGGCACCTCGGTCCACGGGTGGAACACATCCTCACGCTGGCCGAGGAACAGGCCGAGGACATCCTCAGCGCCGCGCACGAGGAGATCGAGGCCCGCCGGGCCACCGCCGAGCACATCATCGAAGAGGCCCGGGTCGAGGCCGCCAAGGCGCTCAAGGACTTCGAGATCGCCCTGGCCGCCCGCCGGACCGAGGAGGAGCGACACGCCGCGACACGCCGGGCGCAGGCCGAGGCGGCCAGCCGAGCGGCCGAAGAGGAGGCCGCCCGGCTGCGCAAGACCACCCAGGTGGCGTTGGCCAAGGCCGAACAGGAAGCCACCCAGCTGCGCGACGCCGCCAAGGAGATCCACACCCGGGCCCAGCAGGAGGCGAGCCGGCTGCGCGAGTCGGCCCGCGAGGCGCACGCCAACGCCCAGCAGGAGGCGACACAGCTCCGCGAGGCCGCCAAGGAGGTGCACGCCAACGCCCAGCAGGAGGCCAAGCGCCTCGTCGACCAGGCCACCGAGGCTGGGCGGGCCACCCACGCCAAGGCCAGCCAGGAAGCCAAGCAGATCATCGACGACGCCTCCGAGGCCGGCCGGGCCGCCCGCGACAAGGCCCGGCAGGAGGCCGAGCGGCTGACCACCCAGGCGACCGAAGCGGCTCGTCGCACCCGCACCGAGACCGAGGCGTACGCCCAGCGCATGCGCGGCGAGACCGAGGCGTACGTGCAACATGCCCGGGCGCAGGCGCAGCAGGAGTTGGGCGCCTGGCGGGCCGGGGTGGAGAAGGAGGTCAACGGCCGGCGCGAAGCCGCTGACCGGGAGTTGGCCGAGCGCAAAGCGACCGCCGACCGCGAGTTCACCAACCGCCGTGACCAGTTGGAAGAGCAGTACAAGACGCGCAGCGCCGAACTGGACGAGCGGATCCGCAGTCGCACCACCGAGCTGGAGTCCGGATTCGAGACCCGCCGTGCGAAGCTGGAGTCGGCGTACACCACGCGGCGCAACGAGATCGAGCAGGGCGCCGACCAGATCCGCCGGGACGCCGAACAGGACGCGGTCAACGTGCGGGAGCAGGCGCAGGAACAGGCCGGTGAGCTGCTGCGTCAGGCCGAGGCCGAGGTGGCCGAGAAGCGACGCGAGGTCGACGAGTACGCCACCACCACCCGCCGCGAGGCCGACGAGCATGTCACCGCCGTGCGCCGTGAAGCGGACGAGCATGTCGCGGCGTCCCGCCGCCAGTTCGAGGAGTACGCGGCCACCACCCAGCAGCACCTGGCCACCACCCAGCAGCACCTGGCTGCGACCCAGCAGGAGGCGGCGTCCGGCCGCCAGCAGCTCGCACAGGTGATGCTGGAGATCGCCAAGGCCCAGCAACAGCTCGCCGACCTGCGACAGGAGACCTGGAAGGCCCGGCAGGAATCCGACGAGTTGCAGCACAAGCTGATCGACCTGCGGCTACCGGCGGCGTCGGCGCCCACCGCCGCCCCGGCAAACGGCGCCCGCCCGGCCGGCAAGAACGTCCCCGCCGGGCCGTCCGCAAACGGCGCCCGCCCGTCCGGTGACGACGTCCCGGTCGCGGCCTCGGCCAACGGTGGACGTCCCGCCACCGAGGAGGCCGGCCCGGCGACGAAGCCGGCGGCGGAGCCGGTCACCACCGTCGAGGATCCTGCGGCGACCAACCCCACCACAGCACCGACAAGTGTCGACGGTGGCACGGCGAGCGCCGGGGTCGACGGCGAACCGACGGTGGCGGCGGTGCCTGGTGAGGGCGGCCGAGGTGCCACCCCGACGAAGATCACCAGCACGGGCGAGAACGGCAAGCGCCCAACCAAGCCGACCACCGACGAGCGCAGCGCCAAGCCGAGCAAGGTCACTTCCGACTGACCGGCACCCGATCTGGTAAGGGCGAGTTCGGCAAGCTGGTACGGCAAGACGGCCGGGCCCTACGCTCACCGATCCGCCGTACCCGCTCGGACTGAACCGTCCACGCCATCAGCTCGGCAGCGGCCGCGCCGGCCCAACCGCCCCCGTCGGCGACCGGGCGGCGCGGGCTCACTCGGCGCGGCGCGGCGGCGGGCCCGACACCGGCGTGTCGGCGAAGGCGGCGACCGTGCGGTCGGCGTACGCGCTGGCGTCGCCGGTTTCCATCGGGCCGTCCCAGTCGAGCGGCAGCGGCACCGGCACAGCCGGGTTGACCCGCCGCACCACCTCGTCCAGCACGGTCTCGGCGTCACCGACCCACAGGTGCTTCGCCCCGGGCATGCCGACAACCTCCACCTGCGGCACCACCGCAAAGCGCTCCCGCGCCTGCTCGGGTCGCAGGTAGTCGTCGAATTCCGGCACCAGCGCGGTCACCGGCCTGCCGGACTCGGCCCACTGGTCCAGATCGGCAGCGCCGGAGTAGCGCAACGGCGGCGAGAGCAGGATCGCGCCGGTCACCGCCGGGTCGCAGCCGTAGCGCAGCACCAGGTCGGTGCCGAACGACCAGCCGAGCAGCCAGACGTTCGGCAGCTCGTGGAACTCGGTGTACTCGATGGCAGCGGCCACGTCGAAGCGCTCGCCGACCGCCGAGTCGAAGCTGCCCTCGCTGGTGCCGCGCACACTGCTGGTACCCCGGGTGTTGAAGCGGAGCACGGCCAGGTCGGCGAGCGCCGGCAGCCGCCAGGCCGCCTTGCGGAACACGTGGCTGTCCATCATCCCGCCGTGGGTGGGCAGCGGATGCAGGCAGACCAGGGTGCCCACCGGATCCCGGTCCACCGGCCGGGCCAACTCGCCGACCAGCCGCAGGCCGTCGGCGGTGTGCAGCTCGATCTCCTCCCGTCGGCCGGGCAGGATCGAGGACGCGCGGATCGGTGTACTCACCGCCCCATTGTCCCGCGCCGCATTCGGATGCAAGGGAGGGCCCCCTGGTAACAATCGCGCTCAACTACCGCGTTGTCGGGCGGCCTCAACCGTGACGGTGCGCGCCACGGCCGCGCTGGATCGCCGGCAACCGTCGTTCGCGCGCCTGCCAGCAGCCGCTGTGCCAGTGCCGCCGGTCGGTCAGATCACCCCGGCCGTCAGCCGGCCAGGCCACGACGTGTGCGACGCCGGGCCTGATCTCCTGATCGCAGCCGGGGCACCGGTACGTCTTGGCGGAAGCGCCGCCGCTGATCCCGCGTACCTGCCAGTCGCCGTCACGCCACTGCTGTACGGAGGTGACGCCGTGCCGCGCCCGCTCGGCGTTAAGCTGGTCGGCGTCGTCACGACGGGGACGGTTGCGACGAGGACTCACGTCACCCAGCGTACGGGCGTGCCAGCGACCCCCTGCTCACCGGCTCGGCTGCTGATGGTGTTGATGAGGGGCCCTTCCTCTACCGCAGGCGTTGACAGGGCGCTCCTCCTTACACTTCAGCGGAAGCCGCGGCCAGTCTTGCGGCCCAGGTAGCCGGCCGTCACCAGGTGCTCCAGGAGCGGCACGGGTGCGAAACCCGGTTCGCGTAGCTCCAGGTACAGCTCCCGCTGGATGGCCAGCGCCACGTCCAGGCCGACGACGTCGAGCAGCTCGAACGGGCCCACCGGGTAGCCGCAGCCGAGCTTCATCGCGTGGTCGATGTCGTCGGCCGTGGCGTAGCTGGCCTCCAGCATGCGTACCGCGTCGTTGAGGTATGGGAACAGCAGCGCGTTGACGATGAAACCGGACCGGTCACCGCAGAGCACGCCGGTCTTGCCGAGGGTGGCACAGACCGCACGGGCGGTGGCGGTGGTCTCCGCCGAGGTGCGGATCGTCTGCACGATCTCCACCAGCGCCGTTTCCGGTGCGGGGTTGAAAAAGTGCAGACCCACCACGTCGGTCGGGCGCTGGGTGGCCATCGCCATCTCGATCACCGGTTGCGAGGAGGTGGTGGTGGCCAGTACGACGCCAGGCTTGCAGATCTCGTCGAGGCTGGCGAAGAGCGTCTTCTTGACGCTCAGTTCCTCGGTCACCGCCTCGACCACCAGGTCGACGTCGGCCAGGTCCTCCAGCGTCGACGACCAGTTGATTCGGCTTAGAGTGGCATCCCGGTCGGTCTCGCTGCGCCTGCCCTGGGCGACGCTCCTGTCGAGCGAGGTCCCGACGGTTTCGGAGACCGTGGTGGACTTGACTTTCTCCTGGGTCACCGAGACGACCTGGTAGCCGGCCGTGGCGAAGACCTCGATGATCCCGGCGGCCATCGTGCCCGACCCCACGACGCCGATCGTGGTCACGGTCGCGGGGGCGGGCGTGGGCGCCACCGGGGTCGTTGTCTGCTCGTCCGGTACGACCTTCGGCGAGCCAGGTCGCTCGTAGGTGTAGAAGCCCCGGCCGGTCTTCCGCCCGAGCAGACCCGCCGTCACCATCTGCTTGAGCAGCGGCACCGGGGCGTGTCGGCGATCCCGGCCGCCGCGCCGGTACATGGTGTCCAGGATCTCGTACGCGGTGTCCAGGCCGATCAGGTCGAGCAGCGCGAGCGGTCCCATTGGCAGCCCGCAGCCCAGTTTCAGCGCGGCGTCGATGTCCTCGCGGGTGGCGTACCGGGACTCGAACATGTCGACCGCGTGGTTGAGGTATCCGAAGAGCAGTGCGTTGGCGATGAAGCCGGCCCGGTCGGTGATCGTCACGTCGACCTTGCCGAGCCGCTTGCCGAGGGCTTCCACGTCCGCGACCACGTGGGCGGCGGTGACCACCGTACGGACGATCTCGACCAGCTTCATCACCGGCGCCGGGTTGAAGAAGTGGATGCCGATGACCTGGTCGGGGCGGGCGGTGGCCACGGCGATCTCGGTGACGCTCAGCGACGATGTGTTGGTGGCGAGGATGGCCTCGGCCTTGCAGACCCGGTCCAGCTCGGCGAAGATCCGCTGCTTGAGGTCGAGGCGCTCGGGTGCCGCCTCGATCACCAGGTCCACCGAGTGCAGCGCGGCCAGCCCGACCTGGAAGTCGACGCGGGCCAGCAGGGCGTCCCGATCGGCGGGGGCGAGCTTGCCCCTGGCGACTGCCCGGTCGGTCGAGCCGGTCAGGTTGGCCTGGCCGCGTTCCAGGGCGACGTCGGAGATCTCCACGGCGACCACGTCGATGCCGTTGCGGGCGAACACCTCGACGATGCCGGCACCCATGGTGCCCAGACCCACCACACCCACGCTGCTGAACTCGCGCGCCACGACCGGCCTCCCCTGTCCGCTTGCGAACGGCCAGACTGAACGGCCGCTAAGGTTATGCGCGCGAGTCTGCCATGTGACGCACCGTTGTCGAGACGCCGTGGGATAACTCACCGGGCGGGCGGCGGTCAGGCCGCCTTGACGCCCGCGAGGGCAAGCAGTTGCGCGACGAACTCCGCCGGCCGCTCCAGGTGTGGGCTGTGCCCGCAGCCCGGCAACGTCACCTCCCGGTAGCTGCCACCGGCGGCGGCGTACCGGTCGAGCACCGCGCGGGTCTGCCCGACCATCGGCTGCGGCGGGCACTCGTCCGGGCCGGGCCAGCCGGGCAGCACACCGAGCGTGCCGAGCTGGGCCAGGTCGAACAGGGACGTGTCAGAGACGATCACGTCGCTTTCGCCACGGATCCAGACCACCGGAGGTTTCGCGGGTACGGCGACCAGCGGCTCGGCGATCCGGAAGTGGGCGAGCGCGTTGAGCACTCCCCGCCGGCCGGGCGCGGTACCGGGCCAGTTCGGCGAACCGACCGCGTCGCCGGGGTAGTTGTCCGGGCCGGTCGCGGTGGAGAGAACGCTGTCCAGCAGCAACTCCTCGTCGTCACCGAGGCAGGCCGGATCCGCCACGTACGCGGCGCGCAGGACACTGCGAGGGCTGGTCTGCGCCTCGGCGCTGCGGTCACCGGCTGCCAGCCGCGCGACGAAGTCGCCGCTCGCCGTACCGGCGCCGGTCCCGGCGAAGTCGGGTGTGGTCGGGCCGCCGGCCAGGTCGCGGGTGCCACCGAAGCCGTAGGGCGACACCGGCGCCGCGAGCAGCAGCCCGGCCACCCGGTCGGGGTGGTCCACCAGGAGCCGCATGGCCACTCCCCCGCCGAGCGAGTGGCCGACGACCACGGGCCGGGCGCCCGCGGCGAACAGCGCCGGCTCGTCGAGCAGTGCCGCCACGTCGTCGGCGAAGTCGGTCAGCCCACGGCTGCCGTCCACCGGTGCGGTCTGTGTACCGCCGTAGCCGCGCAGATCCGGCACGACCACCCGCAGCGCCTCCGGCAGCCGCCGCACCAGCGGCTCCCAGAAGGCGGCCGACGAACAGTTGCCGTGCACCAGCAGCACCGGCACTCCGTCAGTGGGCCCGGCCACCTGGACGGCCTGCCTGATTCCGTTCGCGGTCACGACGTGCTGCTCGGCCTTCATCGCGGCATGGTGACACGATCGGTGCGGCCGGTCCATGTGGCCGACACCCACATACCAGGCCCGGCACCGTCATCCCGACCGGCACTGTCAGCGGCGGACAGCGCCCACGGCCGACGGGTCCGGCACGCCGGGCTGCCCGGGTACCGTCGGCGTCGCGACCGGGACGCGCAGCGGCACGGTCGCGCGGCGCTCCTGGCGGGGCGGTCCGAAGCTGAGCCCCACCGGGTCGGTCCGGGCCAACGCCGGATCAAAGAATCTCAGCTCGGTACGGCCGATCCGGACCACGTCGCCGTCGCTGAGCCGAGCCACCCCGGTGATCCGGAGATCGTTCACCCAGGTTCCGTTCGTGGAGGCGAGGTCGACCAGGGAGACGCCCTCACCGGCCAGCCAGATCTCGGCGTGCCGGCGGCTCAGGTGCGGATCGTGCACGACGACGTCGACCGCCGGGTCGCGGCCGATCACCTGTGGCCGCGTAAGCAGCCGGAAACCGAGCCCCCGCATCGGCCCAGCAGCCACCGTCAGCAGCGGCATCAGTTGCGGATGTTCATCCATGGGCAGTCATACCTCCACCCCGTGCGGCCATCCCCGGGTCAGCCTGTCACCCCCGGGCGGCCGTCTCCACCACCCGGCTGGCCGTCTCTGGGTGCCCAGGTGGGCAGCTTCTGTCCGAACCTTGCGGCGGCGACTTCCGGAAACCGCCCAACCCGGATAGTTCACCCCAGTTCAACACTTCTATCAGTGAGTGGTTCTCGCGTCTAGACTTTCGCCATGAAGGCTGTGCGGCTTCCCGGCACCCCGGTGATCGAGGACGACCACCTGATCTCGACCAGCCCGGCGACGGGCGACGAAGCGGGTCGCGTCCCGATCGCCAGCGCGGTGGGCATCGAACGCGCCGTCGAGCGGGCCCGGGCCGCCGGTCAGTGGTGGGCGGCCCTCGGCTACAGCGGGCGTCGGGAGCGGCTGCTGAGCTGGCGGGCCCTGCTGGCCCAGCGGATGGAACAGTTAGCGGCGTTGATGCACGCCGAGAGCGGCAAACCGGTCGCCGACGCCCTCGTCGAGATCGTGACCGCCGTGGAACACGTCGACTGGGCGGCCCGCAACGCCCGCCGGGTGCTGGGCCACCGCCGGGTCCGCTCCCGGCTCGTCCTGGCCGAGTTCTCGGCCCACCTGGAGTACCAGCCACACGGCGTGATCGGCGTCATCGGGCCCTGGAACTATCCCGTCTTCACCCCCATCGGCTCGATCGCGTACGCCCTGGCGGCCGGCAACGCGGTGGTCTTCAAGCCCAGCGAGTACACCCCGGTCGTCGGCCAGTGGCTGGTCGACAGCTTCGCCGAGGTGGTGCCCGAGCAGCCCGTGTTCGCCGCCGTGCACGGCCTCGGCGAGGTCGGCGCGGCGCTCTGCCGCGCCGGTGTCGACAAGGTCGCCTTCACCGGCTCGACGGCCACCGCGAAGCGGGTGATGGCGGCCTGCGCCGAGTCGCTCACGCCGGTGCTGCTGGAGGCCGGCGGCAAGGACGCCATGATCGTGGACTCCGACGCCGACCTGGACGCCGCCGCCGACGCGTGTGTCTGGGGCGCGATGACCAACGCCGGGCAGACCTGCATCGGCATCGAGCGGGTGTACGCCGTGGAGCCGGTCTTCGACGCCTTCGTCGCCAAGGTCGTCGAGCGCGCCGGCCGCCTCACCGTCGGCCCCGACGACGCCGACATCGGCCCGATCACCATGCCCAGTCAACTCGACGTCATCCGGCGGCACATCGCCGACGCGCTGGCGCGGGGCGGGCGTGCCGCGCTCGGCGGGTCGGACGCGGTGCGGCCCCCGTACGCCCACCCGACCGTGCTGGTGGAGGTGCCGGAGGAGTCTGTCGCGGTACGCGAGGAAACCTTCGGCCCCACCCTGACCATCAACCGGGTCCGCGACGCCGACGAGGCCCTCAACCGGGCCAACGCCCTGCCGTACGGGCTGGGTGGCTCGGTCTTCGGTCAACGGCGCGCGGTCGCGATCGCCCGGCGGCTACGCTCCGGCATGGCCTCGGTCAACTCGACCCTCACCTTCGCCGGCATGTCCACCCTGCCGTTCGGCGGCGTCGGCGAGTCGGGCTTCGGCCGCATCCACGGCGAGGACGGGCTACGCGAGTTCGCCCGGGCCAAGTCGGTCACCCGCCGCCGGGCCCGTTCACTGCTGCCCTCGACCACGTTCGAACGCAACCCGGCCGACGTCGCCCGCCTGGTCAAGGCGATCAAGATGCTGTACGGCAGGAGCTAGAAGAGAGTCAGTTCGTTCCGCTCGATGCCGCGCAGCCGGTTGTAGTCCACCGCCACGCAGCGGATGCCCCGGTCCGTGGCGAGCACCCGGGCCTGCGGCTTGATCTCCTGGGCGGCGAAGACGCCGGCGACCGGTGCGAGCAGCGGATCCCGGTTGAGCAGTTCGAGATAGCGGGTGAGCTGCTCGACGCCGTCGATCTCGCCGCGACGCTTCACCTCGACCGCGACCGTGCCCTGGTTGGCGTCCCGGCAGAGCAGGTCGACCGGGCCGATGGCGGTCATGTACTCGCGGCGGACCAGTGTGTACCCGTCGCCCAACGTCTCCGGGTTGGCCGCCAGCAACTCCTGCAGGTGAGCCTCGACGCCGTCCTTCCGCAGCCCCGGGTCGACGCCCAGGTCGTACGAGGTGTCCTGGAAAACCTCCTCCAGGGTGATCCGCAACTCCTCACCTGCCTTGTTGACCACCCGCCAGACGCCGGGGGCCTCCTCCAGCCGGCACGGCGGGCTCATCCAGTTCAGGGGTTTGTAGGCCCGGTCGTCGGCGTGGATGGAGACCGACCCGTCCGCCTTCACCATCAACAGCCGGGTCGCCAACGGCAGGTGGGCCGAGAGCCGTCCGACGTAGTCCACAGAGCATTTCGCTATGACCAACCGCACCCGAGCAGGGTAGCGGAGCCACCGGTAGGCGCCACCGAGCGCCACTGGCGTGCCGGTGCGATGCTGTGATGGTGCTCGAAGTGCTCACCGGTACCGGCCTCGCCGCCTCGGCGGGGTTGAACGCCTACATCCCGCTGCTCGTCACGGGTGCGCTGGCCCGCTACACCGGCGTCATCGACCTGCCCGGCGGCTGGCAGTGGCTCGGCAACGAGTGGGTGCTGGGCATCCTTGCCGTGCTGCTCGCCGTCGAGTTCGTCGCGGACAAGGTGCCGGTCGTGGACCACGTCAACGACCTGGTCCAGACGGTGGTCCGCCCGACCGCCGGCGGCCTCGCGTTCGGTGCCGGCTCGGCCTCGGAGACGGTGACGGTGAACGACCCGGAGAGCTTCTTCGCCAGTGGCGGGCAGTGGCTGCCGGTGCTGGTCGGGGTGCTCATCGCGCTCGGCGTCCATCTACTCAAATCGACCGCCCGGCCGGTCATCAACGCCGCCACCGCCGGCATCGGCGCGCCGGTGGCGAGCACCGCCGAGGATGCCACCAGCGTGGTCATGTCGCTCGTGGCGATCGTCCTGCCGGTACTGGTGCTGGTGTTCGTGGGCGGGTTCGCGCTCGCCCTGCCCTGGCTGCTACACCGTCGGGCGGATCGGCGCCGGGAGCGACAGGCCGCCCGCGAGGCGGGCTTCCGCGTCTGAGGTCCGTGCCCGGGTACGGAACACCCACGAATGTGGCGACCACCACCCCCGAGGCGCACGGCGGCCGACCACGAGTCGCACACTTGACGGCATGAGTGAAGACGTCGCGATCCACGTCCGCGGGTTGCGCAAGGCGTACGGCGGCACCGTCGCCGTGGCCGGGCTGGACCTGGACGTCCGCCGTGGCGAGGTGTTCGCCCTGCTCGGGCCGAACGGCGCCGGCAAGACCACCACGGTGGAGATCTTGGAGGGCTACCGTACCCGCGACGCCGGTGAGGTTCGGGTACTCGACCACGACCCGGAGCTGGCCCTCGGGTCGCGGCAACGCGGCTCACCAGCCCAACCCGCACGGTTCCCAGGCCGCCCCGCCCGCGAATGGCGCGCGCGGGTGGGCATCGTGCTGCAGAGCACCGGGGAGTTCGACGAACTGACCGTCGCCGAGGTGGTACGCCACTTCGCCGGCTTCTACCCGGACGCCGACGACCCGGACAAGGTGATCGAGCGGGTCGGGCTGGCCGCCAAGGCCCGGGCCCGGACACACACCCTCTCCGGAGGCCAGAAGCGCCGCCTCGACGTGGCGCTGGGCATCGTCGGCCGGCCCGAACTACTCTTCCTCGACGAGCCGACCACCGGCTTCGACCCGGAGGCACGGCACGAATTCTGGGAGCTGATCCGGGACCTCTCCGCCGCCGGCACCACGATCGTGCTCACCACGCACTACCTGGACGAGGCCGAGGCGCTCGCCGACCGGGTGGGAGTGATCGCGGACGGCCGGCTGGTAGAGGTCGCCACCCCCGGCCGCCTCGGCAACCGACAGGAGGCACAGGCCACCGTCTCCTGGCGTACGCCGGACGGTCGGGTGGACAGCGCGCAGAGCGCGACGCCGACGGCGCTGGTGGCGGAGCTGGCCGCGCGCTTCGGCGGCGAGGTGCCGGGCCTGACCGTCACCCGGCCCACCCTGGAGGACATCTACCTGCGGATGATCGGACACCGATGAGCACCACCACCACGCCGGCGGCCCCGGTCGCCGCCACCGCACCAGGCCGCCGACTCGGTCCGACCCGACTCGCCCTGCGCCAGGCTCGGCTGGAGATCCGGCAGTTCATGCGCAGCCGGGAGTCCGTCGTCTTCACGCTGGGCTTCCCGATCATCATGGTGCTGATCTTCGCGTCGATCTTCGACGAGGAGATCGCACCGGGCGTGAGCTACACGCAGTACTTCATCACCGGCATGATCGCGACCGGCCTGCTGACCGTCAGCTTCCAGAACCTCGGCATCTGGATCCCCATCGAGCGGGACCGGGGCGTGCTCAAACGCTACCTGGGCACGCCGATGCCGAAATGGGTCTGGTTCGCCGGCAAGGTGCTCATGGTGCTGGTGATCGGCGCCGCGATGACCGCACTGCTGCTCGCCGTCTCGGTCATTCTGTTCGACCTGAACCTGCCGACGGACGCCACCTCCTGGCTGACCTTCGGCTGGGTGTGCGCCCTCGGGATCACCGCCTGCACCCTCTGCGGCATCGCGATCTCGTCGCTGGCCCGTACCGCACGCAGCGGGTCGGCGGTGGTCACCCCGATCGCGTTGGTGCTCCAGTTCATCTCCGGGGTCTTCTTCGTCTTCACCAACCTGCCAAGCTGGATGCAGCAGGTGGCGGCCATCTTCCCGCTCAAGTGGATGTGCCAGGGGCTGCGGGCGGTCTTCCTGCCGGAGAGCTTCGGCGCCGACGAACCCGGCGGCTCGTTCGAGCTGACCCGCGTCGCCCTGGTGCTCGCCGCCTGGTGCGTGATCGGCCTGGTGCTCTGCCTGACCACCTTCCGCTGGACCACCCGCCGCGACGGCTGAGGCGTAAGGAGGGGCCCCTATCAACGCCTGCGGTAGAGAGGGGCCCCTGCCTACATTCAGTACGAGTAGAAGCCCTGGCCGGTCTTGCGGCCCAGCTCGCCGGCGGTGGCCATGCGCTGGAGCAGCTCCGGGGGGAAGAACTTCTCGTCGGCGGTGTCGGTGTAGATGTTGCGTGTCGCGTTGAGCAACACGTCGACGCCGGTCAGGTCGATGGTGGCCAGCGGACCCATCGCGTGCCCGAAGCCGAGCTTGCAGGCGGTGTCCAGGTCCTCGGCCGAGATTACGCCCGCCTCGACCAGGCGGACCGCCTCCATGGCCAGGGCGGAGATCAGCCGGGTGGTGACAAACCCGGCGATGTCGCGGTTGACCACGACGACCGTCTTGCCGATCTCCTCGGCGAACGACTTCGCCGCGTCCAGGGTGGCGTCGCTGGTCTTGTACCCGCGGACCAGTTCGCAGAGCCTCATCTTCGGCACCGGCGAGAAGAAGTGGGTGCCGACGACCGACTCGGGACGCTCGGTGACCGCCGCGATCTGGGTCACCGGAATGGCCGAGGTGTTGGTGGCCAGCACCGCGCCGCTCTTGCTGATCTTGTCCAGCGCCCGGAACACCTCCTGCTTGATCTCCAGCCGCTCGAAGACCGCCTCGACGACGATGTCCGCGTCGGCCGCCGCCTCCAGGTCGGTCGTCGGGCTGATCCGGCCGAGCGCCGCCTCCACGTCGTCCGCGGAGATCTTCCCCTTCTCGGCGAACCGCTCCAGCGACTCTCGGATGCCGTCCACGCCGCGCCGCGCCGCCGCGTCGTCCAGGTCCCGCAGCACCACCTGCCAGCCTGCCTGTGCCGCCACCTGAGCGATACCCGAGCCCATCAGCCCGGCCCCGACGACCGCGAGTCGACCCGCCATCTGTCTCTCCCTCGCTGCGATTGAACCGTGTCTGCCTGCACCCTAGTAGGCAGAACTGAACGAAGGCTAAGGGAGACCGGCCGGCGGACGGCTCAGATGATCAACTCGGGTTCCTCCGGTGCGGTGGCCCGCTCGACCTCGATGCCGAGCGCCCGCAGGTCCGCCACGAAGTCCGGGTAGCCCCGGTCGACGTGGTGCACGTGGGACACCTCGGTCGTCCCGTCGGCGCAGAGCCCGGCGATGATCAGCCCGGCGCCGGCCCGGATGTCGGTGGCGCGGACCGGTGCGCCGGACAGCCGCTCCCGGCCGCGTACCACGGCGTGGTGCCCGTCGGTCTTGATGTCCGCGCCCAGCCGCATCATCTCGTTGGCGAACATGAACCGGCCGTCGAAGATGTTCTCGGTGATCAGGGAGGCTCCCTCGCTGAGCGCCGCGAGCCCGATCGCCATCGGCAGCAGGTCGGTGGCGAAGCCCGGGTAGGGCAGCGTCACCACGTCCACCGCCCGGGGGCGGTCGTCCATCCGTACCCGGAAGGCGTCCGCCCTGGTCTCCACCAGCCCGCCGGCCGCGACCACCTTGTCCAGCGCCACTCCCAGCAACGTCGGGTCGAGACCGGTCACGGTCACGTCGCCTCGGGTCATCGCCGCGCCGAAGGCCCAGGTCCCGGCGACGATCCGGTCCCCCACCGTGGCGTGCCGGACCGGCCGCAACCGGGGTACGCCGACGATGGTGACGGTGGACGTGCCCTCACCGTCGATCACCGCGCCCATCCGCTGGAGGAGCGTGCAGATGTCGACGATCTCCGGCTCCCGGGCGGCGTTGTCGATCACGGTGGTGCCGTCGGCCAGCACCGCTGCCATGATCAGGTTCTCTGTGGCTCCGACGCTGGGAAAGTCCAGCACGATCTCCGCGCCGCGCAGGCCGTCGGGGGCCGAGGCGATCACGAAGCCGTGCTCGCCGCAGATGTCTGCGCCCATCCGGGTCAGTCCGGAGACGTGCATGTCCAGGCCACGGGAGCCGATCGCATCGCCGCCCGGATGGGCGACCCGCACGTAGCCCCGCCGGGCCAGTAGCGGACCGAGCACACAGATCGACGCGCGCAGCCGACCGACCAGGTCGTAGTCGGCCTCCACGCCCGGCTGCTCCGGTACGTCGATGGTGACCGAACGGGATCGGGCCACCCCGCCGACCGCCACCATCGGGTCCACCGGATCGTCGGCGTCGAACCGCACGCCGCAGCCGAGGCGGCGTAGCACCTCACCCATGATCGCGATGTCGGTGATCCGGGGAACGTTGGTGATCACGGTACGGCCGGGAGCGAGGAGCGCGGCGGCCATCAGCTTCAGTGCCGAGTTCTTCGCACCGACCACGTGCACGGTGCCGGCGAGCCGGGCACCACCGTGTACCCGGATCACGTCGACGTCGGCGACCGCCGGGTCACCCGCGTCGCCCGGGCCCACCCCCGAGGTCCACCCCGTGCCGGCGTCCGGGCATGCCGGGATCGTCAGGTCCGGTATCCGTAGGCTGTGCGTCATGGCCGTCCACCTCACGCGCATCTACACCAAGGCCGGCGACGCCGGCATGACCAGGCTGAGCAACAACGAGCAGGTGCCGAAGAACGATCCACGGATCGCCGCGTACGCCGACGTCGACGAGTGCAACGCCGCCATCGGCGTGGCGCTCGCCCTGGGCCAACTCGACGACGGACTGCGGACGGTGCTGGGGCTGATCCAGAACGACCTGTTCGACGTGGGGGCAGACCTGTCCACCCCGGTCGAACCGGACCCGAAGTACCCGCCACTGCGGGTCACCGAGGAGTACGTCGAGCGCCTTGAGGGCTGGTGCGACGAGTACAACGCGCGCCTGAGCAAGCTCGACTCCTTCATCCTCCCCGGCGGCACCGCGGGCGCGGCGCTGCTACACGCGGCGCGGACGATCGCCCGGCGCGCCGAGCGGTCGGCGTGGGCCCTCGTCGCGCATGACCCCGACCGGACCGGCCACCTCCCGGCAAAGTATCTCAACCGGCTCTCAGATTTGCTCTTTATCCTGGCAAGAACGGCAAATCCGGCAGGAGACGTGCTATGGGTTCCGGGCGGGAGCCGGTAACGGTCGGAGCACTGCACCACGTGGAAGTGTGGGTACCCGACCTGAGCGCCGCGATGCGCGGTTGGGGGTGGCTCCTCGGCCAGTTGGGCTGGACCCCGTTCCAGGAGTGGACGGGCGGCCGCTCCTGGCGCCTCGGCCCGACGTACCTCGTGCTGGAGGAGTCGCCCGCGCTCTCCGGCCGCCGCCACGACCGGCTCGCCCCGGGCCTCAACCACCTGGCCTTCCACTGCGGTCCACCCGCCGCCGTGGACCGGCTTGTCGCACAGGCCCCGGGGTACGGGTGGGAGCTGCTCTTCCCCGACCGGCACCCCCATGCCGGTGGCCCCGACACGTACGCGGCGTACCTGGCGGACGGGCAGGGGTACGAGGTCGAGTTGGTGGCTTCTTGACTGGGGTTGAGGTTGTGGGCTGAGGGGTTGAGGTTGTGGGCTGGGGGCGACCGTGCCCGGCTCCGGGCGGTCAGGCTTGATCCCTGCGCCGGGCACGGTCGCCTCCAGCCCGTCGTGGTCGGCCACCATCCGTAGGACGACAGCGTGGGGAGACGCCGCTGGCCGGCACCCGGGGTACGGGTGCCGGCCAACGGCTTTCTGCTCCCCCATTCGAGCAGAGTCTGTTGGGTCAGCGGGTGTGGGGGTCAGCTGTTCCAGTGCTCGGCGACCAGGTCGGCGGCCTGCTGCTCCCACTGGGCGTAGTGATCCGGGTACGCCGACACCTGCACCG